>CAUQUO010000006.1:0-91091 GCA_963521335.1 uncultured Capnocytophaga sp.
ATGGTTGGCTTGATGGATATAAAGGTTTGATAATGAGATATGAGTATCTTGATGTGACTTGGATTGGAATGCTCCTTTTAGGGTTTATTTCCAAGTTCCTCAAAAAAGTTTAAACACGTTTACTGAAATATTTTTTAGAAAAAACAATAATTTTGTAATGAGCAAACCTACACTTTTGATGAGTATTTTGAGGATTTCTTAGAATTAGCGGACTAATTACTATGTAAAAATAAGCCTTTAAAATGTTGTAAAATTGCTTATTTCTACAAAAATGTAAAAATAAGCTATTGTTACTATGTTTATTTTTACTATTTTTCTTTTCAAAATAATGAAATATTTTAAAAGAAAAGAGCAAAGCGCTTTAAAGTGCTTTGCTCTTTTTGTTCCTTAAATAAGTTTCTAAGGGTATAATGATATAGGAAGTTTACTGCTTTATATAGGTTTCTACTAAAGTATGCTTTTTACCTTTATCATCTTCTCCTGAGACACTAAGAATAAGTTTATTTCCTACTATAGATATTGTAGCAGAACCTCCACTTTTATCTTCCCAAATAATAGAGATGGTATTCCCTGAAACCGAATAACTTCCTTTTTTCGTTTCAATATCACACTTTTTAAGTACATCATTGAAAATATTTTCCACTACAAAAGTTCTACTTACCTCTTTTTCTGTAAAAACAAAAAAAGGTTTAGTATTACAACGTTTATCTATTAAACCTTTTTTAGGGTCATCATAAGATTCAGGAACGCCATCAACTGTACCACTCTCCCATACCCAAGTGCCAATCAAATCCTTGTTTTGTACACTTCCCCCACTGTCGCTTTTACCACAAGCGATAAGAGTTACTAAAATTACTGTCATAATGGCTACTACTTGTGTAGCAGTGCGAAAAGTCGCCCACGCTACGTTTTTGTTGTTGCTTTTCATTGCAATTGTTTGATAAAATTAAGTTTATACCTACTCTGTTCAGGCTTTTCGGTTGCCGCCTTTATCGGGTAGGTTTCGCTATAGTAAGGGAATAAAAAACGTGGAAACATTCCTTATTGCTCAATTTCTGAAGCCCGACCAAAGGCCATAAGTACAAAGCAAAAGGAATGCCCACGTAACCGCAGGCATTTCTACATTTACTTTTCCTGTACTTATTGAAAAATTGGTCGTTTTCAGAAATTAGGAAACTGTAAAGCGAAACGCTATATGTTATTTTATAATACTGTTTAAATATAGAAAATCATCTCTTCTTCTTTTGAAGAAGAAAAATGGTTTTCTGTGATATTTTTGTATTCAGGTAAGTACTCTTCTTTAGAAAGAAAAACTTCTACCTTTCTTCTGTTTTGAATCCAAGAAGTAAGGTTTTCTTCCGTTTCTTTTGAAAGAGCCTCATCTAATTCTCTTTCTAAGGATTTTAAATCTAGCATAGTTATATTTTTTCTTGTTTTAAGAAAGAAAAATTCTGTATAATATTAGGATTATACACAGCTATTTGTATTCTCTTCCTAAAAGCAATGGTTCTAATCTTCCCGTTGTTATAGGTTATTGGTTTTACAAAAGAATGTTTTTCTCCAGTAGGTAAATCTTGAAATTGAATAAAATCAACTTCTCTCCAAATCCCCCTATCAAAAATGTAATCATTCAACTCCTTTAGAGTAGGTTTTTCTTTTGTTTTTTTAATGATTGTTTTAGCTATTTTCTCTAATTGTTTCAACCAAAAATAATAATGGTCTTCGTTAAAAACAGTATCCAAGTAATTTTCTGATTTTAAGATACAATCATAAACTTCAAAATAGCCTGTTCTTCTTTTGGAACTATATCCCCAATCTTCAGCATCTTCTATTTCTTTCCAAAAATAGTATGCTTCACCTAACCAAGCATCTTCCCTAAGGCATTTTTGTGGAAAACTCAATTCTTTTTCTCTACTTTCTTGCGTATGAAAAACTCTCATAATATTTTTTTGGTTTTCGTCGGGCAAATGTATAAAATAGTTTTATTTCTACAAAGTAAAAGAACAATTTTAACACAAAAAAAGCAATGTACATCTTCTGCACATTGCTTTTTTATTTATTACTTCTTATGTCTTATTTGTAAAGATTGCGAAGTTCTTTGGCGGTATCCACCATTGCGTGAAGAGCTGCTTTGGTTTCTGGCCAGTGACGTGTTTTGAGTCCGCAGTCGGGGTTTACCCACAATTGCTCTTTTGGTACTACCGAAATGGCTTTCTTCATCAAGTTGGTCATTTCTTCTTGCGAAGGTACGCGTGGTGAGTGAATGTCGTATACCCCAGGTCCTATTTCGTTAGGATATTTGAAGTCACCAAATACATCGAGGAGTTCCATTTGTGAGCGAGAGCACTCTATGGTAATCACATCGGCGTCCATATCGGCGATAGCTTCAATCATATCGTTGAACTCAGAATAGCACATGTGGGTGTGGATTTGAGTTTCGTCTTTCACACCTGAAGCTGAAATACGGAACGCTTTGATTGCCCAATCGAAGTAGGCTTTCCACTCGCTCTTGCGCAATGGCAATCCTTCACGGATAGCTGGTTCGTCAATTTGAATAACTTTGATACCTGCTTTTTCGAGGTCTACTACTTCATCGCGGATTGCTAAAGCTATCTGCAAACAAGTTTCAGAACGAGGTTGGTCATCGCGTACAAACGACCATTGCAAGATAGTTACAGGTCCTGTAAGCATACCTTTCACTGGCAATTTGGTAAGTGATTGTGCGTATTTGCTCCAGCGTACAGTCATTGGTTCAGGGCGTGAAATATCACCAAAGATAATCGGTGGTTTTACGCAACGTGAACCGTAACTTTGTACCCAACCGAATTTGGTAAAGGTGTATCCTTTAAGCAATTCGCCAAAGTATTCCACCATATCATTACGCTCAAATTCGCCGTGTACGAGTACATCGATATTGGTATCTTCTTGGAAACGGATAGACTCTTCAATTTCTTTTTCCAACAACTTGTCGTATTCGGCTTGAGTGAGTTCTCCTTTTTTGAAGCGAGCACGCCAGCTACGTACCTCGTCGGTTTGAGGGAATGACCCAATAGTAGTTGTAGGGAAAAGAGGTAAGTTCAACGCTTTGTGTTGTGCTACTTTACGCTCGTTGAACGGACTGTGGCGCACATCGTCTTTAGCTGTGATGTTGTTCACGCGCTCTTTCACTTTGTTGTCGTGGATAAGCGGTGAAGTTTTACGTGTTTCAGCTGCTTTTTTGTTTTCTTCAAACACAGCTTTTACCTCAGGAGTTATGCGACCTGTAGCAAGGGCTTGCAAAGTAGTTACTTCTTTTACTTTTTGTTTAGCAAAAGCCAACCATTGTTTGATTTCAGGGGTAAGCACTTTCTCGTTGTTTTCGAGTTCGAGGTTGCAAGGAGAGTGCAATAATGAGCAAGAAGTAGCTATCAATAGGCGATCAGCACCGATAGCTTCTTTAGCTTTCTCAATCAATGCTAATGAGTGCTCGAAGTTGTTTTTCCAAATATTGCGTCCGTCCACTACTCCAAGCGATAGTTTTTTATCGGCAGGAAGAGCTTTGAGTACTTTGTCAAGCTGAGCTGTGGCGCGCACTAAATCGATGTGCAATACATTGAAAGGCAATGATACAGCTAATTCAGTATTGTTATCGAGTGCGCCGAAGTAAGTAGTGAGGATAAATTCGGTAGTAGGGAATTTGCTTCTTAGTTCAGTATACACTTTTTTGTATACATCGGTAGCGCCTTCAGGAAGGTCGAGAACTAAGTAAGGCTCATCTATTTGAATAGTTTTAGCACCTGCATCTACTAAACTTTGTACGATTTGTATATACACGGGCAACAAACGTTCAGCCAAGTCTAAACGGTGGAAACCTTGTTCTTTTTCTTTACCGAGAAGCAAATAAGTTACCAAACCGATAAGTACTGGTTTAGTATCAAAACCGTGTTTTTTAGCCAAGTTATATTCTTGCAAAGGTTTGTTTACAAGAATTTTAAAAGATTGGTCTTTAGTAAATTCGGGTACAATATAGTGGTAATTGGTATCAAACCATTTGGTCATTTCCATAGCGGTAATATCAATACCATTTTTTTGATAGCCACGTGCCAAAGCGTAATAACGCTCTAAGTTGCTCAACTGATGAATAGGAGCAAAACGCTCAGGGATAGCGCTTACTGTAAACGAAAAGTCAAGCATTTGGTCATAAAGAGAAAAGTCGTTAGAAGGAATCAAATCTACTCCTGCTTCTCTTTGTAATGTCCAGTTATGTACACGAATATTTTCAGCCACTGCAAGGAGTTCTTCTTCTGATATTTTACCAGCCCAAAAAGACTCATTGGCTTTTTTTAGTTCTCGTTTCTCACCAATACGAGGATACCCTAATACGTTTGATTTCATATGAATTTTCTTATTTTGTGTGCAAAGCTACAATATTTTGGCAAATACACCAAAATAATATATAATTTTTTTTATTTTAATAACTAAAACAGAATTTTTTTCTACAAAAGGGTCTTTTAAAAGAAAAATATACTGATTTCACCTATCTTCCTATGTCGTATAGATAGAAAAAGTTTTTTTTTCTTCTCCTCTATCTTATACTTAGGATATACCTACAGTATAGGCACAGTATAGGCGTAACCTATCTACCCAAAAAGTTTAAAATTCTACAAAAACTCCCTTTATTAGAAAAATATACTAAAATTTACGCGTTAAACATTTTTTAGAACAGTTTAAAGCTCGCTCTTGCAAACACATAACGCCCGTTGAGCCCGAATTGAGAAGTGGCGCGCGAATACACAAATTGATCGTTGTTGTTATTCACTTTTACGTTCTTTTCAGGGTAAAGATCGAAAAGGTTGTTTACCCCCAGAGTGAAAGTGGCTTTTTCGCTAAAATTATAAGCAATAGAAAGGTCGGTAATGAGTTTGCCACGTATCACTTGATGACCATAGCTATCAAACTCAAAGTCTCCTATTTGGTCGGCAGTTCTGATGATATCAGGACCTGTGGTTTTGCCGTAATAGGTGTTGCGCAAATAAGTGTTCCATTTGCCTATACTGAGGTTATGAGAAAGGGTTGCTTTGAATCGCGGAACGGCTTCTTCTAAATAGATACGAGCTCTTTCGGAGAAGAATTTAGTCTCTAAGCCTGCATTTCTTATTGCTTCGGGGGTGTGAATAGCCCCTACTTTGCGCGTTTGGGTGAGATTGAGACCAAAATCGTTGTTGATACTCCATTTATCTCCTTGATAATGGTGCGCTATTACAACATCTATCCCTTTAGTTTCGGCATCAACGCCATTGGTAAAGAACTGTACGCTGTTCACATTAGCAGTATCGAATATTTGTTTGAGCTCGTTTTCGGCAGGTGAAGAGCCTGTTGGTTTGCTAAAAGTTTCGGTGAGGATGATGCGATTGTCTACGCGGATGAAGTAGGCATCGGCACTGAGAGAAATACCCGCTTTTGGCAAGTTTAGAGCGAACCCTGCACTCACAGATTTAGATTGTTCTTCTTTGAGTTTCTCGATGCCAAAGAGTTCAGCCGCTTTAGAGATATTGTTGAACGTACCTATTTCTTGCAAATTTCCGTTGAGGTAGAGCGTACCGATGTTGGTGTAATACAATTGGTGGATAGAGGGGGCGCGGAATCCTGTAGAGGCAGCAGCACGCAAATTTACATTAGGGAGGAGCTTCACACGAGTTGCTAATTTGTAGTTGAAAGTATCGCCAAAATCGGAATAGTTTTCATAGCGCAAGGCGGCATTGGCTAAGAGCCAACGAGTGATGTCGGTTTCAAATTCGGCATAACCCGCCCATACATTGCGCGTTTTGGTGAGGGCACTCTCTTCACGCAACCCACTGAATACCTGTGCACCACCAGGGAGGTAAGCCCCAAAGAAGTCAGTAGGTTTTTGGTTATTAGGGGTATTGCCGTCCTGCACTCTACCCAAAAGGTCATAAGTAGCATAAGAACTTTCGTCACCTGCTACAATACTATAGGCTTCGTGGCGTTGCTCAGCGCCCAATGAGAGGTTGGCTTTCTCGAAGAGGTTGAGAGCTCTGGAAAAATCGAGGTTAAGGGTGTTTTGCAAGAAGCGCAATTTGCCAGCATCAAAGGAAGAAGGAGAGGCAAAACGCAAACTGGTGTTGCCCGTATGCTTGATAGTATAGGCAAACTCATTGCGCCCAAAAGTATTGCTGACATCAATATGCCACGCTCCTGCTTCGCCTTTAAAACCTGCTGAGATAGAACTATCTTGAATATCAGTAGTTATCCAAGGCAGATAGCCGTTAGGATGTAGCCCTGTGAAGGTGCGCGCTTGGTTAGGTCGTCTAAAGAAACCACCAGCCTCGCCATAGCGGTAACTCTGTCCGCCAAAAGCATAGAATTTCCAGCTATCGAAAATAGGGAGTTCGGTATTGAGGAAGAATTGCGTACCGCGTAGGCGCGATTGCCCTACGTGCATATTGAAGTCTTTACGCGACAACTGACGATAAGCGAGTTCATCATCGGTAACATCTTTACTCAGAATACTGCGAAGGCTGGTGAGCGAAGTAGCATTTTGGATTTGTGATAAGAAGGAACTGTTGAAATAGTTAACCTCACCAGCGTAGTTTTTGATAAGCCCTAAGAGTTGAGGGTCGGCATTTACATTGCTATTGCTAAAATAGTTAGACAGATTATCGCCAGCTTCTAAAGCGCGCTGTTCAATTGCATTATAGGCGTTGAAGATAGTGCCATCAAAAGTGCCTGCTCTAAAAGTAGGGTTGCGGAATTGCGCTGAGAAAGTGAGGTTGATAAATCCGCCTTTTTTACCGAGGTCAGTGCCATAATTGAGGTCTAATTGCCCTTGTTCGCCGTCGTAATCACCGCGGTGATCATTGGCTTTTGGAGTTATGTTAGCCCCGTAACTCACTTGGGCAGAGAGTCCTTTTTCTTTTTTGAGGTTGAGATTGAGTACCCCAGCAATGGCATCCGAACCGTATTGAGCAGAAGCACCATCGCGCAAAATTTCAATTTTGGAAAGCGCAAATGAGGGAATTGCATTGAGGTCGGTGCCAACGGTACCACGACCAGGTGCGCCATTTACATTGATAAAGGCAGAAGTGTGTCGCCTTTTGCCGTTGAGAAGCACTAAGGTTTGATCAGGACCTAAACCGCGTAGTTGAGCGGGGTCTAAGTGGTCGGTGCCATCGGTTACCACTTGAGGTGTAGAGGTGAAGGAAGGCGCTATGCTGTTGAGTATCTGATTGATATTCACTTGAGGTTGTGTTTTTACGGTTTTCACTACATCGAACACATCTACTGGCACAGGGCTATCTACTTTTGTGCGTCCACCAGCACGTGAGCCAACGATAAGCACCTCGTCGAGCGCTTCTGTATCACTTTCTAAGAGAATGTTTAAAGTAGTGTGTTTGCCTACTTTTACTTCTTTAGTTTTAAAACCTATGTACGAAAATACAAGCACATCGTTTTCGGAGACTTGCAGACTAAAGTGTCCATTTTCATCGGTATTAGTACCTTTTTGGGTATTTTTCAGAACGATACTCACCCCAATTAGAGGTTCTTTTTGATTATCGGTTACGATACCTTTAACGGTTTGAGCCGAAGCAACTGCAGAGAGCAGTAAGGCTAAAAATACTAAAAAGCGGATTTTCTTTCTCATCACTAAATTTGTTTTTAAAAGGTTATTACTAAGGGGAAAATAAAAAAGGAATGCAATGTAACATCATTGCATTCCTTTTTATATAGGGTAAAGTAAAGAAACAACGATGCCTTCCTATGGGGAAACCATAGAACAAAGCATCATCATATTTTTACTTGTGAAAGTCATTTTTACGTGTTATGTGTCATAATTCTGGGGCAAAGGTAGTCATTTTTTCTAAACTTCCAAATTTTTAAAGTATTTTTTTTCAATATTCGCATTTGAAAGTCTATCCCCTAGTTCCCTCACATAGTCGACTTTTGTAGTTTTTTTGATTTTAAGTAAGAAAGGAAATATCAGGGAATAGTGGTTAGGGAATAGGGAATTTAGCAAATGGATCATTGCTAATTTTTATTTTCTAATAATTAAGGGTTTTGTAGTATATTTTTCTGTGAATATTCATTTTTGTAGTATTTTTCACTTTTAGGATGTATAGGGGGTAGGTATACTGTGGGTATACTGTAGGTATAAGTGAGATGTAGGGCAGAGAGAGGAGAAAAATTTTCTGTTTAGGGGGTGCTGTGTATTTACCCCTTAATACCCCACTGCAGTATCATCACCACGAGGGTCGGCACCACCTTCTAAACTGCCATCGGGCTGTACTAAAATAGCATCTACTTTACCAATGATAACAAAGTTTTCTTCGCGAGGTTTATAGCCTTTAGCTTTTAGTTTGGCTATGACCTCTGGAGCAAATCCGTTGGGCTCATACATTACATCATCGGGTAGCCATTGGTGGTGGAAGCGCGGTTTACTGACTGATTCTTGCATCGTCATACCATATTCGGCTACATTGAGGAAACACTGTAATACTGAGGTGATAATCGTTGAACCGCCAGGGGTGCCTATTACCATAAAGAGTTTACCACCTTTTTCTATAATGGTGGGGCTCATAGAGCTGAGCATACGTTTATTAGGCGCAATAGCATTTTTTTCAGAACCTACTAAACCATAAGTGTTGGGTTCACCAGGTTTGATGCTAAAATCGTCCATTTGGTTGTTGAGGAAGAAACCTCCACCTTTCACATATACTTTACTACCATAATTGGTGTTGAGGGTAGTAGTAACCGCTACGGCATTGCCAAAACGATCTACAATAGAGTAATGAGTCGTTTCATCACTTTCGTAACCTGCAATTTTACCGTGTGCTATCTCAGAAGATTTACTTGCTTTATCCCACGAAAAACTACTCATACGCTCTTTGAGATAATTGGGAGAGAGAAGCGTTTCGGTAGGGACTTTTACAAAGTCGGGGTCGCCCATATAGTAAGCCCTATCGGCATAAGCACGGCGTTCGGCTTCTACTAATAACTGAATGTATTGCTCGCCGTTATGAGGATACTGACCTATATTATAAGGTTCTACACTTTTGAGAATCTGCGCCAAGCAAATTCCTCCACTTGAAGGCAGTGGCATAGAATTGACGGTGTAATCTTTATAGGTGAAAGTAACAGGCGTGCGCCATTGAGGTTTGTAGTTCTTGAGGTCGTCTAAGGAGAGGATACCGCCGAGTTCTTGCACGTAAGACACTATGCGTTTGGCAGTTTCGCCATTGTAAAACTCATAGCTACCATTATCGCGTATGCGCTCTAAAGTCTGTGCAAGCTCTTCATACTTAAAACGTTCACCCGTTTTCCAACCATTTTCAAAAGGAGTAACATAGTTATTAGCCTGCTTGATGAGTTCTACATTCTTATTCATATAAAAATTGGCTTGCAGTTCGGTGATGAGCACCCCATTGCGCGCCAAATCAATAGCAGGTTGTATAAGTTCGCCAATAGGTAGCGAACCAAACTTTTGGTACACCTCGAAAATTCCTGCAATAGTACCTGGCACACCTACAGCCAAAGCGCCCAATGTACTCTTATCGGCAATTACGTTGCCATCTTTGTCTAAATACATATCGCGATGTGCTTTAGCAGGAGCTTTTTCGCGATAATCTAAAGCACCTTTTTCACCATTAGCTAAACGGTATACCATAAAGCCACCACCGCCTATGTTACCTGCATTGGGGTAAGCTACAGCTAAGGCAAGTTCAGTAGCTATCATCGCATCGAAAGCATTGCCCCCTTTTTTAAGGATCGCAAGACCTATTTGTGAAGCTTCTTTTTTGGCACTCACTACCATAGCGTGTGAGGCTACTATTCCTTTTTCGGGAGAAGGTTGTTTTTCAGTAGGAGTATTGCGACAACTCACGAGCAAAGTTATAGCTGTGAGGAGAGAGAAGATTTTTTTAAACATAAGGTTTTAGTTTTTAGAAATAAACTTTAGGAAGGATAGTACTTTAATAATTATGTATTAATTTTTCTGTTTCTTTAAGTTCTTTATAGCGTTTTATATCTTGGTATAATTTTATTGGAGCTACAAAAAATCCTATAATAAGAGATAGCATTATTTTAAAATAAAAATATATCAACCATCCTATAAGAGGTAGTACTAAAAAAACTCTAGGGGTTATTGAATTTAAGGATTTCCAACCATACACCATTGCTAATGCACCACAGAAAGCAATTAAAACAAGTAGAATATGGTTTAGGTGAAGCATATTAATAATAGGTATAAGCATAAAAGCTATAACAATAGTTATTATCCAATTTTTAACTATATTACCTTTCTCGTTTTTTATTCTAATTTGATTACAATTATCACAAATGGGAATATTATATTTGTGAGCACAGTTGTTGCAAAGTCCTTTTCCACAGTCTATACAAGTAGCGACTGCAGGGTCATTATGATGATTATAGCAGTTCATTCTTTTTATGCTTTTTAATTAATACAAGTTTGATGTAAGTATTTTACTGATTATCATAACAGACTTTGTCAAAGTCTAAGGACTTTGACAAAGTTTTGGATACAAATCTGACACTTGTTATTTGAATTTTAAGCAAGTACTGCTTTTACTTTATCGGCAGCTTCTTGGAAGAGGATTGCTGAGTGAACGGCTAATCCTGAGTTGTCTAATATTTCTTTAGCGAGCTCAGCATTAGTACCTTGCAAACGTACAATGATAGGCACTTTGATAGCATCACCCATATTTTGGTAGGCATCTACAACGCCTTGTGCTACGCGGTCGCAACGCACAATACCACCAAAGATATTGATAAGGATAGCCTTTACATTAGGGTCTTTGAGAATGATGCGGAAAGCAGCTTCTACACGTTTGGCATCGGCGGTACCTCCTACATCAAGGAAGTTGGCGGGAGAGCCACCGGCTTGCTTGATCAAGTCCATCGTAGCCATTGCAAGACCGGCACCATTTACCATACATCCTACGTTGCCATCGAGAGCGACATAGTTGAGTCCTACAGCTTTAGCTTCTACTTCTATTGGGTTTTCCTCACGTGTATCGCGATAAGCTGCATACTCAGGGTGACGGAAAAGCGCATTGTCATCAAGGGTTACTTTGGCGTCTACGGCTAATATTTTGTTATCAGAAGTTTTTAATACGGGGTTAATTTCAAAGAGGCTAGCATCGGAAGATACATAAGCATTGTAGAGTGCTGTTACGAACTTCACCATTTCTTTTTGGGCTTCTCCTTCGAGGCCTAAATTGAAGGCTACTTGGCGAGCTTGGAAAGGCAAGAGTCCTACGGCAGGGTCAATTTCTTCGGTGAAGATAAGGTGAGGTGTTTTTTCGGCCACTGTTTCAATATCCATTCCGCCTTCGGTAGAATACATAATCATATTTTTACCTTTAGCGCGGTTGAGTAGGACTGACATATAGAACTCTTTTGGTTCAGTTTCGCCAGGGTAATAGACATCTTCTGCGATGAGCACTTGATGGACTTCTTTACCTGTAGGAGGTGTTTGGGGAGTTATCAAATGCATTCCTATAATTTGAGAAGCTAAGGGAGCGACGTCTTGTAAGCCTTTGGCTAATTTGACCCCACCTCCTTTGCCACGCCCTCCGGCATGTATTTGAGCTTTTACCACATACCATTGAGTACCTGTGGCTTCAGTGAGTTGTTGGGCAGCTTCTACTGCCTCAGTAGCATTATGAGCTACGATGCCTCTTTGCACTCGTACTCCAAAACTTGAAAGGATTTCCTTTCCTTGATATTCGTGTAAATTCATACATTGATTAATTTGATAACTTTTCGACAAAGATAGAAACTTTTTCGGATATAAAAAAGTTTTTTTGAGTTTTTTTATTTTGGTGAGATTTCAGGAGTTATTAATAGAGGATTAAAAAAAGTTGATTTTATCTGTTTAAGCGGTATTTTTTAGTATTTTTTCTGTTAAAAAGATTCTTTATAGTTTTTTATTTTATAGGGGTAGGCATGTTGTAGGTATAGTGCGGGTATAAGGGAGGGTTAGGAGAAAAATTTTCTATTTAGGATTTGTGGGGGAGTGTGATAAAAAAGTATTTTTGGTAGTATGTGCTTTTTTTAATATATTTGCACTTTCTTTCTGAAGAGAATTATTCTAACAAAATGAACTTATCGATTGTTATACCGCTTTTGAATGAGCAAGAGTCGCTTTCAGAGCTTTATCAGTGGTTACATAGGGTACTCACTGCGAATAGTTATTCATATGAGATTATTTTCGTAGACGATGGTAGTACTGATGGTTCTTGGCAGGTAATCAAGGAGTTATCGGAAAAAGATAGTCAGGTGAAAGGTATTCGTTTTTTGCGTAATTACGGTAAATCTCAGGCGTTGCATGCGGGTTTTAAGCAGGCGCAGGGAGAGGTAGTGATTACTATGGATGCTGATTTACAAGACAGTCCTGATGAAATTCCGATGCTTTATCGTATGATTAGAGAGGAGGGTTATGATCTTGTATCGGGCTGGAAGAAAAAGCGTTACGACTCGGTACTGGCTAAGAATTTACCTTCTAAGTTGTTTAATTGGGCAGCGCGTAAGACTTCGGGTTTGACACTTCACGATTTCAATTGTGGTCTAAAGGCTTATAAGCAGGAGGTAGTGAAGAATATAGAGGTATCGGGAGAGATGCATCGCTATATTCCTGTGCTTGCGAAGAATGCTGGTTTTGGGCGTATTACGGAGAAGGTGGTACAACATCAAGCGCGTAAATACGGAGTTACGAAGTTTGGGATGAGCAGGTTTATCAATGGTTTTTTAGACCTTATTACGATTAGTTTTTTGTCGCATTTTGGCAAGCGCCCGATGCATTTTTTTGGTGCGTTGGGAGTTTTGATGTTTTTTATAGGTTTTTTATTTTCGGCATATTTAGGGATTGATAAGTTGTTTATCAATCCTCGGGGTAGACTGATTGCTGACAGGCCACAGTTTTATCTTGCACTTACTACGATGTTAATTGGCACACAGCTATTTATTGCGGGTTTTTTGGGAGAAATTATTTTGAAGACTAAGAGCAATGAGGAGCGTTATAAAATTAGAGAATTAATACAATAGAGAACAATAGTTAATGAATCATCAATTAAAAATATTCAATTCCTTAACGGGAGAGAAGGAGGTTTTTGAGCCTTTGCACGAGAATAATGTAGGGATGTATGTATGTGGCCCTACGGTTTATAGCAATGTGCACTTGGGTAATGTGCGCACTTTTATGTCGTTTGATTTTGTGTATCGTACGCTTAAATTTTTGGGTTATAAGGTGCGTTATGTACGGAATATCACGGATGCGGGACATCTTACGGATGACGGTGATGTGAACAATGACCGTTTTGTGAAACAGTCGCGTCTTGAAAAGCTTGAGCCTATGGAGATTGTACAGAAATATACGGTGGATTTTCATAAGGTATTGGAGATTTTCAACTTACTTCCTCCAACGATTGAACCTACAGCAACTGGGCATATATTGGAACAGATACAGCTTACTGAGAAGCTTTTGAAGGACGGTTTTGCTTATGAGGCGAATGGTTCGGTATATTTTGATGTACTTGAGTACAACAAGCGTGGGCTCAATTATGGAGAGCTTTCACGACGGAATATAGAGGAGCTTTTTGCTAATACTAGAGACTTGGATGGGCAAGGAGAGAAGCGCAATCCTCAGGATTTTGCGTTGTGGAAGAAAGCGTCGCCAGCTCATATTATGCGTTGGGCATCGCCTTGGGGAGATGGGTTCCCTGGTTGGCACTTGGAATGTACAGTAATGAGTACTAAATATCTTGGCAATCAGTTTGATATTCATGGAGGAGGAATGGACTTGAAGTTCCCACACCACGAATGTGAAATAGCACAAGGAAAAGCAGGACATGGAGAGAGTCCTGTACGTTATTGGATGCATGCTAATATGCTGACGATGAATGGACAACGGATGAGCAAATCAACAGGTAACTATATATTGCCAATGCAGCTTATCAGTGGGGAAAATACATTTTTTGAAAAGCCTTTTGCTCCAGCTGTGATACGTTTTTGCTTTATGCAAGCGCATTATCGGAGTGTGCTAGATATCTCGAATGAGGCAATGCTTGCTGCTGAAAAAGGGTTCAATAGACTTATGGAAGCAATAAAAATATTGAATGAGATGAGTAGTGATTTAGAACATCCAGGTCCCCTTTCATATGAGATAGAAAAATGGAAAGAGAAGTGTTATAATGCTCTTTTAGATGATTTTAATTCGCCTATACTTATTGCTCATATTTTTGAAGCTGTAAAATGGATTAATGGTGACGAAAAGATTTCAGTAGCCGAACTCAATGATTTGAAAACACTGATGAATGCTTTTGTTTTTGATGTATTGGGGCTACAAAGTGAGCAACAAGTTCCTGACAATGACAACAAGCTTGATAGAGTATTACAATTGCTTATCAAAATGCGAATGGAAGCACGTGCTAATAAAGATTGGGCGCTTTCTGATAAGATCAGAGATGAGCTTTTGTCTATGGGGATTCAGCTTAAAGATGGTAAAGAAGGGACTAGTTACAGTATTTATTAGTTGTTAGGGATTAGGTAATAAAATAAATTGGGGAGTATTTCTAATGAAATACTCCCCAATTTGTATTAATAAAATATGATAATAATGTTATGAATTTACAATTACATCATTCCTGGCATTCCGCCACCCATTGGAGGCATAGCCATTGCTTTATCATCTTTGATATCAACCAAAGCACATTCGGTAGTAAGGATCATACCAGCTACTGAAGCAGCGTTCTCAAGAGCAACACGAGTTACCTTTTTAGGGTCGATGATACCTGCTTTAAACATATCGGTATAAGTACCTGTTTTGGCATTGTATCCGTAAGCATCTCTTGAAGCATCGAGTACGCGAGCTACGATTACAGAACCTTCAACACCAGCGTTTTCTACGATAGTGCGCAAAGGAGCTTCCAATGCTTTGAGGATAATTTTAATACCAGTTTCTTCATCGGCGTTAGCAGGTTTAAGTTTTGCTAAAGCGTTTTTAGCACGGAGAAGAGCAATACCACCACCTGCTACGATACCTTCTTCAACAGCGGCACGAGTAGCGTGAAGCGCATCGTCTACGCGGTCTTTTTTCTCTTTCATTTCTACTTCTGAAGCAGCACCTATGTAAAGCACTGCTACCCCACCAGAGAGTTTAGCTAAACGCTCTTGTAGTTTTTCACGGTCATAATCAGAAGAGGTGTTTTCGATTTGTGCTTTGATTTGTGCTACACGCGCTTTGATATCATCAGATTTTCCAGCACCATTTACGATAGTAGTGTTATCTTTGTCGATGCTTACTCTTTCGGCAGTACCAAGCATATCTACAGTAGCGTTTTCAAGAGTAAAGCCTCTTTCTTCAGCGATTACAGTACCACCAGTTAGGATAGCGATATCTTCAAGCATAGCTTTACGACGATCACCAAAACCAGGAGCTTTTACAGCAGCGATGCGAAGGGTACCGCGCAATTTGTTTACTACTAAGGTAGCTAAGGCTTCTCCATCAATATCTTCAGCGATAATCAAAAGTGGTTTACCAGATTGAGCTACAGGCTCTAATACTGGAAGCAAATCCTTCATAGTAGAGATTTTCTTGTCGTACAACAAGATGTAAGGACGATCGAGTTCAGCTACCATTTTTTCTGAATCGGTAACGAAGTAAGGAGAGAGGTAACCGCGGTCAAATTGCATACCTTCTACTACATCTACGTAAGTATCAGTACCTTTGGCTTCTTCTACGGTGATAACACCTTCTTTACCAACTTTCTCAAATGCTTG
The DNA here is from genome assembly GCA_963521335.1 of uncultured Capnocytophaga sp. Lineage (GTDB taxonomy): Bacteria > Bacteroidota > Bacteroidia > Flavobacteriales > Flavobacteriaceae > Capnocytophaga. The sequence goes on from CAUQUO010000006.1 coordinate 15,793, forward strand.
AGCGATAAGTTCGCCGATAGTATCATCGTTGTTAGCTGAGATAGAAGCTACTTGTCTGATTTTTTCAGAAGAAGAACCTACTTCTTTAGCTTGTTTAGCCAAGTGTTCTACGATTTTTACAACAGCTTTGTCAATACCGCGTTTCAAATCCATTGGATTAGCTCCAGAAGCTACGTTTTTGAGCCCTTCTTTTACGATAGCTTGAGCCAAAACGGTAGCAGTAGTAGTACCATCACCAGCGAGGTCATTGGTTTTAGAAGCTACTTCTTTCACCATTTGAGCACCCATATTTTCGAGAGCGTCTTCTAATTCAATTTCTTTAGCAACGCTCACCCCGTCTTTAGTTACTTGAGGAGAACCGAATGATTTGCTAATAATCACATTACGTCCCTTAGGTCCTAAGGTTACTTTTACTGCATTTGCCAATGCATCTACACCACGTTTAAGACCTTCACGTGCTTCTATATCAAACTTAATATCTTTTGCCATGTTTTTTCTATTTTTTAATTATTTTCTTATTTGTTTAAGCGATCTGAACTATTCTACACCTTTCACACAAAGGATAGGAGTCAATAAAATCTTTGATACACTCCTTAGCCTCAATAAAGCTCCCTCTTACATAGAAATATAATGCTGTTTCTTTATTTCCTTCATAGTAAGAAGTAACCACCAAGATATCTTTTAGAGCCTCAGAAATAGTATCAAAAACTACATTAATATCAGTAGTTTCATATACTTCTTCAGGTAAATCTGTACCATTGATATAAAGCCCTAAGCCTTCTAAAACACCTACCTCTTGACTGAAGTCTTTATTGTATAGTTTTGAGCCTTTAGGAACCCCTATTTCTTCTATCTTTTGTAGTAATTTTTCTACTGCATAAGGGGTATCTTTGAGTTCTATCTCTATATCACAATACTCTATTTCTCCTTCTTTAGACATTAAAGTACCTCCTCCTGAAGTACTCCCTAAATCCTCTTCAGAGAGAAATTCATCTAAGAGATCATCTAAATCTCCCCTATCAAGAGGCTGTAACTTGGCATTTAGTTGTAAAGTATAGAACATAAATGATTATATTAAGATTATTCTAAAATCCCTAACAAATCATTCTCCCTCATAATGAGGTAGTCTTTACCTTCCAATTTTAACTCTGTACCAGCATATTTACCATATAATACTGTATCCCCTACTTTTACTGTCATAGGATTTTCTTTAGTACCTGTTCCTACAGCTACTACCTTCCCTCTTTGTGGTTTTTCTTTTGCAGTATCAGGAATAATGATTCCTGATGCCGTTGTAGTTTCTGCCACTGCTGGCTCTATCACTACTCTATCAGCTAAAGGTTTAATATTCAATTTTGCCATTATTTGTTTTGTTTTAATTGTTTACTTATCTAGAAATAATTGTAAGTGTTAGAAATACTTTGACAAAATCCTCCAACTTTGTCAAAGCATTTTATCCTAACCCTCTTTTCTGTATTTTAATTCCTTTTATAAAGATCACAGAGTATATCTCAGAAAGTGTGCCAATCTGTAACAACTGACTTTTTGTCAGTCTTAATTCCCCGTATTAGAAGAAGTGGCAGGGGTAGCTGGCATTTGTGTCGCATTATTGGCAGGTGCCGATGGTTGTACGGGCGCTACTGGAGTACTGCCATCCAAAAGCTTTGAATCTGCATTTACCCCTGTATTGCTTTGTAACAATGTATTAGCTATCAAGATAAGTACAGCCAAAGCAGTAGCAAATGTCCATGTGCTACGCTCTAAAAAGTCTCCTGTCTTTTTAACCCCTCCTACTACTTGCGTATTACCTCCAAATGTAGATGATAATCCGCCTCCTTTAGGGTTTTGTACCATAATTACCAATGCTAATAGTAAACATACTACTACTATAAGTACTAAAAAGATGTTGAATGTAGTCATTTTTCCTATAAATTATTTTGTTGTAAATTCTTAATTTGTTCTATTTGGGCTGCAAAGTAAGCACTTTTTTTTGGATTTTTCAAAATTAATATTTCATAAGCCTGTATCGCCTGCTTATATTTACGCTGATTTACATATACTTGTGCTAGCGTTTCCGTCATCAATTGCTTCGGATCTGACTTTACCTCATCTGCTAAATTCACATTAGATACATAATTTTTAGATGCTTCTATCTTAGGATTATTCTCCAAAAATTTATCTATAAGTTTAAACTTCTCCGCTACTTTGTCATCTTTATAATGCGAAGGCTCCTCTCCTTCCGATATATTCTCTAGCCATTCCGATATATTATCAGCATCTGTCTTCGGCCTCTCTACTTCTTTTGGCTCAAAAACCTCTGCAAGCTCCTGATGATTTACCAAATCCTCAGGAAATATAGGCTCTTCAAAGATACCTTCTGGCAAATCTGGCCTATACAAACGAGGCTCTTCTTCTATATAGCTTACCTCTGGTGGCCTATCCTCTGCCTCTTCGACCTCTTTGCGCTCTCGCGTTTTGCGTATACGCTCAAAATCTCGCCTCAATGCCGAAAAATCAGGTATAATACTCTTTGAGTTGATAAAATCAAACAATACTGTGCGGTCTGTTACATGTATTGCAGCCAACTTAAGTGCTTTATTATATCTATAATTGCCTTCCGAATGCAATATCTTGAGCTGTAACACCCTCGCTACTTGAAAATAAGGATACTCCTGCACTATTTCGTCTAACTCTGCTACTTGTGCATCGCTAATAGTGTAGGGGTGTCTGATAATCTCTATGAATTCCTTTACAGTCAATCTTTCAATATGTCATTTTGTCATTTTACCAATCAGCTAATGACGCATTAAAAATATCTTGCGTAATACGTTCAAATATCTGCTGAAATGCCTCTCCTTTTACTGAACTTAACTGACTCGCCGCTGGGTAATCATAGTAAAAAGAAAAACGCTTTTCAAAATCCTTTTTATCCTCTTTATGATTGGTAAAACGTACATTTACCCCTATCGTAAGACGGTTCTGTGCCGCTGTTTGCCCTGCTGTTGCCGTCATCGGGGTTATGTTAAACTCTACTATTTCTCCTTCATACACAAGATCTCCATTGCGGTCTGTAAGACTCAAATTGGTCTGATTGTTTATCATATCTTGCAAAGCTATCGTGAAATCCCGATCAAGCCCTGGTTCTACCAATGGTGCATCATTCCGAAAGAAATTCACCTGAAAAGTCTTGGCTTCTCCAGTACTACCTCCTGTAAAGTTGTAAATACCACAACTTATTGTAGTGAAAACCAATAGTATATATATGAAATATCTCATCCTATCAATCAATTAGTGGGCAAAAGTATAAATAATTTGCCAATTAACCAATTTGTATGTTAGAAAAATTACAACCTTTTGAGTGCTTGCTTGATAATTTCCTCTACTGAAAGTGCTTCATCACCCGATTTTACAATCGCATCAACTACCTTCTCTGCCTGCTTACGTACAAATCCTAATACCTCCAAGGCGGCAAGTGCCTCTTCTTTGTGGGTACTTACAGTGTTCATCGGTATTTCTTCAAAGTCTTGTAGTTTGAGCATCTTGTCCTTTAAGTCAAGTACTACACGCTGAGCCGTTTTAGCTCCTATGCCTTTCACTGCTTGAATGGTTGCTACATCGCCATTGATAATCGCACTGCGCACTTGTGCAGCCGTTAGCGATGAGAGCATAGTGCGGGCTGTGCTTGCCCCTACTCCCGATACCGAAAGCAGTAATACAAACACTTCGCGTTCGGCTTTAGTAAGAAAACCATAAAGTGTATGGGCATCCTCCTTGATTTGCAAATAGGTGTATAGCTTAATAGCTTCCCCTTCAGGTAGTGCCGAATAAGTATTCAAGCTGATATTTACAAAATACCCCACCCCATGACAATCAATCACTACATGAGTAGGGTTCTTTTCTACGAGTTTTCCTTGTAATTGTGTAATCATTAGTTTAATTTGAAGATTGAGTAGCGCAAAAGTACAAATAATTAGAGAATTAGCAAGGTTTTAATAGTTAGAAATAAAAAAATTTGTCAAAGTTTAGTATTGTTCATTCTTAATTGTCAATTGTGAATTGAGAAAGTAGCTCTTCCGAGCGTTTGCGCCCTGCTAAATAGTGAGGGTCAAGCTCTATAGCTTTTTGTAGATAGGCTATGGCTTGCACGCGGTATTTGCGCTGAGGGTGTTGCTTTGCCCAAGCCCAATACACAAAACTCATTATCTTCCACGAAGCGTACTCGGGGTTTTGGGCTTCTTTTCGGATAATATTTTCAAAGTCAATTTTAGCTAAAGCACGCTTGCTGAAATAAAACCAAGGTAAGTTCTCGGCTACGCTACCGCGCATAAATTCAGGAAGATAGTGCACTGCTCCGTACTTTTTAATAGCCGTTTCAAAAAGCTTAAAACTTTTGCTGATAAGTGAGAGCTTAAAAGTTTCGCCGGCTACCAAAGCCATTGCTGAAGCCTTGTAAGAAAGGATAAAAGGCTGTAACGCCTCAGGTGTTTCGGGCTTGGCTTCGCACTCTGATAAAATCGTGAGACTCTTTTGTGCATAGCCTTTGTACTGCTTGCTAAAAAAGCCTAAATTTAAGGCTACTTCGTGATAAATAATCCCTAAGCGCACTTTGTTCAGCAAGGAAGGATTTGTCTTGTAATCAGCTTCTACTTCAGGAAGTTTGGCTTGTAAAAGGTCGTTGCCGATGAATTCCATTACATCGTCTAAGGCGATTTGATAATCATTGAGTGTTTTCATTACACGTTCTTTTTTAAATTTGGAGCAAAAGTACGGCGTAATGAGCTCCTCTCTCGTTGACTTAAGTTAAGATTTTTTTGTGTGTATACGTTTTTGCAATCGGCTTAAACTTTCGGGGCTGATACCCAGTAGATTGGAAATGTACTTCTGCGGTACTCGCTGAAAACAGTTCGGGGCGTGAGTGCAACAGATGCTGAAAGCGCTCTTCAGGTTTATCGGTAGCAAGGTACATAGCGGTATCGGTGGTCTCGTCTAAGGCTTATAATGACTGATTAGAGGCCTTCTCTGTTCCGTCCTCTTTGGTGTGAAAATGGCGCACACAGCCTTTGACAATAAAAAATAGATATTTGCAAGGCTAAGGAACTTCTAAAAGCATTGTTTTCTTAGCAAAGATGCGCTCTTCAAAAAAGTGATCTACTGCGCTGAGTTCTTCCTCAGTAAAAGGAAGGGCTTGCCGAAAATGGTTTTTTAAAGAATCGTACATATTTGTTTATATGGCTAATGATATTTTACTTGTTGTAATAAAAATGTACAGAAGCATTTCTATCGTTTTCTCCTTCTGTAGTCATTGCTCTGAAACCACAACAATACTGAGCGCTGAACATTGTATAACAAGCGAATACTTGATATTCAAAATTATAGATTTTCTTAGTTTTTTGCTCAGGAGTACTCACCCATACAGTATCTTCTAATGCAATAGAGTGTTCTAAATAATAATCTCTGTAGGTTTGATAATTTTTTTGAGTAGGAACAGTGTCACGAATGGTTTCTGTATTACCATCTCGAAAATGTTTAATTTTAATCTCAATGGGGAGCAAAGTGTCTTTAGGATAGTCGTGAAAGTATATAGCAAATCCATTGATATGCGTTTTTTGAGCGCACTCTTCGGTAGCACGCCTGATGCTTTCTTTCTTTTGTTTTTCTCGCCATTCATCACAAGAAGTGAGGGTTAAAACTACAATGAAAGTAATAAAATATAAAAGTCTGTTCATAATTTTCATTTTGAAAGAACAAAAATACAAATAATTAGAGAATTAGCAAAATTTTAATGATTACCTACACATCACCATAATTGCTCTCTCCTCCCCTTTTTCGTTGATAATCCTTAGTGTGTGGTCGCCTTTTAAAGCAAAGATATTCATCTCGTGAAAGGTTTCTGTAGTGCCCAAAAAAGTATCGTCTAAATACCAAAAAACCTTACCTTCTCTATTGGCAGCTTTCGCCGTAAAAGGTTGCTGTTTCCCTCCAAAAGTTTTAGTGGTGTAGAGTACACTTTGGTGTTTAGGGTAAACAAAATCCAACCCTCTCTGCAAATTATTCTGTATACAATCTGAACGAAATGGTGGCAACGGCTGGTAATGAATATGTTGTTGTTTATAATACCACTCCATTACAGGAGGCAATACAAACCACGCCTTATTTACAATATTTTGTGGCAATTCACACGAGCTATTCACCTGATACTGCTCCTCACGATCAAGATGTACCAACTTGTGATATGGGCATTGTCCCACTTCCTTAGGAGCCAGATTACTGAGCACCGTCCGCTTAGGGCATTCTCCTTTAGCTAAAAACCCCGAATCAGCACATACCTGTACTTCTCTTAAATCATCTAAAGGAGGCGAAAACCACGATGTCGTAGGAAGCACATTAAAAATACTAAACATCAAAGGTGCCGCATAAGTAGCCCCCGTAAGAGAAGGCCTACCCTCCCCTGTCGCATTTCCTACCCACACCGCTACTACATATTCTGGTGTAGCTCCTATCGCCCACGCATCTTTATTGCCAAAACTCGTCCCCGTTTTCCACGCTATCTTCCGTGCCGACTCATAATAACGCCACGCCACATCATCTGTAGGGCGATTCACTTCCTTCATCGCACTAAACATCTTATAGAGCGCTCCAGCCCTAATTATAGGTAGCTCACGCGTCTTATCTCCAAAATCCAATTCCTGCCCTTCTACGTATCGCAAAGACTGAAACTCCTTGGTTCGATAGTATCGCCTATGGGCAAAAACCTCTGTCTCCGAAGCTAAGTTAGTATATGCTTGTGCCAAATCCCACAAATTACTCTCTGCTCCTCCCAATATGATAGAAAGCCCATAATGATCAGGATGACGATTGATATTCCTTAACCGAAGATGTTGCAATACATCGTAAAAACGATAAGTAGTAAATTGCTTTAAAAGCCATACAAACGGAATATTCAGCGACTTTGCCAAAGCCATATCTGCCCCTACAGCCCCTTCAAAACTATTACTAAAATTCTGTGGCGAATACCCCCCTATCTGGGTAGGTATATCTGGCACTAATTGGGTGGGCAAAAGCTCTCCCTCGTGTAGCATCGCCGCATAGAGAAAAGGTTTGAGCACACTCCCCGTACTACGAGGCGCATGAACGATATCTACATCCTTCTGATGGTCTGTATCTGTCGGACTATTACCTATATAAGCCCGTACTTTGCGCGTCTTCACCTCTACTACCAAAGCCGCCATATTATAAATCTCCGATTGAGAATAATGAGAGTAATAACCTGCTACAATACTATTTATTTTCTCTTGCAGAGGAAGCTGAACCGTAGTGGTAAGCCGTGTACCTGAATGTTTCTTTGTAGCATATGTCAATAAATGAGGTGCAATTTGCGGAATAGGATGTGGCTCCGTAGGTAGAGGTTCTAAAAGAGCTAAATTATATGTTTCCTTGTCAATAATTTTTTCGTTGTAAAGTTTATAAAGTAACGCATTGCGCTTTTGTAAAAGACGCTGCTGATTCTTACCAGGAAAGATAAGACTTGGTGCATTAGGTAGCACTGCTAGCGTAGCCGATTGTGCCCACGAAAGCTGATGTGGTGCTACCCCAAAGTAACGCCACGACGCCATATCAAGCCCCACTACATTACCCCCAAAAGGCGCATGAGATGCATAGAGCTTAAGTATACTCTCTTTAGAATAACGAAACTCCAAACGGGTAGCCCATATCATCTCTATAAGTTTTTCAAAATAAGTACGCTCTTGATGCTCTCGAGCTATCCGTATCACCTGCTGGGTCAGCGTACTACCTCCCCTCGTAATCCTACCCTTGCTTACATTGCGATACAACGCTTTCCCTACCGATATAGGATTTACTCCCCAATGCTGATAAAAATGCGCATCTTCAAACTGCAATACCGACATTTTAAAACGGTATGGCACACTGTCTACTTCTGGAAAACGCCATTGCCCATCTGTTGCTATTACTGCCCCCAACAATTCTCCTTCGGCACTCTCCAATACCGTAGCATAAGGCTGTGGGAATAACTCTCGAGGCAAACAAAAAATATACCATACAAGGCATGCTAATGTTATTACCGCCTTTATAGGGTGCTTGAGCACTTTCCTCTTCCCCCAAGAGTACATATATACTAAGCATTTCTTCATTATTTTATATCAATTTCATTGTGAAAATAGTCATACACTTTCTTTCCTCTGAAACCTGCCACTTGCTCTAGTTCTTCCTTTGTAGCCTCTCGCATTCGCTTTATTGATTTAAAATGTTGCAAAAGAATTTCTTTCGTCTTATCTCCTATCCCCTGCACACTATCCAATTCCGATACTATTGCCGATTTACTGCGCTTCTGGCGGTGAAAAGTAATACCAAAACGATGAGCTTCATCTCGCAATTGCTGAATGATGCGCAAAGTCTCAGAACGTTTGTCTAAATATAGCGGAATACTATCTCCCGGAAAATAAATCTCTTCCAAACGCTTTGCTATACCTATAATAGCTATTTTTCCTCGCAATTCCAGCTGTTCTAAAGCCTTCAATGCTGATGAAAGTTGCCCTTTACCTCCATCTATGATAATAAGTTGAGGCAGGGGTTGCTCTTCATCTAATAAACGACGATAACGCCGATACACCGCCTCTTCCATAGAAGCAAAATCATTAGGCCCTTCTACTGTTTTTACATTAAAATGTCGATAGTCTTTCTTGCTCGGCTTCGCATTCTTAAATACCACACAAGCCGATACAGGATTTGTCCCTTGTATATTAGAATTATCAAAACATTCTATATGCACAGGCGGAACTGATAAATGTAAATCTCGCTGCATCTGGGTGAGAATACGATTCGTATGTCGTTCAGGATCTACTATTTTTTCTTGCTTAAACCTATCTTGCCGAAAATGCTTAGCATTGCGCAAAGAGAGTTCTAGTAGTTGCTTCTTTTCTCCTGCTTTTGGAATTGTAGCTTGCAAATCTTCTGGAAGTGTTACCTCAAAAGGCAATATAACCTCTTTTGAGGTCGAGAAAAAACGCTCTCGTATATCAATAATAGCATATTCCAAAAGCTCCCTATCTGTTTCTTCCAATTTCTTCTTAATCTCAATAGTATGCGCTCGCACAATAGCTCCATAAGATACCTGCAAAAAATTTACATAACCATATTCCTCATCCGATACAATAGAAAACACATCTACATTACTTATCTTACTGCTTACAATAGTAGATTTGGCTTGATAGTTCTCCAAACTCTGTATCTTTTGCTTGATAAGATGTGCCTCTTCAAAACGCATCTCCGAGGCCAAAGCCATCATCTCTTCTTTAAATTTATGCAATGCATCTTTAAAATTACCTTTGAGTATTTCTATTATCTGCTGTATACTCTCATTGTAATCTTCTTCACTCTGATATCCTTCACAAGGCCCCTTACAATTCTTTAAATGATATTCCAAACACACTTTAAACTTGTGGTTTGAAATGTTTTGACTCGATAAATCATGAGTACAATTGCGCAACGGAAAAAGCTCTTTTATCAATTCCAAAAGCGTATGTACTGTCTTCATACTCGTATAAGGACCAAAATATAGCGAACCATCTTTTATTACCCTACGCGTAGAAAACACTCGTGGATAACGCTCTTTCTTTACACAGATCCAAGGATAGCTCTTATCGTCTTTCAGAAGAATATTATAACGCGGTTGATACTTCTTTATTAGGTTGTTTTCTAGTAGTAAGGCATCGCTCTCTGTCTCTACAACTATATGCTCTATACGCACAATTTTCTTTACCAAAATACGCGTCTTGGCATTGTCGTGATCTTTCTGAAAATAAGAAGAAACCCGCTTCTTAAGATTGACGGCTTTCCCTACATAAATAAGCGTATCGGTTGCATCGTAAAACTGATATACTCCTGGATTTGTAGGCAAAGTTTGTAATTGAATATCTATAGACACAGCAAAAAATTAATATTTGATAATTAAAAAGAGGCTGTCCTTTCGGGCAACCTCTTTTTATGTGTATAAAAGAGTTAGAGAAACAACTATTTTACTAAGTTGATTTCAACACGACGGTTAAGCTCTCTACCTTTCTTAGTTTTGTTTGATGCAATTGGTTTTTCAGGACCGAAACCTTTAGCTGTTAAACGAGCAGGGTTGATACCTTTATCAATTAAGTAAGCCTTAACTGAGTAAGCTCTATCTTCAGAAAGTTTTTGGTTTTTAGCTTTGTTACCAGTTGTATCTGTATAACCTTCTATTGAGAATTTAGCATTTTTGTATTCGTTCAATACTTCAACGATGCTATTCAATACATCAGCAGATTGTGGTCTGATTGTCGCTTTGTTTACATCAAACAAGATTGTTCTTGCAAAATTGTTTAATTTAACTTGAACATCTGGAGTTACTTCAGGACAACCATTGTTAGATGCAGGTCCTGGTTTATCAACACACTCGTCATCTTTGTCAAGTACACCATCTCCATCTGTATCTGGCCAAGGGCAACCATTGTTTTCTTTTGGTCCAGCTACATCTTTACATTGGTCTACGTTATCTGGCACACCGTCACCATCTGTATCAGGGCAACCATTGAATTCTGGTTTACCAGCTTCATCTGGACAAGTGTCATCTTTGTCTGCTACACCATCTCCATCTCTATCTGGGCATCCTTTAAATTCAGGAAGACCAGCTTCATCTGGACATTGGTCATCTTTATCAGCAATTTTATCTCCATCTCTATCTGGACAACCTTTTAGTTCTTTTAGACCTGCGTCATCTGGGCAAAGATCATCTTTATCTGCTACACCATCTTTATCACGGTCTTTTTTACCAAATTTAATGGTAATACCTGCTGCGTGTTGGAAATAATCTTCTTTAGAATCTGATTTGAAGGTAGGATGATAAGCTGTTTGCAAGTTGATACCTATGTTCTCTGTAAACCAAAAGTTTACTCCACCGCCTCCTAAAGCGCGGAATTTACCTTCGTTATCAATAGCAGCATAACCACCTCCTACTTGCAAAAATGGATCAAACCATTTTACTTTCTCTTTGTTCCAAAGTGATCTAAGATGGTATTGCAAAGCTAAGTCTGCTGACCAAAATGATAAATCTACTTTTTCACCATCTTTAACATAACCGAAGCCTTTTTCGATTTTGTTCAATGACCCAGATAATTCAGCTGAAAAACCTGCTCCGATGTATCTACCTACTGAGAGACGTGAAACAGCTGGAAGGATATTGATATCGCTCGGACCTCCCCAGTCTTTCATTAAGTCCCCAAATGCATCAGGTGTACGAATATCAACGGAGTTTACTCCAAATCCTATTTGCCAAGGACTGTTTTCATCTTGTGCTTGAACTCCTACTGAAAAAGCAGCAGCCAAAGCAAATAAAGTTAATTTGATTTTCTTCATACTTAAAAAATGAATTTTGATTACTATTTAAATTTTGGCGCAAATATAAGCATTATTTTCATACTACCTCATTTTAAAGCAACTTTTTTATTAATTTTAACATTTCTACTGCTTTAAAATAATCGAAAAAACTACCTTCTATCTGCACTTTTATCCTTACATATATCTGAAAACTAATGTTTTACAACCACTTCACTAAAGCAAAGTCTTGTCGATGAGGCAATAACTCATTTTTAGGAAATATTCTTATCGCCAATTGCAACGCTCCCGGATATTCCGAAGCTATCTCTAGCTGATAGGTCGCCTTATTACCTTCTTGACCTGCCACTTCAAATTCATTCCTCGATAGCACCTTCATCTTATCTTCCTTCTGTTCCGCTACTACCAATTCTACTCCTATATCCTCTGCCCGCAATTCCCCAAGCTCTAAGGTTATTTCTCCTTTATAGGTCTTGCCTATCGAAATAAGCTGCTCATTCCTATTAGGCACTTTAAAACTCACTACTTTTATATTATCCCATTCCTGTGTTACCTTGCGCTTCCAATTCGAAAGTGCTATAGCTGTAGCAAAATGACCCTCTTTTAGCTCTCTTACACGCTTTGTCATCGGATAATAATACTGATTTTCATAATCTGTAAGCATACGCGTAGTAGTAAAGTTCACCGCTACTTTCGCTATTGTATTCTTGATAAGGGCACACCAGCGTGGCGAAATGCCATCTTTGTTCTTATCATAAAATATAGGCGCTATCTCATCCTCTATAATATTGTAAATCATCTCCGCATCCATCTCATCTTGATACTGCTGATTTTCATAAGCTCGCTCCATAGGTAGCGCCCAGCCAGCATCTTCACGGTAGCCTTCTACCCACCAGCCATCAAGCACACTGAAATGCATCACTCCATTCATCGCCGCCTTTTCTCCACTAGTCCCCGAGGCTTCAAGTGGTCGCGTAGGCGTGTTCATCCATACATCTACCCCCTGTACCATATGGCGCGCAAGCTCCATATCGTAGTTGGGTATAAACAATATCTTCCCTAAAAACTGTGGCAACTTAGAGATTTCTACTATATTCTTAATCAAATCTTGCCCCGCCTTATCCGCAGGGTGCGCTTTCCCCGCAAATACAAACTGCACTGGCCGTTCCGGATTGTTCACTATCTTATCCAATCGCTCTATATTTGTAAATAGCAAATGGGCTCGCTTGTATGTCGCAAAACGCCGCGCAAAACCTATCGTCAAAATATCTTCCCGCAAGTTCTCCTTGATTTCTACCAACTGGCGCGGAGAAAAATAAGGCGTATTCTTTTCCAATCGCAACTTCTGCTCTACCTTGCGTACTAACTTAGCCCTAAGCGCTGTCTTTATATCCCATACTCGCTGGTCTGATACCTTATATATACCTTCAAAACTCTTAGGATCATAGTGATGCGCCTTATAATCTTTCCCAAAAACCTCATTCTCTACTTCCTTCCACAAGCCTGCCGTCCAAGTAGGTTGATGCACCCCATTAGTTACATAACTGATATGAAGCTCCTCTGGCATATAACCAGGCCACAAATCTTTGAGTATATCCTTGCTCACCTCTCCGTGTAGCCAGCTTACCCCATTTACCTCTTGCGATAAATTTGCCGCAAGATTGCTCATCGAAAATTTCTCATAAGGGTTTTGCAAGTTTATCTTGCCCAAAGCCAATATCTGCTCCCAATTTACATGCAAACTCTCTGTATAATTGCCTAAATAGGCTCTTAGCAATCCTTCCTCAAAAGCATCATGCCCCGCAGGAACTGGCGTATGTGTAGTAAAAAGCGACGACGCTCGCACCACTTCCATCGCTTCCGAGAATGAAAGATGTTCATTCTGTATATATTCACTCAAGCGCTCCAAACCTATAAACGCTGCATGACCTTCATTACAATGATATATATCACTATCGATACCTAACTTGCGCAACATCTTGATACCTCCTAAGCCCAATAACATCTCTTGTTTGAGTCGGTTCTCCCAATCTCCTCCATACAAATGGTGCGTTATAGAGCGGTCATCTTCTCGGTTGTTCTCAAAATCTGTATCAAGCAAATAAAGCTCTATCCTACCTACGTCCACACGCCATACTCGTGCGTAAAGTGTTCTCCCTGGCAACTCTATCGAGATAATAACCCATTTGCCTGTCTCTGTGTCAAATACTGGCGTTACTGGTATCTTCGAGAAATCTTGTGCCTCATAGTCCGCCTCTTGATTGCCTGCCGAAGATAACTTCTGCGTGAAATAACCATAACGATATAATAACCCTACCCCTGTAATCTTGGTAGCCTTATCACTCGCTTCTTTTAAATAATCTCCCGCCAATATACCCAAACCTCCTGAATAAATCTTCAAAGACGAATGCAATCCATATTCCATACTAAAATATGATACTGAAGGACTTACCATTTCCGCTTTTTTAGACATATATTCCTGAAAATCAGAATATACTTTAGAAAGATTACGCATATAGTTACGGTCTTCTTCCAATTCTTTATAACGCTTCACCGAAATACTGTCAAGCAAAGCTATTGGGTTCTTACGTACCTCTACCCATTTCTGCGGATCTACATATTTAAATACTTCATAGGCCTCATCATTCCAGCACCACCATAAATTCTTAGCAAGCTCCTCTAGAGGTTGCAATGCTTCTGGTATCGCACGATGGATAATCACACTGCGCCAGTTGGGGGTATTCACTACCTTCGATTTCTCCAAATAAGCTACCCCTTCTGTCTCTACTGGTGGCAAGCTCTCTACCCTATCTTCTATATTCTCAAGCGTTAGCTCATAACACTTAATATAATACTGTACTAAATTCTTCCAAAGCGCTATCTCCGATACCTTGCCCGACATTGCTCGAAGTTCTTCAAATTCAGCATCTTTTGTGTCTAATAAACGCTGTATATTCTTCGTGATTGCCCCTACTATATCTCCATAATTGCTATCCGTGCGCTTCACTACCTCTATAGCACTCTGCTTCCCTGGGTAATAATCATTTACCCATTTGCCAAATCCTGCCAATGTAGTCGTAATAGTAGGCACCCTGAATGCCAAACTTTCAAGCGGTGTATAACCCCATGGCTCATAATAAGAAGGAAAGGCTGTCCCATCTAATCCTATCAATAAATCGTAATAAGAAAGATTAAATACTCCATCATTCCCGTTGAGATAGCTCGGACAATAAATCACCTTTACCTTATCTTCCTTGCGATTGAAAAGCTGTTGCTCATAAATACGTTGCATAATCACATCGTGATACACATCTGGCAATATATGTGTCAAATGCTTTTGCTCATTTACAACCGTATGTTCTGGGTTGTGCAAATTATTCAGCAACCCCTGATGTGGTGCCTCATGAGCCGTAGGAATTAATATATAAGCCAAAAGCTCCTCCTTGTTCTTCGAATTCCTATTCAGCGCTCCCAAAGCATCTATAAAGGCATCTATACCCTTATTGCGAAACTCATATCTGCCACTGATGGCTACTATCTTCGTCCTTGCATCAATAGATTGCCCCAATAAAGCCTGCGCTACCTCTACAAGCTTGCGCTTAGCCTTCTCTCGCTTCTTCTCAAAATCCTTCTCTGTAGGTATTATCTTGTCATCAAAACCATTAGGCGTAATAATATCTACCTTCCTATCCAAAAAATGAATAGCTTCCTCAGCCGTAATCTCACTCACTGTCGTAAAACAATCTGCTACCTTCGCAGTCTCTTTCTCAAGAAAATGCTTGTGCTGCACCCCAAAACGATAAGCCATCTCTTCTGGATTATAATCCTTCATCGTATTATATAGCGGATAACCATTCCCCGCTATAGAGCGCCCTACTACTGTAGCATGTGTGGTAAATACCGAACCTATCTTCGGCATCGTTTCCTCCAAATAAAGCAACGCACTACCTGTCATCCATTCGTGAAAATGACAAATCACATTCTCACGCGAAGCCGTATTAAACTTCACAAAACTCTCTATCACCTTCCCTACTGCATAACCAAATAATACCGACTCTACATAATCCCACGGACTATTAAATGAATCTAACTTGTAGTTATCCCAGTAGTAACGCAAAATATCACTCTTGGCACTTACATAATGCGAGAAATCCACCAATATAACAATAGGATTTCCCTCTATCTTCCAGTTCCCTACTCTCACTCGCAAACCCTCTGAGGCCGCCTTCGCACGCCACGACTTAAATAGATCTGCATTCTCTACAAACTCTTTGTTCTCATTGTGCTGCCAAATATCAGGACCTATAAGAATATACTTACTCCTGAATTGCTTTACAATACTCGGTGCTTTGGTAGCTATTACAGTATGAATACCACCTACTTTGTTACATACTTCCCAACTCGTCTCAAATACATAGTCAGGGTTTAGTTTCTTTGTAATGCTCATTATAATTGGTTGTTAGTCTTTTCTTTGGTTAAATGTTTTTTATCTAAATAATACTCTATTAAGAGAAGAATTATAATCTATAAGTTAACTCAAGCCTTAATTAGCATTAATAATCAATAGTTGAAATCAGTGCAAAGATACAATTTTTTTTTGATTGCAAACCTTTTTTCATAAAATATTAACCCAAAACAGAAAATTTTTCTCCCTCCTCCTCTCTACATCTCCCCTATACCCACACTATACCTACCCATCTGATTTTAACCCCTTGCCCTCCTCCAAGCTCCTTTACTTATTACCTCTCTAATTCAATAATTTACCTATCCACCTATTCTCTCTTCTGCTAATTTTAAAATTTACTAATTCCAAAATTTGCCTCTTCAAAAAAATCTCCGTACATTTGTCCGATTTTTCTAATAAAAACACTATGAAAGTAACTTATTTAGGACACGCTTGCGTAAACATAAACATCGATGGAACCTACTTCCTTGTAGACCCTTTCATCACCCCAAACCCCTTGGCCAAGCATATCGATGTAGATAGCATCAAAGCCGATTATATCCTCATCACTCACGCTCACCAAGACCACATCGCCGATGTAGAACGAATAGCAAAAAATACAGGCGCTCAACTCATTACAAACCCCGAAATCCTATCTCACTACGAGGCGCTCGGCCTCAAAGGCCACGCTATGAACCTCGGAGGGTCTCACCGCTTTGTAAACGGAAAAGTCAAAATAAAAATGATTAAAGCCGAACACTCCTCTTCTTTCCCCGATGGCTCCTATGGCGGAAACCCCGCTGGTTTCCTTATCGACTTCAACGAAGAAACTATCTATATCTCAGGTGATACCGCCCTACACTACGATATGAAAATTATCCCTCACCAATACAAAATCAACTTAGCCATCCTTCCTATTGGCAACAACTATACTATGGGCGTACGCGATGCCCTCACCGCAGCTGAGTTCGTAGATACTAATAACGTGCTCGGAGTCCATTACGATACTTTCCCTGTTATAAAAATCAATAAAGAAGCCTCTAAACAAAAATTTAAAGACGGCCACCGTAGACTACACCTCATTGATATAGGAGATACTCTCGACCTCAATGACCTTAATATCAACAAACTCTAAACTAATAAACAAAAACTGTAATTTATAAACAATGAAGAATTTTATAGAAGAATTGCGTTGGCGCGGTATGATTCAGGATATAATGCCTGAAACTGAACAACATCTTATGGAAGGATTACGCGCCGCTTATGTGGGGTTTGACCCTACAGCCGATTCGTTACATATCGGTAACTTAGTGAGTGTGATGATGTTGCGCCATTTCCAAAATTGCGGTCATAAACCCTATGCACTTGTAGGGGGGGCAACAGGAATGATAGGCGACCCTTCAGGTAAATCGGCTGAACGCAATTTGCTTACCGAAGAAGTATTAGCACATAATATAGAGGGTATTAAAAAACAATTGGCAAAATTCCTCGATTTCGAAAGTACCGCTCCCAATCGCGCCGAACTCGTGAATAACTACGATTGGATGAAAAACTTCTCATTTCTCTCCTTCATCCGCGATATTGGTAAACACATCACCGTAAACTATATGATGGCTAAAGATTCAGTAAAAAAACGCTTTGACCCTAATGAAAATACCGATGGAATGTCGTTTACTGAATTCTCATACCAACTCTTGCAAGGTTATGACTTTTTGCATCTCTACCAAGAGAAAAACCTCACTTTGCAAATGGGCGGCTCTGACCAATGGGGAAATATCACCACAGGTACTGAGCTTATTCGCCGTATTGCAGGCGGAAAGGCGTATGCCCTCACTTGCCCGCTGATTACCAAAGCCGATGGTACTAAATTCGGTAAGAGTGAAGGCGGTAACGTATGGCTCGACCCTGAGAAAACATCGCCTTACAAGTTCTTCCAATATTGGATTAATACTTCCGATGCCGATGCCGAACGCTATATTAAAATCTTTACAATGCTCAGCAAAGAAGAAATCAACAGTCTCATCGCGCAACACACCGAGGCGCCTCACTTGCGTGTATTGCAAAATAAGTTAGCAGAGGAACTCACTGTATTAGTACACGGGCGTGAAGAACTCGAGAAAGCTCAAAAAGCCTCTCAAATTCTCTTTGGCAACTCTACCTCCACCGATTTGCGATCCTTAGATGAGAAAACTTTCTTAGAAGTATTCGACGGCGTCCCTCAAGCCGAAGTACCTGCCTCCGATATCGCTGCCGGACTCGATATGATTGCTATACTCTCTGCCAAAACAGGTTTCATCAGCTCCAATTCCGAAGCCCGTCGCGCCTTGAAAGAAAACTCTATCTCCGTAAATAAAGAAAAAGTAACTGAAGATTATACCATCAGCGAAAAAGATTTAGTAGATAATAAATTTATCCTACTACAACGCGGAAAGAAAAACTACTTTATTGTTAAAAAAATATAGTTTTAAACCCTTTCCTAAAACAAAAAAAGCCTGTCTAAAAAGAGTTTTTAGACAGGCTTTCTTATTCTAAAAATACACTACTACAACACTGCTATACAAGAAATCTCTACTTCTACTGCCTTGGGCAATTGTGCCACTTGCACTGTCTCACGCGCAGGAGCTGTCGCCTCATTAAAATAACGCGCATAAACTCCATTCACTTGCCCAAATTGCCCCATATCTGCCAAGAAAATAGTAGTCTTCACTACATTCTCAAAAGTAGCCCCTGCCTCTGCAAGTATAGCCTTGAGATTTTCCATTACTTGTTCTGTAGCAGCTTCTATCCCTTTCACTACTTCCCCAGTAGACGGATTTACCGGTATCTGCCCCGATACATAAAGTGTGTTGCCCGCCTTCACCGCCTGTGTATAAGGCCCTATAGGTGCTGGCGCCTTTTCTGTAAAAATGATGTGTTTCATATAATTATTAGTTATTAGTTTTCTGTCATTAGTCTCGTGAATGTAGCTTTCAAAATACCCTCATTCCCCACCTTGTCTGTAGCTTTTACTACCAATTCATACTTATCTGTCTTTGATGTATCTATATCTTCAAAATGAAACGTAAGACAATGGTTCTTAGGCTCGTATTCAAATAAAATCCACTCTCCATTAAGCGTTGCCGAACAATTAGCAAAACCCGTAAAATTATCACTTACCAATACCTTCAACGTATCGCCTTTCACTACTCCTCCATTCTTGAAATTTACCGCTTTTAGCGTAGGTGGCGTCACATCTTTACGAAGTGTAAAAGTACCAAAATTCCTACTCCGCGCCGTAAATACGCCATCTTTATATACCGTAGGTTCATAACTCCCCCCTCTCGACAAAAATACCTTACTCGTATCCTCATCTTTATAACTATCCGTCTTAAGACTCACCGTAAAAAATTTCTGTGCCGGTATACTGTAATTCCCTACTGTAATAGAATCCTTCTTACTGCTGATATAAAGCAACTTATCCTCATAAAGTGTATGCTCTGGCAAATAAACACTCCCATGCTCCAACTCATAATAATTATCCCGAGTCGCCACTACTTGCTTGTTGCCTTTAACCACTGGGCGCGCTATTTTCAAAGGAAGCCTATTCCCCTCTATCGGTATCGTTACCTTAGTACTATTCCCCTTTATATCTTCTGCTACAATAGTAACCGTATATTGTTGCCCCTCTTCAATCGTCAAATAACCCCTATTCTCTTTCATCACTGGGTAAACAGACTCCAATCTATTATTCGGCAAACGATATAACAACTGCGTAAAACCTTTCTTTTGTGTATACATCTGATAATCCACAAGCGCATTGAGATAACGCGTATCATCATAATTCACCTTGTCAAATACCGTCTGAAGTTGCACTTCCCCATTAAGCAATAGCGTCACTTTATAAATACCGTTCTTATGCATCGTCTCATCTTGGCGGTCAAACCCTTGAATACCAAACCCTATAGTCCCAATAGCATTCACCTTATCACTGAGATACGTGCCGTCTACCTGCTTGTTCTTTACTATCTGGCGAGGAAGCTGCGTGTTCTCTACCTGCGCCTCTTCCGAAAGCGAATATGCATAAATATGCAATATATCTGGAGGTGTCGTATCTGCTATTTCTTCAAAACCAAACAAAAGCGGATTCCAACCATTATTGTGAATATCTCGCACCTCAAAATGTAAATGAGGCCCTTGGCTTCCTCCCGTATTCCCACTAAGCGCTACCCAATCTCCCTTTTTCACCACAAACTGCTTCTCATCTGGCGTAATATCAATCTCATACGTATGCTTCTCATACTGCTTTTGCTTTACAAACGCCTCCACCTCTGGCGCATATTTTTGCAAATGTCCATAAGTCGTTACATAACCATTAGGATGCGTAATAAAAAGCATCTTGCCATACCCATACGGACTCACTTTTATACGCGAAATATACCCATCTTCCGCCGCCAATACCTGCAAACCCTCCCGATTTTCCGTTTTCAAATCTATACCTCCATGAAAATGATTCGGACGTAATTCCGCAAAATTACCCGCCAATAAAGGCTTCGTTGGCAAAGGCATCGCCGGACGAAATGTCTGCGCCTCTAGCGATAATGAAATAAAACAAAATACTAACGTGATGAGTAATAAGTGATAAGTGTATTTTTTCATTTTTTTGTCTTCAATAAACTTCCTAAAAAATAAAACGGCGCAAAAGTAATAATAATTCACCAATTAGACAATTAGGTTTTTAGCTTTTTTTTATTAACTTTGCATCTTAATAACCCACCAAACATACAAAATTACCAAACAGTTTCCCTCTTAGCCTTTCCTGATGGCTCAGTAGAATTTATAACTTTTCTCATTTTTTAAATAATATACTAAAATGAAAACACTTGCCACCACAGCCCTATTCCTGCTACTAATAGCATGCAAACCATTAAATATGAGCAACGTAGAAGGAGTTAACTTCTATGCCTATGCCGAAGACAGCCTCCTTTATAAACAAGGCGAACCATTCCCCCTACTACCCGAAGACGCTAGTAAAAATAACTACCAATACCTCAACTTCCAACTGCAATTCAAAGGCCGATACCTGCAACTCTCCTACGACAAAATAAACGACTCCATTCGCACCACCGAAACCAAAACCTTCAAAGGTAGATGGCGAAAAAACGGTTGGAAATACCGATTCTACCACGCATTTATCCCCCTATTCCCCATCCTCTTTATCGATGAATATCACAAAATATACCTCAAACCCAAAGGCAATAAAACATTAGATGTCCTCGAAAAAAAACGCGAATGGGCTTTAGCTCTCCCCTTCGGCGGAAGATTTGACTCTTATGAAGATCACCTATATTTTAAATCTAACGAAAATATATATCTCCCCATTGTATTTTACGAAAATAATAAATACGGACTAAAAAAAGGAAATACAATCCTCTCTCCCGCTCAATACAACAAAATTAGCCTCTTCAACGAAGACGTTTCAATCGTGCAAAAAGATAGCCTATACGGGCTCATCAACTCCAAAGGTAAAGAACTAACCCCCATCATATACAACATTATACAATACCAAAAAAACTTTAGAATACCCTCCTTCTTCCTCGTAGAAAAAGAAAAACTCTGGGGCATCCTCTCCCTGCAAGGCCAATCCATCATCCCTACAGAATTTCAATTCTTGCAATACGAATGGATGCTCACCCCAGACTTTTTCTTAGTACAAAAAAATAACCTATGGGGATTTATCAATATAGAAGGAAAAGAAATCCTACCTCTACAATACGACCATATATACGAAACTTCCTATGGCTATACACTCGTAAAAGGTAATAAATTAGGCTTTATTAGCTTTAGCCCCGAAGAAAAAAACGATAGATTTATTCCCGCTAAATACACTTCTATCGAAAAAAATACCCTCTGGGATGATTACGTATTAGTTTGGGATGAAAATACCCCTCTTTTCGTAGATAAAGAAGGTAATGAATACAAAGCTGAAGTACGCGAAGTACGCAAAATAGACAACTTATTTGGCTACCCCTATCGCGATAACGAAGTAAATATAAATAACAAATACTACCTGCCTATCTTAGAAAACAAGCAACCCCCTAAAAAAGAATAAGAGCATCTCTTCCGAAATGCCCTTACATCCTATAATTCCTTAAACGAGCTGATGATATCCTTCATTTGCTCGTAGTGTTTTCCTTTTTTGCTCTCCAAAGTCCAAGTAAAAATCTGGTAATACCTCTTAGGAGTTTCAACTACCGCAGCTACATAAAAAACCGCTATCCCGTTGATAGATTCTGTGGTTTCTACCACCATCGCAGGATATTTATTCAGCGTAGTCTCCGTTATTTGCTTAGGCGAAGGTTGCATCATCTTTGCCTCAACCCAGCCTTTCCTACAAATATTAAAATAATCTTTCAAGTGAAATTTCTTAGCAAACCTCTTCTTGCTCTTCACCCTCAAAGAATCTTTCAAAACCTCATAAAGTACATCATAAACCTCTTCCCTATTCTCATCAATCACTGCTACAAAAAAATCAGTCTTTCGATTACCATATTGCAAAGAAGCTTGCTCATAAAGGTTGTCTTGGTTAGTAAGAGAGTTAGGTAGTTTTACTTCATATTTATCTTCTACTTTCACTACCTGAAAGGGTTCAGCAGAGCTCTCACCTACTCTACACGCAGTACATAAAAAGAAGATAGCAATGAAAGGCAGTTTGTTTGATAAACTTTTCATCTCTTGCTAATTTAGTTTTTTTCGCGACAAAAATACAAATAAATTGTAAAATAGCAAAAAAATAATCATAAATCTACTATCCCGCCTATACCAACCTTGGAGAAAGCTTGGAGACAGCTTGGAGACAGCTTGGAGACAACTAAAAAAACACCCCACTACCCCATAACCAACAGATAAAAAAATCTCAAACATAAAATCTATAACAGCAAATAATCCTCAGAACTGTCAAAAAGACTTTTGAGAATTACCTAACATCAGTCGTGCAACATACTTGCCAATCACATCAAACTCCAAATTTACAACACTACCTACTTGCAATTGTTGCAGATTAGTATGACTCAAAGTATAAGGGATAATAGCAACACTAAAACTATCAGAAGTAGCATCTACTACCGTAAGACTTACCCCATTCACAGTGATAGACCCTTTTTCTATCACCACATTACCCTTAGAAGGATCATACTGAAAAGTAAAACGAGTGCTACCGGCTTCCTCTTCAATAGCTCTACAAACCCCCGTCTGATCAACGTGCCCTTGTACAATATGTCCGTCTAACCGAGTGTTGAGAAGCATACCGCGCTCCAAGTTTACTACATCACCCGCTCTCAAACTGCCTAAGTGAGTTTTATTCAAAGTCTCAGCAATAGCAGTTACTTGATATACATCACCTTCAATAGCTACGACCGTAAGGCATACACCATTATGAGCAACACTTTGGTCTATTTTGAGTTCCTTAGTAAACGAACTCTTTACATACAAGTGCAAATTCCCTTGTTCGTGCTCTATTCGTTCGATTTTACCTATTTCTTCTATAATTCCTGTAAACATAAAATTAATTAGCAAATTAGTCAATTAGTAGATTAGTTATCTCTCTCATTCGCAAAATACTAATCCAATTCTCCTGTCAATTCTGCAAAAACTACAGTAGCTCTTTTGCCTTCGTATAATACTTTGTAGACAGCATCAAGTATCGGTGTACGACTAGGCTTCTCCTGATTCTTATTGATGAGATAAGCACTTTTGGTAGCGTAATAGCCTTCAGCTACCATATTCATCTCAGCCATTGTGCTCTTCACTGTATAACCTTTGCCTATCATTGTGCCAAACATACGATTACGACTGAAAAGTGAGTAGGCCGTTACAAGCAAATCACCGAGATAAGCAGAGTTATTGATATTACGCTTGATTTTATAAATATGCTTGATATAGCGTCGCATCTCGCGAATAGCGTTGCTCATCAATACACTTTGGAAGTTATCGCCGTAGCCCAATCCGTGGGCAATACCCGCTGCAAGGGCGTAGATATTTTTAAGCATCGCTGCATATTCAATCCCTATAACATCATCCGATATTTTTGTTTTCACGTAATGGCGTTTCATTGCTTCAGCCATAAAGTGCGCTTTTTCTTCGTCGAGGCAAGCGATAGTGAGGTATGACAAGCGTTCGAGAGCTACTTCTTCGGCGTGGCAAGGTCCCGCTATGATGCCTATCTGGGTATAAGGCACGTGATGTAGTTTATTGAAATACTCGCCCACTATAAGTCCGCTTTGAGGTTCAATTCCTTTAATAGCAGAGAAGATGTTTTTTTCTACAAGGGGTATATGTAACTTATCCAGCTCTTGACTTAAGAAAGCTGAAGGGATCGAAAAGATTATATATTCGCTAAAAGCTACCGCCTCGTTGATATCATTGGTAAGGTGTAGTTTATTAATATTTAGATGTACATCGCTAAGGTAGTTTGGGTTGTGTTTGGTAGCTTTGATATGTTCAATAGCTTGTTCATTGCGCATATACCAGCACACTTTATCGATGTTGGCTGTAAGTATTTTAACGAGGGCAGTTGCCCAGCTACCACCTCCTATTACAGATATTTTAGTTTCCATTTGTTTAGTCATTAGCAGTTAAATGAATAAGGGCGAAGACAGCATAATTTATTATATCTTGATAGTTCGCTTTAATACCTTCGCTTACGAGTGTTTTTCCTTGGTTATCTTCAATTTGTTTCACACGGAGGAGTTTTTGAAGGATTATATCGGTGAGGGAGCTGACGCGCATTTCTCGCCATACTTCCCCGTAGTCGTGGTTTTTAGCTTCCATTAGGGTACGAGTTTCGACTACTTTGGCATCGTAGAGTGCAGTAGCATCCTCGAGATTGAGGTCGGGTTGAGAGGCTACTCCTTTTTCTATTTGAATAAGCGCCATTAGGGCATAATTGATGATTCCTATAAACTCGGTAGTTTCGTCTTCGTCTATTTTATGTATATCGTTTTCTTGTAGGCCACGTATGCGTTGTGCTTTGATAAAAATCTGGTCGGTGAGGGAGGGGAGTCTCAAGATACGCCATGCGCTACCGTAGTCTTTCATTTTGTTGATAAATAGGCTACGGCATTGTTCAATGATTTTGTTATATTGATTTATAGTGTTCATTTTCTTTAGATAAGAAGTAAGATAATTTTTTGGCAAAGGTATTAATAATTTATGAATTGACCAATAGAGAAGTTTTTAAATTCGTTCTTTGAGCATAGGCACAAATTGGAAATCGCCGTAGGTTGTTCGGTGGAATTCTTTTTCGGAGATGCGTTCATAGAGGGTCATAGTTTGGGTTTGGATACCTATGGGGATTACTAATCTTCCGCCTATGGCTAATTGTGCTAATAGGTCATTGGGCAAGTAGGGGGCTCCTGCTGTTACTAAGATACGGTCGAAGGGAGCTTGCTGTGGCAGTCCTTTATATCCGTCTCCGAAATACATTCTTATAGGTTTATTCAGCAGTTTAGGCAATAGGAGTTGTGTTTCTTTAAAGAGTTTAAGCTGTCGTTCTATGGTGTAGAGTTCTACTCCTAAATAGAGCAATATACTAGACTGATATCCACTACCGGTACCTATTTCTAGGACTTTTTGTCGTGGAGAGACTTGCAGGAGTTCGGTTTGGAAGGCTACGGTATAGGGTTGAGAGATGGTTTGGCCTTCACCTATGGGGAAAGCTTTATCTTGGTAGGCGTGGTCTTCGAAGCTGCTATTCATAAACAAGTGTCGAGGAATGGCGCGTATAGCTTCCAAAACTTTTTCGTCTTTAATTCCTTTTTCTTTTAGTAAATCGGCTAATTGATTTCTCAGTCCTTTGTGTTTTAGGGTATCTTTCAGCGGTAGCATTTTGTAATTTTATTTATATAGATAGTATTGTTGAAGGGGCAAAGTTACAGTTTTTTTCTTTTATCCCAAATTAAATTTAGGGGATAGGTCGCTCCAAGATTGCTCCAAGATTGCTCCAAGGAGTTTGTAAGGTAAGAGATAAGAGATAAGAGGTAAGAGGTAAGATGGGGGGATAGGGTTTAGGGGATAGGGTGTAAGAGGGAGAAAATTTGGTTATAATAAAAAAATGTTGTACTTTTGCCTATATAAGCTCATAAAAAACGGATGTGTAAAGCAAGAAATACGATGCTAAAAATATGTGGTATCAGGAGTGTTGAGGAGATTGATAGTCTCAGTGATTTGGCTATTGATTATTTTGGTTGTATCTTTGCGCCAAAGAGCAAGCGGTATGTGAGTGCATCGATGGCTAGGGCTATTGTGGAGAGGGTGCACCAAGCGGGCAAACGGGCTGTAGGGGTGTTTGTAGATATGCCTTTGGATTTTATACGACAGATGGTGGCTGACACCCGAATAGATATTGTGCAATTACACGGTAGTGAATCGCCTGAATACTGCAAGGTTTTATGGCAAGAAGGTTTTACTATCTGGAAGGCTTTTGGGGTATGGGACACTTTGCCTGACATATCGGCGTATTTAGATTTTATAGTGTATCCTTTGTTTGACACCAAAGGAGCTGAAAGAGGTGGCAATGGTATTTCTTTCAGTTGGGAACTTTTAAAAGGAATTACAGCGGGGTCATTTATTTTGGCGGGAGGTATAGATGCAGACAACTTGGAGGAGGCGCTTTGCTATCAGCCTGCGATACTTGATGTGAATAGCAAGGTGGAGGTAGGGCATCGCAAAGACCGGTATCTTATAGAGAGGGTTATTGACAAATTAGAAAATTAGAAAATTAGCAAATGGCTATGGAGAATTATAATATAAAGGCTTATTTTGGCAACTTTGGTGGGCAATATGTTCCTGAAACGGCTATGTATGCTTTGAATGAACTTGAAGAGGCATATCGGGAGGCTAAGGAAGACCCTTTGTTTGAGACAGAGTTAGAAGATTTGCTTCAGAACTATGTAGGCAGGCCTACACCTTTGTATTATGCCAAGAACTTGAGTGCTCATTACGGGCAGGATATTTACCTAAAACGGGAAGACTTGAACCATACGGGGGCGCACAAGATTAATAATGCGCTGGGGCAAGTATTGTTGGCCAAGCGAATGGGGAAGAAGAAGGTGATTGCGGAGACAGGAGCGGGGCAGCACGGTGTGGCGACAGCTACGGCTGCGGCGCTCTTAGGGCTTGATTGTGAAGTGTATATGGGTGCGGTAGACATGGAGCGCCAAAAGCTAAACGTATTTAGGATGGAGCTTTTGGGGGCGAAGGTGGTAGCTATTACAGAAGGCCTTCAAACGCTAAAAGAGGCGACTACGGCAGCGATACAGTCGTGGGTAGCAGAAATAGAAACGGTGTTTTACGTGATAGGTTCGGCAGTGGGGCCTCACCCCTACCCTACTATAGTGCGTGATTTTCAAGAAGTGATTGGCAAGGAAGCGCAGGTGCAATTGAAGGCTTTGGGCAAACACGCAGACCACGTTATCGCGTGTGTAGGAGGAGGCAGTAATGCAATAGGAATATTTAGTGCTTTTTTAGAAGATACTACTACGCAACTTTACGGAGTAGAGGCCGGTGGAGAAGGTATTGACACAGGCAAGCACGCGGCGACACTGACTTTGGGCAAAGAAGGCATCATACACGGGATGAAAACCTATGTACTACAGGACAAATACGGGCAGATAAGTCCTGTGCATTCTATTTCGGCAGGGCTTGATTACCCAGGTATAGGTCCGCAACACGCCCATTTATTTAAGAGTGGTCGTGCCATCTATGTGCCAATCACTGATAAGGAGGCGATGGAAGCTTTGGTGCGCACGACACGCCAAGAGGGAATTATACCAGCCATTGAGAGTGCGCACGCTTTGGCATATTTAGAGAAATTGTGTCCTACACTTGAGGGAAGGCAAACCATAGTAGTAAATGTATCGGGGAGAGGGGACAAGGATATGCACACTGTTTTTTCAATACTCAAAGGAGAAAAATATGAATAATACGATAACAAAGGTTTTTCAGGAGAAAGAAAAAGTAAACATAGGTTATATAGTAGCGGGTTATCCTACGGTAGCCTTTACGAAAGAATTTTTGAAGAGTTTAGACCGTTCGGTTCTTGACATTTTGGAGATAGGAATTCCGTATTCAGACCCTTTGGCTGATGGGAAGCGGATTGCAGAAGCCTCTTTTGTAGCCTCGCAAGCAGGAGTTACTACAGATGTGGTATTTGACTTATTGGAGGAAGTGAAGGGAGCGGTAGAAAAGCCATTGGTATTCTTGGTATACTACAATCTGCTATTTGCTTATGGAGTAGAAGCTTTTATAAAGAGGAGTGCGGAGGTAGGAATCAGAGGGGTGATAATCCCTGACCTACCTTATGAAGAAGCGGTTGCCATCGCGCCTTTGTTAAAGGCCTATCAGATAGCTTTTATACCGCTGGTGAGTGTTACTTCGGGAGCGCGTATTGCACAGATAGTGCGCTTGGGAGAAGGAGGTTTCATCTATGCGGTAGGGTCGCTAGGAGTAACAGGTAGCCAACCTGTATCTCTGAAGAGATTAGAGGCTTTTGTAGCAGAGATAAGGAAGCAGACAAGCCTGCCGATAGCTTTAGGTTTTGGCATCAAAAATCACGATGATGTAGAGACGATGCGGCATTATGCAGACGGAGTAATCGTAGGGACGAGTATCGTATTGCTTACCCAAGAGAGACCAGTTGAGGAAGTGATAGAAAGTATTGGCACTATTTTTGCTTAAAGAGAGACTTGTAATTTTAAATTTAATATATTATTGATTATGGCAAACATTAGTTTTCATGAACAACCAGCCCATACCACAGGAGAATTACCCAAAGTAGGGGTAGTAGCGCCAAACTTTTCAGCTGTTAAAAATGATTTGACAGAAGTAAGTTTATCAGATTTTAAGGGGAAGAAAGTAATCCTTAATATTTTTCCGAGTATTGACACAGGAGTATGTGCTGCATCGGTAAGGAAATTTCACGTAGAGGCTTCTAAATTAAACAATGTAGCTGTATTGTGTATTTCTAAAGATTTACCTTTTGCGCATAGTCGTTTTTGTGCTGCAGAAGGCATTGACAACCTTACTATGTTATCGGTTTTCCGGAGTAATTTTGAGCAAGATTACCGAGTTACTTTTGTAGATAGCCCATTGAAAGGTTTGTTATCACGCTGTATAGTAGTGCTTGATGAGGAGGGTAAAGTTATTTATACGGAGCAAGTAGCAGAGACTACAAACGAACCAGATTACAGCAAGGTATTGGAGGTAGTTAGTCGTTAGTTTTTAGGAATAAAGAAAAAACTAAGAAGTAAAATTGCTCATTAGTATTTATTTTGTACTTTTGCGCGATTTTTATGTAATCGGAAAAAGTTATAATTCAAAAAAAAGACAATTAACAAAGAATGAAAAAATCATTTATTTTGGCAGCATCGGCTGCTTTATTAATGGCGAGTTGTCGTACTACAAAGGGGGTAACGGGAGCGGCTTATGACAAAGCTCCAGCGGCTCCTTACGCAGAGAAGAAGTATGACGATGCTACTCTAAAAGGATGGCCTCACCAAGGATTCAAAGAAAACTTTCCTGGGTTGAACTTATCAGAAGCTTATGACCTATTGAAAGGGCTTACACCTAAGAAAGTAATTGTAGGGGTGGTAGACTCTGGAGTAGACATTAATCACGAAGACCTCAAGAATGTATTGTGGACAAACACGAAAGAAATTCCTAACAATGGAAAAGACGATGACAACAATGGCTATATAGACGATGTATACGGATGGAATTTCTTAGGTAATATAGCTCAAGAAAATACGGAGATGACCCGTATTTACAAAACGAAAGACAAAAACAATCCTGATTATGCACGAGCTAAAAAGGAGTATGAGAAAGAATTGAATGAGACAAAGAAAGGCAAAGAGAATTATG
This sequence comes from uncultured Capnocytophaga sp., assembly GCA_963521335.1. Classification (GTDB taxonomy): domain Bacteria; phylum Bacteroidota; class Bacteroidia; order Flavobacteriales; family Flavobacteriaceae; genus Capnocytophaga. Next base: position 45,506 of record CAUQUO010000006.1, read on the forward strand.
AAGAGCTTGCGCAAGTGACTGAATATGCTGATAGCAATTTGCGTAAGATAGTAGGGAAAGACGTATATACTCTTGAAGATATAGAAGCAGCTACTAAAGGGAAGACCTTTGATGCTCCTACTACAGAGATGATCAATTTTATGAAAGACCTTTTGTCTCAAACGAGTAATTCGGCAGAGATAAAAAAAGAGCTCAACAATGGTATAGGTTATTTCAAAGACAAGTTGAAATATCATTTGGCGACAGACTTCAATCCGCGTAAGGATATTTTGAAAGATGACGAGAATGATTTCAGCAAAAAGAACTATGGCAACAACAATGTTATAGGGCCTAATGTAAAAGATGCATTGCACGGTACACACGTAGCAGGTATCATTGCGGCGCAACGCGACAATGGTATTGGGATGAATGGTGTAGCTGATAATGCTCTTATAATGACAGTACGTGCGGTACCTGATGGAGACGAGTATGACAAAGATGTAGCTCTTGCTTTGCGTTATGCGGTTGACAATGGGGCTAAGGTTATCAACACGAGTTTTGGTAAAGCGTTTTCGCCACATAAAGAGTGGGTGTATGACGCTATCAAATATGCAGCCTCTAAAGATGTACTTATTGTAAATGCGGCAGGTAATGAATCGCAGGATATAGATGTGAAAGACACCTACCCTAACGATGAGGTAAACAAGAAAGAGATTTCTAATACATTCTTGACAGTAGGGGCTTTGAACTATGAGTACAACAAGAACTTAGTAGCTAGTTTTTCTAATTATGGGAAGCGCAATGTAGATGTATTTGCTCCTGGAGTAAAGATTTATTCTACTACGCCAGAGAACAAGTATGAGTTTTTGCAAGGGACCTCTATGGCATCTCCTGAGGTAGCCGGATTGGCAGCTCTTTTGCGTTCATATTTTCCTACACTTACAGCTGCCCAAGTGAAGAAAATCATTATGGAATCGGGGGTAAAAGTAAATATGAATGTGTATGTAGGTGAAGATGAAGGAAGGAACAAGAAGCGTTTGGAGAAGAATTTTGGAGAACTTTCTACTACTGGAACTATTGTAAATGCTAAAAATGCGGTGTTATTGGCTGCTAAAATAGCAAAAGTAAAACTTAATAAATAAGATTTCTAAAATAAGATAGAAATAAAAAAGCTGCCATAAGGCAGCTTTTTTTTATTCGTCGTCATCATCATCGTCTTCATCGTCTTCATCTTCGTAACGCTCAATGAACTCATCGCTTACTCTATTGAAATCTTCGGCGGTTTTGACTATAAAATTGTTGTTTTTCTTGAGTTGGGCTTGCTCTTCTGGAGTACCTCTCAAGCCTTTTAAACGCATTTGGATAAGAGTTTTGTAGCCATCTTTCATCAAAGCATCGTAATTATCGAAGTATTTGATAGCGGCTTCGAGCAAAGAGGTATCGCCTTTGTAAGCTCCGAGGTTGCGCACTTCTTCTTTAAAGGTTACGAGGTCTTCAATCCATTGCAAGCGTACTTCTTCGGCGCGGTTGAAATCGTTGTCGTCCATAGCGTCGTTCATTTCAGCCATTTCGTCTGTACAACCATTGGTGATGCATACAATTTCGTTATTATATTCTACGGCATTGTCATACTCTCCTTTAGCATAATATACACCTTCATCGGGTTGCCAACCTCTTTTTTCATTAGCGCTATCCATAGCGTTCATTTGTTGCATTTGTTGTTGCATTTGCTGTTGCATTTGCTCCATTTGTTTTTGCATATCTTCAGCTGATCCTCCCATCATATTCTGAAGATTTTTTAGAAAATCCATCATATTACTTTTTGTTTAATGTTTCAAGGGTACAAAAGTAATGTTTTGTTTTATAAAAAGCAAATAAATTAACAAATAAAAAAAAATAGTCGATGGGGGAATTTTGTAATAATGGGAGATAGTAGTGTATTTTTCTATGGGAAAATGGTATTTGTAGTATTTTATACTTTTAAGTTGGTTAGGGGGTGGGGATAGGATAGGTATAGAGGAGTTATAGGAGAAATTTTTTCTGTTTGAGTTTTTTGAATATTGGTATTAATGCCAATCAAGGGTTAAATTAACTTATTGATTTAAAACCTCCCTCACTAGCTATCTCCAAAGGGGGAAGTGCGATGCAAAAGCGATAACATTCTGTTAATCAGTGATTATTATTTTTCAACTCTTGATTCATATTATTAATTTGCAGGTAGTAACTTGTCAATTGAAAAATTATTTTTATCTTTGCAGCGTTAAACATTAAAAATAGATAAAATAATGAAAAAAGCAATTCTTTTATTAGTAGCCATTTTGGGTATAGTATCTTGTGGCAAAAGTGATGACAAAAGTGATAACAATAGTGGTAACAGTAGTTCTTCTTCTGGAAAATTTAATCCTCCTACTTGGATTCAAGGCACTTGGTTTGATTCTCAAAAAATAGGAGGTTATGAATTTAAAAAGAATGATTTCTGCTTAAAAACACAGAGTGAGGCTCTTTGTTTTAATACTGGTATTTATGTAGATCAAGTTTCGGATGTTAAGGAAGAAAAGACAGACAAAGTATACAAAGTTGAGTTTATGCTAAGTAATACTGCAAAACATTCATATGAGTTTAGAAAGGTTTCGGACAAGCAAATACAAAAAGTTAATTTTGCTGGTAAAGTAGAAGAGACCTATACTAAATTGTAATAATATAGAAGAACTTATCAAGAGACACTGTTGAGACATTGAGTTTTAACAGTGTTTTTTTATTTATTCATCATTGAATTGGCTAATTGGCAAATTATTCTTATCTTTGCCTCATCAAATAACTACTCATTAATCAGTAACCATTATGAAACATATTTTATGTAGTCTTTTGGTGTTATTAAGTATCACAGCACCAAAGGCACAGCAGAAACTTCCTAACGTTATTTTTGTACTTGCTGACGATTTAGGTTATGGTGATATAGCGCCTTATGGACAGCAGATTATCAAGACGCCTGAGCTTTCGAAGCTTTCTCAGGAGGGGATGAAATTCACTCAATTTTATACAGGTACGGCAGTATGTGCACCTTCACGAGCTTCTTTTATGACGGGGCAGACTACGGGGCAGACGCATATTCGTGGCAACGAAGAGGTAAAAGCGCCTATTGATGGTCAAGCACCTATTTTGGCTGGGGCGCCATCGGTAGCGCAATTGTTTAAGAAGGCGGGGTATCGCACGGCTTGTTTTGGCAAATGGGGTTTGGGTACGCCAGACTCTGAAGGCAATCCGCTGAAGCAGGGTTTTGACACTTTTTTTGGTTACAATTCTCAGTTTCGTGCGCATAGGCGTTATCCTGCTTTTTTATGGCGTGATAATCAGAAAGTAATGCTTACTGAAAACGGTTATTACGAGCATCAGAAGGTATATGGAGAAGATGCTATTCAGGAGCAAATTCTCGGTTATATCAATCGGCAAGAGGCTAATAAGCCTTTCTTTATGTGGCTTACTTATACGTTGCCACACGCTGAGCTGGTAGTGCCTAATGACAGTATTTATCAGTCTTATCAGCATTTGCCTAAGAAGCCTTATAAGGGGGTAGACTACAGTAAAATCACTCCGGAGCCTTTTGGATGGGCAGGGTATATGTCTCAACCAGACACGTATGCTACTTATGCATCTATGGTGAGCCGGCTTGATTTGTATGTAGGGCAGATACGCAAGGTACTGAAAGAGAAGGGACTTGATGAGAACACGATGATTATCTTTGCGAGTGACAATGGGGCGCATCACGAAGGAGGAGCCGACCCTGTATTTTTTAATTCATCGGCGGGCTTGAGAGGTATCAAGCGCGATCTTTACGAAGGGGGTATTCGCACGCCTTTTATTGTGTATTGGAAAGGGAAAATACAAGCGGGAAGTACTTCTGATCATATAGGAGCTTTCTGGGATATGATGCCTACTTTTGCAGAACTGACGGGGCAAGGTTATACTCCTGACGCGCATCAAGTATCTTTTTTGCCTACACTTTTGGGCAAGAAGCAACGCGCACATAAGTATTTGTATTGGGAGTTTCACGAACAGGGAGGTAAACAGGCGGTGCGTTATAAAAATTGGAAAGGAGTGCGCTTGAACGTGAATAAGGATAAAGAGGCACCTATAGAGCTTTACGACTTGAGCACAGACCCTGCTGAGCAACACAATATTGCCACAAAGTATCCTAAAATAGTAAAGAAACTCAGTCGGTTTATGGAAGAGAGTCATACACGTTCAGAACTTTTTCCTTTTGATTGGGAAAAGCAATGATTGAGTGATAAGTAAGTTTTACCAATATACCGATTAGCCAATGAGAAGTTTAGCATCTCATTGGCTAATTTGTTAATTGACAAAATTTCTAATCATTTTTCCAACCTTTTTATTTTTTCTTCGTTTATAAGGGCAAAATAGGTTCACTAATTATCATTATCGAAGTGCAAATTGACAAACATCTCATAGAAAGAGCACAGCGCAATGAGCGCTTAGCACAAAAGCAGTTGTATGACCAGTATGCTCCTGCCTTGCTAAGTGTGTGCCGGCTGTATATTAGTGATTTGCATTTTGCTGAAGATGCGCTACTGAAAGCCTTCTTTAAGATATTTACGAATCTTTCTAAGTATGAGGAGCAAGAGCATTTTTATGCTTGGATGCGCAGGATTGCGGTAAATGAATGTATAGATTATCTGAGAAGCAAAGTCCAAAAGCTATCTTTTGCCGATTGGAGTGATAGTTATGACACTATTGACGAGAGCACGATAGATAATGCTTCTTTTAGTGATGAGCAAATACAAACTTTTATAGATAAACTCCCTTCAGCCAGTCGTACTGTTTTCAATCTTTATGTATTTGAAAATGAATCTCACAAGCAGATAGCAGAGAAATTAGGCATTAGTGAAGGCACTTCTAAATCGCAATTGGCTTATGCTAAAAAACTTTTACAACAATACGTTACAAACTATAAAAAAAGAGCTTAAAGATGTGGAAAGAGAATATACAACGCCTATTTAGGTATCGGAAAATTACCCCTTCGCCTAAGTTATGGGAACAGCTAGAGATGCAACTAGCAGAAAGTGAAGCCCAAGAAACAAAACCCAAAAGGCGAAAAGCGTGGTATTATGGTATAGTCGCTTCGCTGATAGTATGTTTAGGAATAGGGTATTTATGGCAATTACAGACTGCTGAGAGCCCTATAACACAGCAACAAAAAAGCATCGTAGGCACAGGAGAAAAAGAGAGTATATCGCCTACTGATAGTAGTACATTCGCACCTATTGTAAGTGCTAAAACCAAGAGCAGTATCGGCGTTTCTAAGAGTTTGACAGCTACGCCTAAACCTATACTTAGCCCAGTGGCTACGCCTGCTCTTAAAAGTTCTATAGCTACACCTACCCTTTTTGATATCAATGAGGTAGATAGTCTTTTTGCCGAATATACTGCTGATGCTATTGAGCGTAGTATCAGCAAAGAGATGGAAAAGCAAATTGTAGGAGATTTGAAGCAGTTATCGGCAGAAGATTTAGCACTAATTGCTAGTACTCAAGCCCAGCTCAAGCAATATGTTGCTGAAAAATATCAGCAGGATAAGAGTTTTATCACTATTGAAAAAGAATTGTTGAAAGACAAAGTAAAATTATTAGCAGAAAAGCTACTTAAGGAAATAGGAACACGTGTCGTATCAAATAATAAAAATTAAAAACAAGTATCAAGAAATGAAAACATTACATCTATTATTGACGATTTGCTTGTTGGCGACAAGCGTCATCAGTGCGCAAAATAACTCTGAAAAAGCTATAAAAAAATCAAAGGCTACAATAGATTCTATAGTTTCATCAGAAAAAGAAATGCTTAAGAAGAAACTTTCGGCCGTGAATGAACTGCTTAAAGATAGGAAAATTACAGAAGAGATGGGGTTGCAAATAAAGGAGGAACTGACAGCAACTACAGAGAAGAACATCAAAGAAAAAACGGCTACTGAAGCTGAACATTTGGCAAAACTCATACGCGAACAAGTGAACTCAAACTTTGTAGTAAAGCCTATTGACACCCTTAAAACAAATAGAACAAAGGAGTATTTGCGTGCGATGCAAGAAATAGAGCATATTTTCCGCAGTAAAGAAGATAGGAAACCTAGTACTAATCGGTCTTCTAATGAAATAGACCTGTATGCAGGTATAGGTTTTCACAACCTAAGCAGTAGCAACGGTTGGGGAGACAATCGTTTTAAGCCTTCTGGGTCTAAGTCTTTTGAATTAGGTCTTACATCGAGCTTTCGATTGCTAAAAACGAATAATTTGTTTCATATCAACTATGGAATTACGTGGATGCACAACGGGCTCAAATTCAAAGAGAGTGAGTATTTTGTGAGAGAAAATGGAGAAACCAAATCAGTACCCTATACAGCTAACAAACTTAACAAATCGAAATTGCGCACCAATTACCTAATTGTGCCTGTAGACTTTGAACTTGATTTCACTTCTCCTGAAACTAAGGATGGGGTAACGTTTTATCCTACTCGCAAAAGTTTTAGAGCGGGATTAGGAGGCTATATAGGGGTCTCTATAGGTAACAATCAGAAAATAAGATATGACGATGGGACTACTCATAAAAATGTTATAAAAGAGGACTTAAACATCAGTCCTTGGGTATATGGACTTTCGGCACATTTAGGGTATAAGACTTATGTGATTTACGCTCGTTATAGTCTTACACCACTTTTTCAGAACAACCCTATAAATGAATATCCATTTTCAGTAGGGATACGTTTTGGATATTAATCAGGATTTTGTTGCTGTTATCACAGCTGCTTGGGTGGGGCATACACCGTTGATTTTATCACCTATGCCTACATAACGCACTTGGCAATGAGGATAAGGAGTGAGTACCTCGCTGATGAAAGCTTGAAACTCCTCGTCATTCCACTCAAAATGGTGGTCGTCGTGGCGGATAGCACTCTGAGGGTCATCGAAGTAATATTTATTGAACCTGCTATCGGGGGTGGTGATAATCATCTTATGGAAAGGAATTTGCAAACACTTATCTACTAATGCCTTAGCATCGGCAGGGGTATTGTGTTCAATTACTTCAGTAAGGAGGATATTCACAGGGTTTTTATAAGCAAAATCGTCTAAACTGCGCAAAAACACAAGGTTATCAGTCTCCATTTTGTAAGAAAGATTTTTAGCATATTCGGCTACAGCAGGATCTATATCTGTAGCAAAATAAGGGTGATTATAGTTGTAGTTTTTGCGCATAAAACGGCGGTAGTATTTCAGTTCGCCACAACCAATATCTAAAATAGGGAAGTCGAAACCAAATTCCTTCACCGCAAACTCCATACGGCTACCGTGGGTATCGGTAAATTGGAACTCGATATTGAGTCCTTTGGTTTTGAAATATGCCTCGAAAGCAGGTTTAATCTCATTGAGTTGACGTTCGCTCTTCACAGCGCGCTTGATAAAGAGATAGAACACGAAATAAGGCACATCGTCTATATTGGTGAGGATACGCGCGTATTTTTGTGCAAAAAAGTCGTCTATATAAGTATATTCTCCATATTCATTAGTAATATGTGTAATTACGGATATAAAGCTGAGTAGATTAAGCGCCTCAAAAATAGTTTTTCCTTCTATTTTAAGGGCTACATTATTGCCTATAAGAGGTGTAATTTGGCAGTTTTTGAAATAACGTTCCATTAAAAAGCGTCCGCCACTATACCAAGAAGAATTGATATAGAGGTTTTTCACTTCGATAGTACAGGGCTGGTTATCGACCTCGTTGCGTTTTTTACCCAACCATTTGATTTCCTGCTCGAAATAAGATTCTTTGTCTTGTAATTGGTCTTTGAAAAACTCATTGCAACAATGCAAGATTACCAAAGGCGAACAATAACTTTGGAAGTCAATTTGATTGCTCTCTTCAGGTAGGTAGCTATAGCGTGTATCTTGGAAAACTACATCATATTGATGTGCACTTACTGCATTGCCTATGAGTTGCCCATTGCGGAGAGATTTGGCATAGAGGCCGAAGTCGGTATTAGGATTTTTATTGAGTACATCTAATAAATAAGGATTGCTGGAAGATATTTGAATAATCATAAATTTACTAATTTAGTAATTAACAGCGACAAAAGTAATATTTTTTTGTAATTATACAAAATTGCATCATATGATGAAGCAAATATTTAGCGCCTCCACCCTTTTCTATAGAAAAACACTATCATTATTATATAATTTTATACTTTCAAAAACAAAAGCTCGAAGCCTTATAGCTTCGAGCTTTTTAAGTATATGAAAAGTAAAAAATCTACTCTAAGGTGAAATCTATTGTGCTTTTAATGTCGCCTGAAGAGGTGCCTACTAAGGCTTTGAAGGTACCTTTTTCGGCTACCCAAGCGTGTTGCTCAGGGTTGAAGAAAGAGAGGTCTTGCTTGGTGATATGGAAAGTTACAGTTTTGGTCTCTCCTGCTTTCAAGAATACTTTCTCAAAACCTTTGAGCTCTTTGTATGGACGTAATACTGAGGCTTCTTCGTCGTGCAAATAGAGTTGTACTACTTCAGCGCCATCGCGTTTGCCGGTATTCTGTACTGTTACTGAGAAGCTGATATCACCGTTGGTAGTTTTCTTGTCGGCGGTGAGTTTGCCGTATTTGAAAGTAGTGTAAGAAAGTCCGTGACCGAAAGGGAATAGCGGTTTTACGCCTTTGGTATCGGCGTAGCGGTAGCCTACTAAAATGCCTTCGTTGTAGGCAACATCTTTATCCCCTGGGTATTCACCTAAGGCTACAGCTCCATTATCTTCCAAACGCACTGGGAAAGTGAAAGGCAGTTTTCCTGAAGGGTTTACATCACCGAAGAGTACATCGGCGAGGGAGTTACCCGCTTCGGAGCCTAAATACCAATCTTGTACAATGACAGGCACACTCTTCACCCAAGGCATTGCCATTGCATTCCCCGAAATGAGTACTACAGCTAAGTTTTTATTAGCTTTTGCCAAAGCTTCAATCACAGCATCTTGTCCGTAAGGTAAGCCGTATTGTTTGCGGTCATTACCCTCACAATCCTGACCATCGTGTTTGTTGAGCCCGCCTATAAAGATAACTATATCAGCTTGTTTAGCAGTTTTAACAGCTTCGGCAAGGAGTTCTTGTGCCGGACGCTTATCGGTGATATCGTTAGCCGAAAGCCCGTCTTGGTCTTTGTAATCGTCGCTGGCATAGCCACGAGCATAGAGCACTTTGGCAGTATTGCCTACACGGTTTTTGATTCCATCTAAAGGGAGTATCTCGTGAACGGCTTTGAGTGAGGAACTTCCTCCACCTACAGTCATCATTTTGATAGCATTCTCGCCTATCACGGCTATGGTTTTCGCTTTTTTAACATCGATAGGCAATATACTTTTATCGTTTTTGAGCAGTACGATACCTTCTTGTCCTATCTTGCGAGCTACGGCAAAGTGTTCTGGTGAGGCGAATGACCCATAAGGGCGATTGGCTGCCATATTGGTGCGGAATACAAGTCGGAGGATATTGCGCACCTTTTCATTTACTACTTCTTCTTTTATTTCTCCTGATTTCAGTTTTTCGAGAAAAGGTTGTGCAAGGAAGTAATGGTCGTAAGCATTTGAGCGGTTTTCAGCCATTCCGTCAGTCCAAGTACCAAATTCCATATCCAATCCGTGGAGGGCAGCTCCATCAGTGTTGTTCACTCCACCCCAATCGGATACTACGGCGCCGTCAAAACCCCATTCTTTGCGCAAGATGTCTTGCAATAGGTATTGGTTTTGACAAGCCCATTGGTCTTTATATTTATTATAAGAGCCCATTATGCTCCACGCTTTTCCCTCTTGCACAGCCGCTTTGAAGGCAGGAAGGTAAATCTCATACAAGGCGCGGTCGTCTACCTTTACATTCACGGTATGGCGGTTGATTTCTTGATTGTTGAGCGCATAATGCTTCACACAAGCAGCTACGCCATTAGCTTGCACGCCTTGCACATAAGGCACGACCATTTTGGATGCCAAATAAGGGTCTTCACCCATATACTCGAAATTGCGCCCGTTGAGAGGGGTGCGATAGATGTTCACCCCAGGACCTAAGAGTACGTTTTTGTTGCGATAGCGTGCTTCTTCGCCTATGGCTTTCCCATAAACTTTGCTGAGAGCGGGATTCCACGTAGCCGCAAGGCAAGTGAGGGCGGGGAAAGCGGTACATTTATCATTTGTCCATCCCGCTTGATTCCACTCGTCCCAGAGTACTTCGGGGCGTATGCCGTGGGGACCATCGGTCATCCAGTTTTCGGGGATACCCAAACGGGGCACACCAGGTGAACTGAACTTAGATTGAGCGTGGCACATAGCTACTTTTTCCTCTAAAGTCATTCGCGAGAGAGCATCGTCTATACGCTTCTCAATGGGTTGCGAAGCGTCTAAATAAACAGGCGTTTGCTGAGCTGAAAGCGTACCTACGGCACAGCAAAGCAGTAAAGTTTTTATATTTTTCATATTGTATTGATTTGTCGATTTGGTGATTTAACTTTGGCAAAGGTGCGGGCTTTGACAAAGTATAGCGATACTTATTAATTGTTAATTATCAATTGTTAATTGTTATTTCTTAACTGCTGTAAGATAGGGTTTGATAATGGCTGTCCATAGTTTGTAGCCTTCGGCGTTCATATGGAGGTTGTCTTCTTTAAAGATATCGGTGCGGAGGTTGCCCGCTTCATCGTACATTACTTTGGTGATATCTATATAAGTGTAGCCTTGTGCAGTAGCATTTTCCTCTAAAAGAGCGTTTACCAATAGCTGGTCTTTCAGCTGATCGGCTTTGTGCTGTGATGGTTTTAGCGACACTACAAACAAGGGAGTTGTTGGGTAATCTTTTTTGAGTTTAGCGATGAATATACGGAAAAGGTCGAAGCATTTTACGGCATTCACACCTTCTTTGTGGCTTCCGAGGTCGTTTTCTACATAAAGAACGATGCTTTTAGGTTTGTATCCTTGTGCGATGGTGTTGTAGTTATAAATCATATCGCGCAAGGTTGCCCCTCCATAAGAACGGCGGATGAGTTTTAGCGGTGCAAAATCTTCATAGATAGTATCCCATAGGTTGATAGACGAACTACCGAGGAATAACGCATCACAAGAGAGGTCTTTGAGGCGTTTGTTTTCCTTTTGGTAGTAGTTGATATCGCCTTGATAGCGGGTAATCCAAGGAGTTTCATCGGTTTGTTCAAAGGGGATTACCGTTTTGATTACGGTAGTAGGGGTTGCGGTTTGCGCTTTGGCGAATGCTATAGAAGCAATTGCCAATAGTGAAAGTAATATTCTTTTCATTTGGGTAATTAGTTTAGTGCGAGCCACACGGGCTGTTTATTAATTTGTTGATTGCTATTTTATTGTTTGGGTATCAAAAAGGATACCACACTATTGGCAGGTACTTCATAAGAGAAATACTGCTTACCTGTGCTTAGGGTTAGGTGTGTGGCTTCTTTCTTTTTATTCAGTAGCACACAAGCCAAAGAGCCATCGGGATTCTCGAAAGCGGTACATTGCACGTTGTCATCAGTGGTTTTCTCAACACCTATGCGGGTTGCGCCTTGCTTGATAACAGATGAAAGGTGACTTATGACATAATAGTGCGAATTGCGTTGCATCGTCTTATAATCGGATGTTTGGATATCAACCGCACCAAAACAAGTCTTGCAACCGCCTTCACGATTGGGTGCTCCATGCTCGTCGAGCATTAAATTCCAGACCATTACCGCCTTGCAATGATTATTCAGGGTTTTGATACCAAGCTCTTGCATATCTTCAGTAAGACGGCGTTGAAGGTTGCGACCATCGTTCCAGGTACCTATGGAGCTTTCTGTAAAGATGAGTTCTTTATTAGGGTATTGATTATGAATGTTGTTCAATTCATCGGGATTTCCACCATAGTTATGGTAGGCAGCCCCTGTAATATATTGAGAGGCTTCAGTATCTTTATAGATATGCAGAGGGTACTGCTGTTGCGAAGGCATATTATCATAGTTGTAGTTATGGTCGAAGAGGTAGATTTTAACCTCAGCGAAGCCTTTATCGCGCAGGGTTTTTCCTAAGGCGTTTTTGACAAAGGCAAGTTGCTCTTCCCATCCCATATACATAGAAGCCGAGTTTCCTCTATTGAGAGGTTCGTTTTGTATAGTGATAGCATTGACGTTCAATCCATTGTCTTTCATCGCTTGCAACCATTTGGCGAAATAAAGCGCATAATCTTGATAGAGTGCTGGGTTTAGCTGACCGCTTGTCCAATGGTCATAAGATTGAAGGTCGGTGAGGTTATTGACCTTCATCCAGCGCGGAGGAGTCCAAGGAGAGCCAATGATTTGCACTTTGGGGTTGATAGCGAGAATCTCTTTGAGTATAGGAATCACGTATTTTGTTTCCTCTTGCGTAAGGGCAAAGTTATCAATTCCTTTGGTATCGCAAAGGGTGTATTCACTAAGTGAAAAGTCGGAACAGCCGATGGATATACGTACATAAGACTGTCCAAATCCGTTAGTTTCAGAAAATGTTTCGGTGAGGAACGCCTTTCTATCGGCGGGGGACATCTGCATCAAGTTATAACAGGTAGAACCTGTGATAGCAGACCCGAAGCCATAGACCGTTTGGAATCTTTGAGTAGGTTTTAGGATAATATCGGCGTTAGGCGTTTTATCAGCTAAGAATAAAGGCAGGGTATCTGTTTTAAACTCTTTGCTACGGTCGCCCGTAGTGGTAATCACCTTTAATATAGGGCTATGGGTTTGCTTGTGGGCAGTACAAGCTGTTACTGCCCAAAGCAAACAGATTATAAATAAAGATGAATATGATTTGTGTATCATTATACTGTATTTAATGTAGGTTTGGTTTTTATTGGAGAGTTTGCTCCAAGCTTGCTCCAAGCTCTTTCCAAGCTCGCTCCAAGTGTTAGGTTAATATCCTGCGTTTTGAGTGAGTTTAGAGTTCTTTTCAATCTCGGTTTGAGGCACAGGATAAAGCACTGTATTGTTGTTGAGCGGGTAGGATTGTCTTAATCTACCAGAATCTCTGCTATTGAGGGTATTCATCGTTTCGATAGCTTTATCATTACGCACGAGGTCGAACCAACGGAAACCTTCGAAAGCCAACTCTAAACGGCGTTCTTTAAGCACTGCTTCTTTCATTTGTTCTTGAGAGAGAGATGTAGCAATAGGTGCTAAACCTACCCTTGCACGCACTTGGTTTACTAAGGCTGCCGCCTCGGTAGTTTGACCTAATGCCGCATAGGCTTCGGCTTTAAGCAAGAGAATATCGGCTAAGCGCAACTTGATGATGCTATTAGCACCTGAACGAATTTTGTACATAAAGGCGTAATGATCGGAAGGGTAGTAATTGCTCCAAGAAGGTTGCCCCCATACGACAGCTTGATCTCTACGCACAGTATCGCCTTCGGCATCGAAAGCTGCAAGAAGGTCGCGTGAAGGAGTACACCATTTGCGCCAATCATATTTGCTCTTAGGGTTGATATGATTTTTACCAAACATTATAGACAACCAAGTTTGTCCGCCAGTAGAATAGGTAATCTCGAAGATAGACTCAGAAGAGTTGCGCAATTTGGCATCAGTACCTGTTGCGTTTAGCTGGAACAAGTCGGCATAATTAGGCACTAATGAAAAGCCCGCTCCTATCACTGCATCGCAATACTGAATGGTTTTGTTGTAGTCGCGTATAGGTTTTTCGGCATATACGTGAGCTAAGAGAGCATTGGCTACTGCTTTACTAAGGATAAACTTATTGGTAGTATTTACAGCAGGTGCATCAGTTATAGCTACTTCTAAGTTTTCCTTGATAGCACTGTATACTTCGGCTACTGAACTACGAGGAGGGAAAAGTTTAGCATAAGTCTCTCCGATATTATCGGAAGTAATGGTAGGGATATCCTCAGAAGGGATAGGCACTTCTCCCCAAAGGCGTGTCATATCAAAAAGCAACCACGCTTTGAATATTTTAGCTTCAGCTTTCCACTGTTTGCGTTCGCTATCGGTAAGAGAAGCATCAGGCACTTTGTCTACATTGGCAATCACCACATTGGCTAAGTTGATACCTTCTAAGTATTTTTGCCAGTCGCGAGTGATATTATTGTTAGAAGGGTCTTGGCTATTTTGCTCGATAGAAGTAATGGGAGCGTCGATACCACCTGCATAAGCATTATCGGCACGTACTTCAGTATTCATCAGCAAATCGAGTGTCCAAAACTCTTGCGCGCTTCCTTGTATAAAAGTGTAGATAGCCTCATAACGAGCTTTCATCTGAGCTTTGGTTTCAATGGTAGTCCCTCCTTTACCGTTCATATTTTTCTCGTTGAAATCGGAGATAGGGTCTTTATCTAAAGTGCACGCCGTTAGGGCTACTAACGAAAGTGCAAGGTATATATATTTTTTCATTTCTCTTAGATATTAAAATTCAATATTTAAGCCAAAAATAAAAGATTTGGTTTGAGGATAGGTACCCCAGTCGATACCCATTGTAGGGCCAGAGAGTCCTTCGTTTACTTCGGGGTCGAAGCCTTTGTAGTTAGTAAGTGTCCAAAGGTTTTGAGCGGTGAAGTAAGGTTGTATCTTGCGAATACCGTATTTTTCTAAGGCATCTACAGGCAGATTATAGGCTAAAGTAAGCGTTTTGAGGCGCAAGTAGGAACCGTCTTCCACCCAACGAGAAGAAGCCTTGATGTTATCGGTATTTTTTACTGCACGAGGCATATCGGTTATATCCCCAGGTTTTCTCCAACGGTTGAGTACTGCTGTTGATTGGTTTTTACCATCGTACATACCTTCAGTTTCTATACGAGAGGCGTTGTAGATATCATTGCCATAAGAACCTTGGAAGAAGACACTGAGCGTAAAGTTTTTATAAGCGAAGTCGTTAGTAAGCCCAAAGGTAAAATCGGGGTTAGGGTCGCCTATATAAGTTTTATCTGAACTTGAAATTCTACCATCGCCATTGAGGTCTTTGTATTTGATATCGCCAGTTTGAGGGTCTACTCCTTCACTTACCAATCCCCAGAACTTACCTAAAGGTTGTCCTTCGGTGATACGCACTACTTGTTCAGTAGTAGCTTCAGAAGTGTTGGCGTAGTAATACACTTTTTGCAAGCTAAGTTTGGTAAGCTCATTGCGGTTGAATGATATATTGAAGTTTGTATTCCATTCAAAATCACCTGTAAAGTTACGGCTATCCACAGAGAACTCCAACCCTTTATTGGTCATTTCGCCCTCGTTGCGATAGATAGAAGGCACTGGAGAAGTAGCAGGAAGAGGGACATCCATCAACAAATCGGTAGTCTTTTTAAGATAAGCATCTACGGCAAGAGATAAACGGTTTTTGAAGAGTGCTATATCAAGCCCTATATTAGATTGGGTTGTGGTTTCCCAAGTGAGGTTAGGGTTTGAGAAAGAATTAGGCGTGAGGGTAATCATCGCATTGGCATTAGCCCCGTTGCCCCACCAGTTTTGGCGTGCTATTTTATAGCGTTGCAAGTAGGCGTAAGAAGAGATACCCGCTTGGTTACCAGTTTGTCCCCAGCCACCGCGCAATTTGAGTTCGCTAAGCCATTCTACATTCTTCAAGAAATCTTCTTGAGAGAGTCTCCACCCTACAGATACAGAAGGGAAGTAACCCCAGCGTTTGCCAGGTGCCAATTTTGAAGAACCATCAGCACGGAAATTAGCTGTAAGAAGGTATTTGCTATCGTAGTTATAAGAGATACGACCCAAATATGACATCATACTCCACTCTTCGGCATTGGTGATGCTTCCTTGTCCTATTTTGTTAGCCGCATTGAGGGTTTTGATATCTGAAGTAAGGAAGTGAGTTGCATACATTTCACTACCATCCATTTTGGCATTGGTAAAAGAAGTACCAGCCAATAGAGAAAGGTTGTGTTTGCTGAAAGTTTTGTCGAAAGTAAGGATATTATCGAAAGTCATCAGCGTATGGTTTTTTCTGATATCGGCAGCTTCACCATAGTTTCTACGTCCGTAGGCAGTGAGGTTAGGGTCTGTCCAACGGTTTTCTTTGCTTGACAAGCGGTCGATAGCAAAGGTAGATTTATAGCGCAAACCGTCCATTAGCTGTACAATAGCCGAACCACTTCCTACAAAGCGATTGTTTTTAAGAAGGTTATCGGCACGGCGAGAGATGTTTTCTACAGGGTGTGAAAGGTTAGCCCCTTTGAAGTCGTAGTAATACCAGCCTTCTTCACCTGCTTTGGTACTCCAAATAGGAGCGTATTGAGGGGTGTTGATTACTGAAAGTACTACCCCAGCACGGTTGGCACCTAAGCCCGAAATGATACCATTAGACTCATAATCGGCATAAGACAAATTAGTTTCAAAAGTTAACCATTTGCGCATTTTAGCCTCTAAGTTCAAACGCACATTATAACGCTCGAAGAAAGAGCTACGGATAATACCATCTTCTTTGGTATGACCTGCTGAAAGATAATACTTTGTATTTTCGGTAGCGTTGGATACAGAGAGTTGAGTATTTTGGGTAAACCCAGTACGGAAAGTCTCTTTGTACCAATCAGTTTTATCGGTAAGACCTGCCAAAGAAGAAGTAGCTACTGCGCCAGAATCAGCCATCAAATCATAATACTGTTGTGTGTTGAGAGACGGAATTTTCTTAGCGATTTCGGACATACCTACATAGGTATTTACAGATACTTTAGGCTCATTGCGTTTACCTTGTTTGGTAGTGATAAGCACTACCCCATTGGCAGCACGTGAACCATAGATAGCTGCTGAGGAAGCGTCTTTGAGCACTTGCATATTCTCGATATCGGTAGGGGCAATCCCACTGATATCTTGCACAGGGATACCATCAACCACATATAGAGGGTCGTTGGAAGCGCTGATGGAGGTATTTCCACGGATGCGTACTGCTAAGCCAGCACCTGGAGCACCACTAGGTTGTACTACTTGAATACCTGCTGCACGCCCTTGAATAGCTTGCGCTGCTGAAGTTACAGGACGCTGGTCGAGGTCTTTGGTTTTGACGGAGGTAATCGCAGTGGTTACGTCGCCACGTTTTTGAGTACCATAGCCCACTACAACTACCTCATCGAGGTCTTGAGTAGCTTCAGAGAGTTTTACTTTTAGAGATGCACCTGTTGCTTTTATATCAAGGGTTTTATACCCTACAGATGAAAACTCTAATGTAGCCCCTTTGGGTACATCATTAAGTGAAAACTTACCATCGAAATCGGTAGCAACCCCTTTGGTAGTACCTTTTACAACGATAGAGACCCCAGGAAGAGGCATTCCACTTTCATCGGTTACAGTACCTGTTAGCTGACTAATGTTTTGCGCTTGGGCAAAAGCAGTAAAGCCTAGTAACAGTACTATCATTAGCATTAAATGTTTTTTGAATACTTTCATAAAATAAAAACGTTACATTTGTTAGTTTTCCCTTTGTTGCTTTTCGGAAAGTTATCTTTGTCTTTCCAACGCCCCAAAAGTATAGCAAAAAAACATAGGTATAGCATCAAGTATTAGAAAAGTACTATTTTAAAAATATATTTATGTGAATATCAAATAAATAAAGTTAAAGAAACCCTTAAAAAAGTACTAAATTTTCAGTTAAAATTGATAAAAAATCCCTATTTATAGACTTTATAATTGAAGTTTTTGCCGATAGAAACCGTTAAAAAAATTAGGAAAATCGCAAAATAGAGAAATACTGTATTTAGACAGAAAAACAGTATTTGTTTACATAAATAGAGTTTTTGACAGTATTTATTTTTAGATAACTATAAGTATAGGGTAGGTATATCTGAAATATACAGAAGGATTAGTAAAAAAATTTCTGGAGAGAATGACTAAAAGGGATAAGTATCTATTTTGATTAATCGCGTATTCGTTTAACTTTTTCCTCAAAAGCATCACGTTCTCCTTTTGCTTTGTTCCGTACTTTAGTGCGATAGTTATACACCGTACGAAGAGAATAGCGCAAGAATTCGGCTATCTTATTGCTATCGGTGATGCCTAAACGGATGAGGGCAAAGATACGTAATTCGGTATTGAGGAGTTCACCTTTTTTAGGTAAGATTTGCTCTCCTTCCTCTAAAAGAGCGTTGAAGTGAGTTACGAAATGTGGGTATATATTCAGGAAGATAGTATCGAAATTCTTGTAAAGTTCCTCTAATTCTTGTTCTACCACAGTGGTAGATTTTAGCACCTTGGTAAGGTCGTCAAACTGATGTTTAGAAGCCTTTTTGTAGAGCAATTTTCGGTAGTTTTCAATCTTATCAATATACGCTGAACAGAGGTTGAAGAAATGCGCAATATACTCTTCTTTGATAAGGTTTGCCTCCTCGAGATTGAGATTTGCCTCCTCAAGGTTTTGGTTCATCAGTTGGAGGTCGGCATTGAGTTTTTCGAGTTGCTGATTACTATGGCAGAGCTCTTTACGCGTTTTTACCAATCGCTTTACTTGTTTGTACACATATACCAAAGCGATAATAAGGGCTACCGACAATACGCTGATGAGTACTAAATAGAGCTGTAATTCTTTCTTTTGTTTGGCTTCTTTCTCTTGATAGGCAGTATTGATGATAGAATAGAAAGAGGCACCTTCTTCGGCGCGGTGTCGCACATTGCAGAAGGCAGCATCGTCTATTGCCATTTTGATAAACTGATAGGCTTTACTTATATTTCCGCGTTTGTAGTAAGTAAGCGCCAAACTCTGCAATGAGGCGTTATCTTTGATAGTATTTTTGATATCGGCAATGGCTGAGAGGGCAAAATAATACTCTTGCAACTCGTCATTGCCTTGTTGTTGATGAATAAGTCCTAAGTAATAAGCTATCACCGCACGCTGAGGGTCATTGGCTGGAGTTTGAGAGAGCAAACTGAGAAAAAGCTGGGTTGCGTTATTTTTATCAGCAGAATAGAATTGCTTGATAGCATCATTGAGTTTAAAGAGTGTTGATTGAGGAGCTAAACACAACAACAATGAATCTCGATAGTTATCGGACATTCTAAAATAGTGGAGATTGTTGGTACTCTGCCCATAATGACTATAATAGGTGTGAAATGTTTCGTAGTAATCACACAACAACGTTTTATTTAAACGCTGTTTATCAATAGAAGAAAGTAATTGTAACGACTCTACATACATTCCTTTTACTGAGTAGAGTTTAGAGAGCAGAATACGTGTTTCGTCCTGCTTTTCGGTATCGTTTAAAGCGATTGCTATTTGTTCGTTTTTCAGCAAATAGGCTACTGCCGAATCGACCTTAAACTTTCGGTATTCGTCATACAATTGCTTGTGTAAATCGTATTTTTCTGCTGGTTGAGAGGCTTTTTTAAGAGCCTTTTCCAAAGAAGCGATACGCTGTTCTTTGGCTTGTATATAAGTAGCACTCTGCTCAATAGTTTGATTGAGTTGGTGGAGTACAGCTTCTTTGTTCTCTTGTGCCACCGCTGCATTCCTTCCCAACAACAATATGATAAAGAGTGTGATATAGTTTTTCATAAGGTTTGTTTTTTTCTTTGGACATTATTCGGACATTTCGGACATTTCGGACATTTTGCCCGCTTTTTGCCCGCATTGCCCGCTTTTTGCCCGCTTTTATTTTAGTTCATAATAAGTGCTTACACTTGCTCCAAGTTGTCTAAGCAAATTATATTTCTCTACTAAATCAGTCAAATCATTACTCGTGGTTCTCTTAGAAATATTATTTAGTTCTTGGTATTCACTATTTGTTATTTTTCCTCTCTCTTTGAGATATAATATTGCTTTTATCTGTCTTTCATTAAGTCCTTTTTCTCGTAAATCAGTTTCATTATAAATATCTTTGTGGAATACTACCCAAAATCCTGAAGAAGCGTAATAATACAATGGGTTAGGTAATCCTGCTTTAGCACACTGCTCATTCATTTTTCTGATGCCACGTCCCCACGCTTCTATATAACCTATACGGAAGAACGCATTAGAAATATCTGGATTATAGGGCACAGATGAATGTTTTTCTTGCAAAGTATCTATTGTCCAATTTTCGGGTAACTGACCATAGTTCCAAATCATTATTTTATTTTTATAGACACTGATTTGTATTGGGGTTGCACCGCTGTAATCTTTATGAGCAATGGCATTGTGAATAGCTTCGCGAACCGCTTCTTGTGGATACTCATAGGTCTCAACACGGTAAATACCTTCATAGCTAATTATAGCCTTGATATATTTAGTAAAAAGCAAGTCCATTGTCTTTTCTACTTGCTCAAATAGATTGCCGTGTACCTCATCTTGAAATAGCAAATCACTATCGTCATCACTAAAATATCCTATTTTTACATAAGCATTGGTTACATACTTTTCAGGGTCAGGGTGAAAAAGTAGAAGAGCCGCACGTTTTAGTTGTCCGTTTTCTGTGAGTTTTAAGTTGTTTAACAACAATTCATTACTATCTGATAGTGCATCATCATCTAGCCTACGTGCTTTTATTCCTCTTTTGCGAAAGAAATTAAAGGTGTCCGATTTTAATTCGGTAACAGAAACATTAGGATAAAGTATACTATCCCAATGCTTTCCTTGCTTTCCTAACAAAAATTTATCTAAGGCTGCTCCTTTGAGTTCTTGTTTAGTACTACCACTGCGATAATGGTATTCTCCTTTATAATTAACTGGATTAGACTGCGGACTCACATTAATTTCTATACAATCGCCTTCGGGAGTTTCAAGCAAATTTACATCTACTACTATTCCTAATACATTGGTGATTTTATTAGGAATATCTTCCATTAGGCGTTTAGCATCAGACACTCCAATTATTTTTCCTTTGTCGTCTTTACCTATATAAAGTTTTCCTCCTTGTGCATTAGCAAAACCACAAATCCATTTTAGGTATTCATCACGCCAAGACGATTTGTATTCTATGTTATGAGATTCTGACATTATTAATTTAAGTTATTGATTCTAATACCATCATAAAAATATCCTAAGATATATAGTTCAAAAGGATGTAAGGTTGGTATCTTTAATTTAATATTTTCTAATCCTATTTCATTGAATTGTGCTATTATAGAATGAATAGGTATTTCTATATCTTCCAAGTTTAATATACCTGAATTTTGAATTTTCCTACTAATCATTCTTGGCAAGCCATACTCTTCTAATTCATACACTATTCTTGGTAAAAAAGCATAAGATGTTTTTGCTATAAATGAACTAATATCTATTTTTTCATCAAAAATATGATTATATAACAAGTTCACATCATTTAACACTGATGATATTTTAAAGGCCATATTTCTTTCCATCTCAAAAAATTTTTCTACTGTAACTCCATTTCCTTGTAAGAGAGAAAGCATTCTTGGAATTGTCATTGTCCAATTTTGTGAGATTACTTTTATAAAAGCAACCATATCCTTATAAGTAGCTCCTATATTCCCTATTTGCTTCAATATTAAATACAAGGATTTTTCCCAATCATTTGGATTATTAGAATTTAGATATGATAATCCTTTCCACTCGTCAGGATTTTCTTTCATCAAAATAGCAATATTTTTTAATCTATTTGGAGCTAAGCTTTGTATTTGATTACTTTTAACCATTTGACTATAAGCTCCTTCTCCTAAAATACCATCCATCTCATTTCTGAAAGCTATTACTTTTTTTTCTTGCTCCTTCGTCAAATTTTCTTTCAAATTCTCAATATCTAAAGAATTTATTAAATCGTCTGAAAATTCTAATTTTAATTGAGAAGGAGTATTTTGTGGAGGACTTTCTAATAAATAAATTTTTCCTATAAAATGTCTAAACATTCTACCTCCTCTACCTATTATGTTTTTATATGTGAAATTATTGAGTTTAACCCTACCATTCTTATTAGACCAAATAATAATTTTCTCTGCAGAGGTGTTAACTCCTTCTATTATAGAAGAGGTTGAAATAATATTATATAATCCCTCAAATTCCTCAAATAATTTTATTTGTATTTGACTTAATGACCTATGCATTTTACCATTATGTATTCCTACTGTCTTTTTTACCAAATCTGCTAATATATAATAAGGTGCATAATTAATTTTAAGCCACTCAGAAAATTGAGATAAAATCAGATTCTGTACTTCTTGAATATTATCTTTTAAAACATTAGAAATAAAATCGATGTTACTATAAGTACCTGCATATATCAGTGTTTTTGTTTTCTCCTCTTTTAAAATTTCTAATATTTTAGAAGTTTTAAAACTATCATTTATTTTATCAACTTCATCATAGCATTTATAAATATCAGAATACACTGTGGAAAAATCAAGTGGAAGAAAAAGCATCTCTTTTGTAATAGGGTTATCTTCTATATCTGAAATATTTGGAGCTAAAAAATATTTTTGCTTTGCTTTCTTTTGAAGACCTAAAATTGCTTTTAATAAAATAGGAGCTCTCTCTTTATCATATTCAATATCTGCTTTGTAGAATTCATCTATAATTAGGATATCTATATTCTTAATTTTTGCTTCATAATTAATGGCTCTTTCTTGTGGAAATATAAAAATATTCCTCTCTCCTAATTCTATTTCAGGAGTAGTAATAATTTTATATTTATCGGCAAACTTCTTATAAATTCTTCTCCGTGTTTCATCTGTTAAAGCTATTGTTGGCACTATAATTACAACATTATTAGGATTTTTCAACGCAATAAAGGCATCTATCACAAAACTTTTCCCAAAACTTGTTGGAGCACTTACTGCAATATCTTTATTTTCTAATAATTTTTTAAGAAGGAATGATTGTTCCCTATGTAATACTCTGCTCTCTCCTCCTGTATCAACTTTAAATGCTTCACAAACAAATCTATCTTCCCAATTAGCTGTATCTGTTTTAATATATGGATATAGTCCTACTTCCCTTATCAAATGATTTACAATCTCATTATATTTCATTCCTTCTCTCTCATGGAAATCCAGTAATTTGATTAGTTCCTCTCTAGCTTCCTTTTCCCTTGATTCATTCAAAAGATTATTAATTTGACTACAAGTTTTAAAAACATATTCATTCATACTATTGATTTCTATAGTGTTCAGCATTAGATTTAAAATTATCTACTATTTTATTCTTATTTGGTACAGGAAAAATAATTAAATGAAAATTAATTTCTGAATATTTCCATATACTACCTATTTTAGATATTTGTTTAGAAAAATACGATTGAGCCCTATCTTTATGATATTTTTCAACTTCTCGTTTATACTCTTGCGTCAAATCATTGTATCTTTTTGTTATAGCACATTCATAGAGTAATAGAATTGGAATATGTAACTTAGGTTTTAATTTATCTATAGAAGTACCATTACTTAATAAAGATTTAATACGTTTTCTTAGTTCCTCTTCTTCTATAACAACATCAATATCAGGAAGATTAGTAATGATAGCATTTTCTTTCTTTAAACTATTTTCTCTTAATGAATTTTCTATAGATTTAATAATTTTATTTAAACTTGCGTCTTTTATATCACTATAAAATTTGGCCTCTCCAAACCAAATTGAAAAATCATTATTTTCTATAACAATATGAACACTATCCACTCCTTTTGCGTTATCATTAGGATTTTGCTTGTGAAATATTTTAGGTACAACTGGTAAAGCACCATAATGATGTTTCATTATTCCATATAGGAGTATTTCCGCAATTTCACTTCCTTCTCCTTTATCAGGGCGATTAATTAAACGTAGATTCCTTGCAGCTTCTTTTAAACTAGAGAAAGGCTGTTCAATTAATTTCTCTCTTTCCTTTGCAGACAAAGCTGTTTCTACTATATTATCCCAAATAAAATTTTGAAACTTTTCATATCGCCAATCACCACCTTCAAAATCATTAATTAAACTTAATACTTTTTTGTTGTTTGTTGGAGTAAGTGTAGTATTTGTATTAAATACTGAAAAGTTCTCATCTATCAAAACATTAAAAATATTTATCTTTGCCATCTCTTTACTTACCTCATTAAAATTCTAATTCTGTTTGGGTGCCGTTATTATCGTTTTCAGGAGTAGGGACAATTTCTTCATCACCTAAATCTTCTTCTACAAGTTCCTCTTCTTGAGGTTCTTCGTAGGGGAGAGATTCAAGAGTGTTGATAGTTTTCACCTTATCGGTGGTGAGCTGGTTACCCAAGGCTTTGATACCTTTTACACTGATGAACTCTTCTAAATTCACGGTAAGGTTCTCTTTCTCCTTGCCTTTTTCTTTGGTGAAGACCACCTCAGCCATAGGTCGCCAATCGGCAGAGACAAAGAGCAATTGCGATTTAGGATGTTCAGTAATGACTAACTCTTCGCGGTTTTCGTTCTCTACCACAAAGCGTTTTACAAACACGCGTTCTTTCTCGCCATCATAATAAATCACCGAAATAGGTTTCTCGGGCACCCATTTTTCCATTACGGCAATATTGTTCTCGAAATGCAGACTCAATTCGGGGATAATGGTCTTCACGACGCCCTCTTTGGTGATGAGAAGCATACGGTCATCGCCTTTGAAAGCCCCGAGTAACGTGCCGCGCTCTTCGGTGTTGAGGCGTTTTACGATATCGTCAAACCATATCTTGCGCGGTTTGAGGGTTGATACGCCTTTTTCTTTTAGCTCGATGCGCTTGATAGCGTATTTGCTCACAAGGTTTCCTTTCACACCCCGCCCTTTGATGAGGGTATCGGCAAAATCGATATCCCATCGCAGTTTGCGCAAAGTGCCTAACTGACGTAAGTTCACGGTTACCACTTCGGCTTCACCATTAGGGTTGGCTGTAAAATAGAGCACACGCGACTCTTTGTGTTGCGGAATGAGCTCGTATTTCTTATCGCGGGTAATACCCGTAACATTGAAGCGCTTGATATAGGAGAAGCCCGTTTGTCCGTCCTTATAAATCATATTGTACACGGTGCGCTTGTCGTCTTTCTTAAAGACCGCTACGTGTATGATATTTTTCTCTATATATTGTTTATCAGCTACTTTGGTAACGTACATCGCACCGCTTTCGGTAAATACAATCACATCGTCGATATCACTGCAATCGCCTACATACTCATCTTTGCGCAAGCCTGTACCCACAAAACCTTCAGCTCTGTTCACATAGAGTTTGGTATTGCGCACCACTACTTTGGTCGCCTCAATGGTGTCGAACACTCGAATTTCGGTTTTCCGTTCGCGCCCTTTACCATAAGTCTTTTTAAGGCGTTCGAAATGGGCAATTGCATAGTCGATGAGGTTTGCGAGGTGGTTTTTCACTTCCTCGATATCGGCTTCAATTTTAAGGATATTTTCATCAGCCTTATAAGAATCGAAGCGGGTGATACGAATCATTGGTATTTGGGTGAGTTTAGCCAAATCGTCATCGGTAATCTCACGCAATAAATCTTTTTTGAAAGGCTCAAAACGCTGGTATAAGTACTCGTACAAACTCTCTCTATCGGTGTAGTTCTTGAAGTCGATATACATCTCCTCTCTGATGAAAATCTTTTCGAGCGAGGCGTTGTGCCACTGCATTTCGAGTTCAGAAAGTTCAATTTCGAGTTCTTGTTTGAGTAGATTGACTGTACGGTCGGTACTGCGACGCAACACTTCTGAAACGGTGAGAAAATGCGGTTTGTTGTCCTCAATCACACAGGTAATGGGCGAAATAGCTGTTTCGCAGGCAGTGAAAGCGTAGAGTGCATCGATAGTCTTATCGGGCGACGTGCCGTTGGGCAAGTGCACTAATATTTCTACATTGGCAGCTGTGTTATCATCTACCTTTTTGATTTTTATCTTGCCTTTTTCGTTGGCTTTCAGTATAGAATCTATAAGCGAAGTAGTGGTGGTAGTAAACGGAATTTCGGTGATGCAAAGCGTACTCTTATCGAGTTGCGAAATCTTGGCACGCACTCGCACACGTCCGCCTCTTGCGCCATCGTTATAGCCACTTACATCCATAATACCCGCAGTAGGGAAATCGGGATATAGTTCAAATGATTTGCCTTTGAGGTAAGCAATGGAAGCCTCAATGAGTTCAATAAAGTTGTGAGGTAATATTTTAGTGGAAAGACCCACGGCTATCCCCTCGGTGCCTTGTGCCAAGAGGAGCGGGAATTTCACCGGCAAGCTGATAGGCTCTTTTTTACGACCGTCATAGCTGGATTGCCATTCGGTTACCTTAGGGCTAAACACCACATCGAGGGCGAATTTAGAAAGGCGAGCTTCGATATAACGAGGCGCTGCCGCATCATCACCTGTGAGGATATTTCCCCAGTTACCTTGCGTATCGATGAGCAAGTCCTTCTGACCGATTTGCACAATAGCATCGCCTATACTGGCATCGCCGTGAGGGTGATACTGCATTGTATTCCCCACGACGTTAGCCACCTTGTTGTAGCGACCATCGTCTAATTCTTTAAGCGAGTGCATAATACGGCGTTGTACGGGCTTAAAACCATCTTCGATTGCTGGTACAGCGCGTTCGAGGATTACGTATGAAGCGTAATCCAAGAACCAATCTTGGTACATACCCGTGATTTTAATAATGCTATCTCCTTGATTTGTATTATTTTGAGGCGTATTGTCTTCCATCGGAATAAAGGTTATTTGAAGGGGCAAAAATATAGAATAATTACCAAATTAGCAAATTATCAAATCTCCCCCTTCATCAACGCTTCTCCTATCAAAAGGGCATCTATACCTAATTTTTCTGCATAAACGATGTCTTCTTTACTGTGATAACCACTTTCTCCTACTACTATCAATTGCTCCCTTCTCTCTTGGGGGATTTCTTGTAGCAACTGCTCTGTGGTAGCAAGTGATACCTCAAAAGTGTTAAGGTTCCGATTGTTGATTCCTAATATTTCCAAATCAGGCAAAGCTAGTGCTCGCTGTAGCTCTTGTTTGTCGTGTACTTCTACCAATACATCCAAGCCTAAATCTTGTGCCAAGCGGTGTAACGATTGTAGTTGTATATCACTTAGCATCCGCACAATAAGCAGTATGGCTGAAGCTCCTAAAAACTTACTATGAGCTACCTGAAATGGCGTATAAATAAAATCCTTACGCAAGATAGGTATATGGGGGATGTGTTCTTTTACTCTCGGAATAAAAAGATTATCTCCTTTAAAATAAGCTTCTTCTGTGAGAATAGAAAAAGCGGCCACCCCTTTTTTTCTATAGTTTTGTGCTTGGGTGATAAGATCAAAATCCTTGTTGGCTATTACCCCTTTTGAAGGTGATGCTCGCTTTATCTCTCCTATAATGCTAATACCCTCCTTTGATAACGCTTCCTTAAACGAAGGTCGGTGTAGCAATTGCTTCTCCTTCTCTAGTTGTAAATCTCTCTTTTCCTTTATTTCTAATAATATATCCATCGTTAATTGTCAATTGTCAATTGATAATTGTTCCATACTTTACCACTCTTTATTGCTTCTTCTATCAATTCTTTAGCTTCCATTGGGTGGCTTACTACATTGGCTGTATAGAGGGCAAACATCGCATTGAGAATTACTACATCTGCTTTCGCTCCTCGTTCTTCCCCTCTAAGGATACGCTGTAATATTGTAGCGTTCTCTTTAGGGGTACCTCCTTGTATATCTGCATGAAAAGCTCGTTTGAAACCAAACATCTCTGGTGCTATAGTATATTCTAGTATCTCTCCTTCTTTTACCTCTACTATCTTGGTGGTATCACAAATAGATATTTCATCTAAGCCATCATTACCTCTCACTACTAAAGCGTGTTCCCTGCCTAAGAGTTGAAGTGTCTCTGCATAGAGGCGCATCACAGGCTTGTGATAGAGCCCTACCAACTGGTATTTGAGTTTGGTGTTAGGGTGCAATAGAGGTCCTAATACATTAAATACGGTGCGTATCCCCAAGCGTTGTCGCACTTCTTTCACTCCCCCTACAAGCTTGTGGAAGAAAGGTGCGTGAAAGAATGCTAAACCTTTCTTTTCTAAACTGTCTAACTGTTTCAGTAGCGATGCTTCTGCTTCTATACCTAATTCTTGTAGCACATCTGTACTACCGCTCTGGCTGGTTATCGAGCGGTTGCCGTGTTTGGCTACTTTCACTCCCATAGCAGCTACTATAAAAGCTACTGTTGTAGAAATATTAATAGTTTTCAGTCCATCACCGCCTGTGCCACAGAGGTCTATCATTGGTCTCTCATCGGCAAAAGTAGTACTGTAAGCCAAAATATTCTTCACAAAAGCTGTAAGCGAAGCAGGATATAAGCTCTTCTCGCTGATGAGTACCAAGAGTGCCCCCAGCTGTACAATATCGTATTGCTTTTGGTTCAATACTGTACATATCTCCTTAAAATCATCATCGTCAAGAGGTATGTTGTCTTGTAGTTTCTTCAAGTGTTTCTTGAATACTTCATTAGCATAGGTTTTTTGCTCTTCATTCTTGTCTTGAGTTGTTGCTGTAGCTTGTGTGCCTGTCAAAAAGTTCTTTACGATATTCTTGCCATACTCAGTGAAAAATGATTCTGGGTGAAATTGTATGCTGTGTATGGGTTTGGTGCGGTGTTGCAATGCCATTATCACTCCATCGTCTGAAAGTGCAGTAACTTTTAACTCCTCTGGTAAATTTTCTCTATCAACATACAGCGAGTGGTAGCGCATCACCTTAAACTGCTGAGGCAACCCCTTAAAAAGAGTCGCTTCTTTGTCTACCACTGTCATCTCAGAGGTCTTGCCATGTAAAGGCGTTTCAAGGCGTTTGATGGTTGCTTTGTGAACAAGCCCAAATGCTTGATGCCCCAAGCAAATTCCTAAAATAGGAATATCGCTAATCTCCTTGAGTATTTCAAGACAGATTCCACTGTCTTTAGGATGTTTAGGACCTGGCGAAAGCACAATGCGTGAAGGTCTCAATCGCTTAATTTCATCAAGGCTTATCTGGTCGTTGCGCACCGTCTTCACCTCCTCTGTAGTAAGTTCTTTGAGGTACTGTGCCACGTTAAATACAAATGAATCGTAATTATCTATCAGTAAAATCATACTTCTTGGCAATTGTTAATAAATACATTCACTACCGAGGCTCTCTTATGCTGTATCTCAGCATACTCTTTCTCCTCTGTAGAGTCATACACTACTCCCGCTCCCGCTTGTATAAACACTCGAGTGCCCTCTCTATCTTCATCGGCACAAGTGGCAAAAAAAGCACTACGTATCACTATCGCCAGCTGTACATTGCCATTGAAATGCAAGAAACCTATTCCTCCTCCATATACTCTTCGCGCATAGCTTTCTAACTCATTGATGATTTCCATTGCCCGTATTTTAGGCGCTCCACTCAAAGTCCCTGCTGGAAATACCGAACTGATAACCTCAAAAAACGACACATCTTTGCGCATCTCTCCATACACATCCGATACCAAATGCATCACGTGCTGAAATTGCTTGATATGCATCATATTCTTCACTACTACCGAACCGCTTTCTGCAAACTTGCCTATATCATTGCGCGCCAAGTCTACAAGCATCCGGTGCTCTGCACATTCTTTAGGGTCTGCCAATAGATCTGTTGCCAAAAGGGCATCCTCATTGGCATCTTTCCCTCGTGGCCGTGTGCCTGCTATAGGGGCTATATAAATACTATCTTGCTTTATCTCTACCAATATCTCCGGACTCGACCCTACTACATCTCCATAAGGCGTAGGAAAATGAAACATATAGGGTGATGGATTGGCCT
This sequence comes from uncultured Capnocytophaga sp., assembly GCA_963521335.1. Taxonomy (GTDB): domain Bacteria; phylum Bacteroidota; class Bacteroidia; order Flavobacteriales; family Flavobacteriaceae; genus Capnocytophaga. The sequence continues at coordinate 75,197 of CAUQUO010000006.1, forward strand.
TACTCAATAGCTCATAAAAATCTAAAGAGTCCATTGTGGTCTGCATACATAGTTGCTCACTCAGCACTACCTGAAATACATCTCCAGCCTTAATATATTCCTTTGCCTTAGATACTACTTCATAAAAATGAGTCCGCTCTTTTTCCAAGTCTGTGAGAATACGATAAGTCCTTGCCGAAAGCAATGGGGCTTTTTCTCTCGCTCCTCCTACTAAAAAATGAAAATATTGAGCCTCATCTCCATAAAAAGAATAGACTTTATTTACCTTAGAGTAGTGCAAATAGGCTTTAGCATTTGCAAATACAAAAGCCGGAAAGTCATACTGTGCCTTCTCTTGGGCTGGTATATTCTCAAAAAAGTGAATACTCTCATAGGCAAGCACCCCAAAGAGTCCAGCAAATGGCGCCAAAGCATCTTGTTGCTGATAATAATGCTCCAATGTAATGTAATTATATTGGGTTGCATCTATATATTCACAGTCTATACCTATGATTATCTGCTGACTGTCTTCCGCCAAATAAGAATTTTTAAACCGCTCTCGCAGAGCTCTGTAATAATATAAAGGAGATTCAGTAAGTACCATATATTTTTTTATTAACGTAAAATTCCTTTCGGAACTCCATCTTTGTGCAACATTATCGCTGTAGTTTTAAACTCTACAAAAGCCTTTGATACGTATAGATAACCCTGATGGTCATTCCATACCCCCCAAGAGTTCTTCACTATATAATATTCCCGCCCTCTTTGGTCTTTCGCAAGCCCTACTATATGCATAGCGTGATCATCTGTAGTCTGGTAGTTATCAAAATCACGCTGACGCATCTCTGGGGTAATTACTCTCTCTGCTGTTGGTGGCGTAGTAAATAGATGTGATGCCTCCTCTGCTGTCATTTCACTCACTTCTTTTTCTGGCACAAAAGCAACTCCGTTTTTCCAACTGAAATAGCGTTCGCTCACATCGGCCGCCCACGCTACCGTAAAACCTTTTTTAAGCGCATTGTCTATAACCTTCGTTATGTCTGTCATCGCTATATTATAAGCATAATCAAAACTCCAGTTGTCTGGCACTGCCATAAATACATTCTTGTAAAGGGGCTGATCTGCATAAGATACCATTTCTATATAGTCTGAAGGTGTGATTCCTACACGCTCCTTCGCAAAACTTTGTGGCGTGTATTTCTTCCCTTCATATATAAAACTTTCTGGCACAGCTCCCAAATAAGCATCTATAGTAGCTGTAAAAGCTGGTAGCCAATTAGGCGTAAGCTTGTTCTTCTTCTGCCCATTTTTTAGCATCCCTTCCAAAAAACCTTTCAAAATAGCGTGTAGCTCTCCAAAATCATTACGCGTAGTCCCATACTGCAAACCTGTGTAAATATACTGGGGCACAGCACCATACTTGGCATACATATTTATCACATCATGCAACTCTCCTCCTTGCCCATAATCAAGGTTCCCGTGCATGCGCACATACTGCTTGGCTTTCTCTATATAGCAGTTGCGCGCCGTGTAGATTTCTGCAAGATCAATAGGCTTCTTGCCCATTCGCTTCATCTCACTCTCTATAAAAGAAGCCCGTGCAGAACTCCAGCAGGTGCCACTACTGCCTTGGTCTTTCACCTCAGTGCGTTCCAAATTAATAAGGGTAGTAAATTGAAAACCAGCATTCTCCGATTGATTTCCTGCTACCGATTTGATAAGATCATCTTGTGCTGTCGCTATAAATGATGTGCACAGCGCTACAAATAATGTAATGTTTTTCATAAAAAAATATTTTATAATGTGTGGCAAAGATAAGAAAAACTATCGGCAAAATAACAATTTTGGCATAATTATCGCTATATATTTTATAAATGCCAAAAATAATATGAAATCATTATGCTTGTTCATAACGCTCTTATTAAGTTGCTTAATCGCTAATGCTCAGCCTTTTGAAACTCAAAAAAAGGAAGTTAAAGTAGTCGTCCCCCTCGAAAAAACTCCTCAACTAGAAAACAAAAGCAACCCTATCAACCTGCGATTACCCCAAAAAAAAGAGGATAACCCTTGGATGAAATTACCAGAAAAAGGCGTTAATTTTACAGGAAAAAGCAATTTAGTACAACGTAAAGTAGATTTTAACCCTAACTATGGCGTTCTTAATGACCATAAAAAAGAAGACTATGACGCTCCTAAAGGCGACCAGTTCTTTGGAGACTTTACTAATAACGGAAAATTTGTAAATGTATATTGTCGCGACTTCGCTGCTATTGATGGCGATCGAGTGAGTTTATATGTGAATGGAGTAGAAGAAGTTCGCGACATTTTTCTATTAGATGACTTTAGAGGTTTTAAAGTTGAACTAAAACCCGGATTTAACAAAGTGGAGTTCTTAGCCCTCAACCAAGGAGAATCCGGACCCAATACCGCCGAGTTTATGGTAGTCGACGATAACGGCAAAACTATCGTTAGAAACCGCTGGGATTTAGCCACCGGTTCCAAAGCACAACTCGTCATCGTAAAAGACCAATAAAGGGAATTATTTTTATTTGTTACTTTTTTTTAGCTCATATCTCTCTTCTCATTAGAGATATGAGCTTTTTCTTTAATATTTATCCTCTGTCTTGTATAACAAAACCGTGATTTATAATTATATTTGCATCACAATCCATATAAATCCAGCAATCTCATTAATCATTAATCATTAAACATTAATCATTATTTCACTATCTTCCCTCCCTTTTTGAAAATCTTCTGCATCAACCCCTTAAAAGTACTGAAATCTACCGAATATGTTAGCCCTACCCCTTGTGCATACCCTATGCGATCAAGCATATATTGCTGCCATTCATTCTCTCTATTAAAGATTTTTGCCGTCAAACTCCCATCTGGATTCAAACGAAACTGAACCTCTACATTACCCGCTACTGCCGTTCTACTTACTCCACCCACTGGGATACCTACTTTCGCATTTACACTCGCCCAATCTGTAATTTGAGTTGAAACTGTGAAGCCTAATCGATCACTGTTTATGTCCGACGATCCATCATTGATTCCAGCCTCATACGATACCCCTAAATTCAACTTGTTATCTTCATCTGAAAGCAATTGGTTAAACAACCCCGCTGCGGTCTCAAAAAGATTATAAGCTACCAATCGATTGTCCGTGTTCTTCTCACTCATAAACGACCCCTGTGCCAAAAGAGAAAATGCTTGCAACTGCTTGCGATCTTGGTCTTCAAGCTTGTAGTTCAACTCCGATACCATACTCGGACTACTGTCTGGAAATGTAATATCAAACAACGTTTCGGGGCGCATCAATTCTCCTTCAAGCTTTATAACTACCTGCGTGTTTATCTTCCGATTATACTGTGCACTTTCCAATAATGTACTTGGGTTGGCACTCAACGTATAAGCCGCTTTTAAATCCCGCAAAGTGGCTTTTAATGGGTCTCCACTCCACGATATAGAACCTCCAGGAAGCACCGTAAAACGCTTGTCTATAAAGTTTTCATACTTGAAATTATAAAAACCTGAATAGGTGATAAAGTCACCCCACATATTAAACTTCCCATTCGTGTTGATTTCTATCAAAAGTGTACCTGCTCCTCGCCCTACAAGGCTACTGCCGGTCTTCCTGTCCATCACTATTTCCACCTCTGCTGTAGGTTGCACATCCAATTCAAAATTGAGCTCCAAACCTTTTATAGACTCCAAATCTTGCGCTACCTTCACCTTCTTATCTCCCTTCTCTACAAAAGTAATAAACGAATCATCTCCTACACTCTGGCTATCACTCAAAGGTATTTTAAAAGAAGTGCCTTCCTCTGTGCGCGCATTTACCTTGATGGCTATCTCATCTAAAGCTCCTTTTATCGTAGCATTCCCTTTCATAAATGCAGTACCATAAAAAAGCGCATCTTCTGTATATGGTGTGTTTAGCACCATAAAACGCTTCCCTAGAGTCTTTAAGTTAAGATCCAAAAACCAATCAAAAAGTTTGTTATGCCTTATAGAACCCCCAAGAGTCGCTTGTGTTTTATATGCTGTATCTGTCAAAAGCCAATTTTCTATATCAAAGGTTTTATTATTCACCTTTATACGAGCCCCTTCCTGTATGTCGGCATCAAGCTTCAAATAGCTTATCCCTACACCCGCCTTATGTAAGGTTAGCACTCCGTCCATTAAAGGATCTTTGATACTGCCATCTATCTTCACCTTGCCACTCATAGTACCTCTCAATCCATAAAATATACCTTCTAAAAACGGATTGAATGGCGACAACTCAAAATCTTGAAAGTAGGCTGTAAGATCTAATAGCGTTCCCTTCTTCTTGTCTAAATTGATTTTTCCGCGCGTGGCAAATCCCAATGCCCTCCCGTTAGAAAAAAAGGCGCCTACATCAAATGACGACAAATCATTATTCCCAAAAATCCCTACCTCAAGATCCCCATAATCATACCCATTAAGCTTGAAATAACGTATGTAAAGATCCGCCGAAGGATAGTATAAATTGCCTTTCTGCGTCAGCGATACATTCCCGTTGAGCGTACCCGTCAGGTCTAATCCCTTCATCTCTGGCACTATCTTGTCCAACGCTACATTATGGGCTACCAAGTGCAAATTCTTGTAGTCCTTTGTCGTAACTAGCCCACTCAGGTTCATGTATTGGTTCTGGTGCGACATCTTAAAGTTGCTCACCTTAATACTGTCCGCCGTGCGATTCAGTATAATCTTATTATACTCATTCATCGCATTCTCCCTGTTGATATACCACGCATTGCCTTTAAAGTCTATCAGCGATTTCTTAATCCCTATAATCGACTCTTGTTTCTTGTTCAACGTATGATAGAAATTCAACTCATATGTATCTTTCCCCGTCTCTCCTCCTTTAAACTCCGTGCGAAAAAATAGCGTATCTTTAATCGTTGTATTTATCAAATTAAAATCCTGAATAGCATACACCCCAAAATTGGCCTTCTTCACTTCAAAATAAGTGTTGTATAGCGGATTTTTATTGTCTATCTCTATACTAATACTGTCTATTTGATTGTCATAAGCATTTATACTCGGAGACTTTAGCAAAAACTTAAAACTCCCCCTATCTGCATCTACATTCCCATTGATAAATGTATTGCTCCCTATCTTTATCTTAGGCTCAAATACTTCTATTATCTTGTTATAAATATTAAAATGAAAGTCCACATATTGGCTCTTCTCTATCTTATAAGGATTGTAATGCGTGTAAATACTCCCTACCGCATTTTGCATTATTTTCTTTATTTCAGCCAACTTAAACTTGCCCTTTATATTCCCACTAATAATATCTGGCGAATTAATGCTAATTTCCTTTATCCCATTCTCAAGGGTCGAAACTACCTCAAAATCATTAAATGTAAAATCTCCCGCTGAATTGATATAACGCGTGTTCTTAAACGACACCTTCCCTACTATATCATCAAGCTTATTCCCCGAAATATCTATAACTACCTTGCCGTGGAATTGAGACAAACTGTCATTCTTTATAAAACGCAAAGTATGAAGATCTGCCTTAGCTATATCTGCTTCAAAATCAAATTTGTTATTCCTACCCGATAAATCCGCCAATCCACTAAACTTCATCATCAAATTAGGGTCTTTGGCATCTATAATTCCATTAAATGTCTCGTGCCTTAGTGTGCCATCAAGATATATCTTCTGGTAGGTATAACCATTATACCCTACCGAATGTATCTGCCCATTGGCAAACAACTCCATCTTTTTAGGGTCAAAACCTTGCCCTCGCACCGTCAGCTCAGCTGTAAGAGCCCCTATTGACGGGTCTTCCAAAAGCTTCCCTAAATGAAATTGCTGAGTGTTAAGGGTGCCTTTAAAACGAACCTTTTCACTATCTGTCAAATCTTCAAGAGATCCATCTATCAAAGCCTCCCCATCATTAGTCTTTAATAGCAAATTAGTAGAAAGTGAAGTTGTATTATAGGCAAAATCTCCCTCTACCGAAAACATCCCCAAACGTTGCAACTCTTTCGGTATATTCTCCCCTAATACACTCGGCATTAAAGAAGCCAAATCATTATAAATACTCTCCGCATAAAAATTCTTAGCCGTTACACTAATGTTTTTATGCCCCGAAAGCAAATGTTTAAAAGTCAAATCTCCATCGATAACTGTATTCTGATAAGTGATTTTCCCCTGCGAAATACGAAAATTATTCAGCGTACCTTTCATCGCTATACGCTCCATCTGAATAATCCTATTAGCTGAAAAACCATTGTAGAAAACATTCAAATCAGTAGTGTTAAGCATCGCCTGTGGCAACGAAACATCTAAAACTACCTTATTCGCAAAATCCCCATAACTGCCCTCATATGGATACATCTTAAAGTTACCTTCAAGCGTAGAATGAGCCGTCTCCAAAGCCAAATCCATCGCCTGCATCACATCTTTTGTATAAATGAAATGTGTGCTGAGATAGGCTACATCAAGCTGATTGTCAAAACGGAAATTACTGTCTTCTAAAGTCAAAAATATCTTGCTACCCAATATCTTGAAGTCTTTTACAGTAGCATTTAAACGGTCTACTTTTAGCGTCGAAGGATTCGCATTGTTCTCATCTATAATTTCAACCTTGCTATTCTTGAGCTTTATCTTCTTCGCTTTCATTATAAAACTACCCGTGCTAGGCTCCCCCGAGTCAAATTTATTTACAAACACATCAAGGTTAGAAAGCGTATCACCCTTATGCGTCTTCATATTCAAAATAAGACTGTCAGCCGTAATACTCCCGAAAAACAAATTCCCCTCTATAAGCTGGTCAATACTCAAAATAGATGTATTCAACTCCTTTGCCGAAATAAGAGTATCTTGCTTATGATCCCGCAACAACACGCGCTTGATATCCACATACCCATTGATTTTTACATGAATACGCTCAATATCTATATCTATATCATACTCCTTATTAAGGTAAGCCACCGCTTTTTTAGCAAGAAAGGTCTGAGCGGCTGGCAAAGTCAAAAGAAAAGCACTAACCCCCAATAAAATAAGGGTTATCAACACAAAGCGGATAAGTATTTTTCGTAATCTTTTGATAGTATGAGTTTTTAAACTTTATTCAAGCAATAAGTCAGCGCGCAAAGATACAAAAATAATTAACAAACACACAAATTTTACCCCCTAACAAAAAGAAAAATTTTCTCCTACCCCTCCCCTATAATTCACCTATACCCACAGTATACCCACAGTATACCTACCCCCTATCTACCCCAAAAGTAAAAAATACTACAAAAACCCCAATCCACAGAAAAATATACTACAAAACCCCTAATTATTAGAAAATATAATTTTCTATCCCCACCCCACTATCTCCTATCCCCTATATCCTATCCCCTATCCCCTACCCCCTATCCCCTAATTTGCCAATTTGCTAATTATTTCTTACCTTTGCAAAAAATAAACATTCTATGCTTAAACTACATATTACCAATGAAACAGACCCATTAGAAGCGGTCATATTAGGTACAGCTACCAGCAATGGCCCCACTCCTAAACTCGAAGAAGCCTACGACCCTAAGTCTGCCGAACATATCAAGGCAGGAACTTACCCCTTAGAAAAAGATATGGTAGCCGAAATGGACGCTTTCGCTACCGTACTCCAGAAATATGGCGTAAAAGTCTATCGCCCCCAGATTATAAAAGACTGCAATCAAATTTTTACCCGAGATATAGGATTCGTTATCGAAGATATATTTATCAAAGCCAATATATTACCCGATAGACAAGCAGAATTTCAAGCTATCGAATATATCGTTAGCCAGATAGACCCTAAAAAAGTAGTTACTCCTCCTGCCGAAGTTCATATAGAAGGTGGTGATGTAATGCCTTGGAATGACCATATTTTTATTGGCACTTATAAAGGAGCTGATTATAAAGAACAAATCACTGCACGCACCAATAGGGCGGGCGTAGAATTCATACAGCAACTCTTCCCCCACAAAAAAGTCAAAGACTTCGACCTCGTCAAATCTAAAACTGAAGCCCGAGACAACGCCCTACACTTAGATTGTTGCTTCCAGCCTGTAGGCAAAAACAAAGGTATCATCTACAAACAAGGTTTTCGCTCAGAAGCCGATTATCAATATTTAGTAAACCTCTTCGGAAAAGAAAACCTCTTTCATATAGAACGCGAAGAAATGTATGAAATGAATAGTAATGTCTTTTCTATAAGCCCAGAAATAGTAGTCTCCGAAAAACATTTCTCAAGATTAAACCAATGGTTGCGATCCCAAGGTTTTACTGTCGAAGAAATACCCTACGCCGAAATCGCCAAACAAGAAGGATTGCTACGGTGCTCTACTCTCCCACTGTGTCGCACTTCCTATTAGCAAATTATTTAGATTGCTTACATATTTTGATATTTCTATATAAAAGTTCGCAACATCCTATGCTATTTGTTGCGAACTTATTATTTTTGCAATCTCAAAAAGCATCACTAATCTAAAAAAATTAATTGCGAAATCCATTTATGGCACCCACTATATCCAAAAGCAAAAACTTCTATTGCATAGGGCTTAGCTATCAAAAGGCTGACGCTACTATGCGAGGAATGTTTAGCCTTACCCCCGAAAACAAAGAAGCCCTCCTAAAACAAGCCCAAAAAGAAGGCTTCCAAGAGCTACTCCTCATCGCTACCTGCAACCGCACTGAACTCTATGGCTATGCCGAACACCCTTTCCAACTTATCCAATTATTGTGCAAATATGCAAAAGGTTCTGTAGACGACTTTCAAAAAGTAGGCTATGTAAACAAAGGTAAAGAGACTATACAACACCTTTTTGAAGTAGGCACAGGATTAGATAGCCAAATATTAGGCGACTTCGAAATTATAGGCCAAATAAAACAAGCCTTTGCCCTATCCCGCAATAATGGACTCGCCAACACTTTCTTAGAACGCTTGATGAACAGTGTTATCAACGCTAGTAAACGCATCAAAAACGAAACTGCCCTCTCATCAGGAGCCGCTTCTGTATCATTTACTGCCGTACAATATATTATGCAGAATGTAGCTGAGGTCTCCCAAAAAAATATACTGCTCTTTGGCGTAGGTAAGATAGGCCGAAATACCTGTGAAAACCTTATTAAACATACGCAAAATAAACATATTACCCTTATCAATCGTACCCGCGAAAAAGCAGAACAAGTAGCAGGAAAGTTCAATGTAATTGTAAAAGACTTCAGCGAACTAAAAACCGAAATCTCTAAAGCCGATGTATTAGTAGTTGCCACAGGTGCTAGTGTGCCTACTATACATAAAGAACTCATAAACCCCGATAAACCACTTCTCATCCTCGATTTATCGATCCCAAAAAACGTCGACGAACAAGTAAAACAATTACCTAAAGTAACCCTTATCCATATGGATGAGCTTTCTAAAAGAAAAGATGAAGCTTTAGAACGTAGAAAAAAAGCCATCCCACAAGCTTTGCAAATTATAGATGAAGTAAAAGAAGAATTCTTGCAATGGCTCGACAATCGTAAGTTTGCCCCTACTGTCAAAGCTCTCAAAACAAAATTAGAAAATTTAAAACAAGTTGAGTTAGACTTTCATCGTAAAAAGATAGAAAACTTCAATGAGCAACAAGCCGAAATAATAAGCAACCGCATTATCCAAAAAATAACTACACAATTCGTAAACCATTTAAAAGAAGCTTCTTCATTAGAAGAAAGTATCAACTGGGTGCAAGAAGTATTCCAGTTAGAAGTCAATGAATAATACTTTTGTAATAGCGACACATAACAAAAGAGGCTACTATGTATAGTAGCCTCTTTTTTTAGTATATGTTAATCAAAATTCACCTTTATCAATTAGAATACAGAATCGTCTTCAATAAGCTTTAATACATTTAAGTATTTAGAACTTTTTAAGTATTTAGGATCATTGTAATATGCAAAAATCATTGTCTTGTCTTTAATAGTGTTGATAACCTGTTTGTATATATTCTCAGGAAGCACAGGGCATCCAAGACTCCTGCCCATACGCCCATTGCGAGCTATGTAATTCTCATTAGCATAATCTGCCGTATGAATTACTACTGCTCGTTTAGCTAAATTACTGTTATATCCCTTTTCATCACCGTGAAGCATTAAACTATATCCATTACTTCCTTCATATGTATTCCCTGTGATGTAAAATCCTATACTACTCTTGTTAGATTCTACCACATCCGAAAAAGAAGTAGCTGTAAGTTCTCCACTCTTCTTGCCATGTGCTACATAAGTGTAATACACTATTTTCATCTTTTCTAAATCAATAGTATAAAAACGTTTAGAATTACAATCTTTGGTGAAATCTATAATAGAAAAAAGTTCCTTATCGTTTAGACGGTGTTGTTTCTTTAATGATTGATAACCTATATAAGCATATCTGAAAGCCGCAAAACTCAAATCATATTGAGAAGCATTTAGCTCATTATAAAGGTCTTTAATATTTAATTCTGCTTTCTTTAGTGCCAATTGGCGCTCTTTGCTCAGGTTGCTTTGTGCATTAGCAAAGTACAAAAATGTACTGAGGATAAAAATAAGGAATAAGAAAAAATACTTTTTACTCATAGTGTTGTTAGGGTGTTTTTTTATAAATTACTAAGAAATCATTGCTGGGCGCAAAAGTAGTGTATTTTTCTTACACTGTATACATTTACACAAAAGTTTAACATTATTTTAACGTATCTAAGGGAGCTGACTCAAGATTTCATCACTCCTGTCCTTCCCTATACTGATGAACCATCCTACCATATAAGAACGCTTGTAAGGCAAACTAATAGCCTCTCTATAACTACCATCTCTCGAATACCGATACCCAAATATTGGTCGCTCTCCTGTCAGATTATTTACCGAAAAAACAATCGTGTTAAAAACCTTCTTCCCTTTGCGTAATAAAGCAACATTCAAACTTACATTTTGTGTAGCTGGCGTCCTATCTGATAAAAAAATAGGATTATTAGGGTTCTCATAGGCTCTTCCACTACTCACCGAATAACCCCCTCCTACAAACAATCCCAATGACTCTATAAAATACTTCACTACTATATGCCCCGTATGTGGTGTAGCAAAACTTGGTTGAACCTCTGTAGGATAGTGTAAGTATCGCCTTTGGGTATCCAAATAACTATAAGAAAGCCAGTAATCAAGCCCCTTTATACTCTTGGCATCTCTCCAGAATATATCTATCCCTGTAGCATAACCCTTCCCCGTAGATGTGGGCGCTGTTGGGTGTTCATAACTCAATAAATTCTTATATCGTTTGTAGTAGCCTTCTATGCGGAAAACACGACCATTTTGTGTGTATTGAAAATTAGATATGTAGTGGGTTGCTCTTCCAAAATCAAGATGACGATACTCCGAAAGATACTTCTCTTCTGGTCTCTGACTGTATTCTCCTGCCGATAAAAACACTTGATGATACTTGCCTGTACGGTATCCTAAAGACACTCTGGGCAACACTATTGCTCGTGCTAAATGCTCGTTATATTCACTGCGCAACCCTCCCTGTAAGATTAATCTGTTTGCTACCTGCCAGCTCAAGCTACCCCACAATGCTGTTGTATAGTCTCTTGTCAATTGATTGTTATAACTGAATCCTTCTGTCCCTACTTCTGTTTTTAAACGCTCTGTCAGACTTCCTATTGCTACAGCCTTTACTTGTTGTTGTACCCACCAGTTCTCTTGGCTATCCATCGCTACACTCACCTCATCATTATTGAAGTTCAACCCATAACCGGTATATAGCATCCAGCGGTCGCTTATGTCTTGAGTATAAGTAAGTATAGATACCGCATTAGTGTTTTTTGAAGAATAAGATTGCTTGCTACCTGGCATCTCCAAATGAGATTGATAGATAGCCTGCCTCATACTATTGCCATAACCATACCATTTTAAAAAGCCTTGATGGGCTGTGTTCTGCCTGAAAGTACCCGAAACCGACACACTTTCAGGGGGTTTGATCCATTCTATAGTAGGCGTAATAAGCTTCTGATAAGGCTTAAAATTAAAATATCCTACATCAAAACCTCCCGAACGAGTTTCTGTTTTACTCAAAAAATCGTGTCCTACTTGCACACCATAAGGCAAAAAAGCTAACACTGTCGACGGTTTTGAAGGATGATCGTTGGTCTCTAACGATAGTACCGACGAGAGTGCATCTCCATATTGAGAGGCATACCCCCCCGTATTGAAAATAATTCCCTTGAATATATGAGGAGAAAACCTATTGCGTTGTGCTACATCAGGCACACTGCTATAAAAAGGATGCGATACCTGCAAACCGTCAATCGTTATCTTCGTCTCTTGCCCATCTCCTCCACGCACAAAAAGCAACCCGCTCTCCCCTACTTGTTGCGCACCAGGAAGCATCGCAAGAGTAGCTACAATATCTCCTCCTGCACTTGGCGTCGTATCCACATCCATAGTGTTCAATACCACCGCACGCCGTTTGTCGTCTATACTAAACTTGCCTGCCGTCAGCACTACTTCTTCTAGCATAGCCTCTTTTTCTAACATGGTAATAGAAAGCCCTAATACATCTCCTTCCAAAAGCAAAGGCATACTCACATCATTCATAGCAAGATGCTTGCATAACAACACTGCCTTCCCTTTTTGATGTGTAGTAAACGAAAATATACCGTTTTCATCTGTACTACTTCCTTCTATGGTGCCCTGCAAAAAAACATTTACACCCATTAGCGGATTTTTATGTTCGTCTAATACCCTCCCTTGCAACTTTATTTGACTATGTGCAAAAGATGATAATAAACACAATAACAAACTTATATAGTGAAAGTTAATCATTCTGTCATTCGTTTTTTAGTTATTAAGAGCTAGCAGGGCACAAAGATAAGGATAATTTACTAATTTGCTAATTTGCTAATTATTCTTATTTTTGCACCTGAATATTAAAATGATAAATAAAATGGCTGACACTCAACAACTCACTCCCGAACAATACGAACTCTTCAAAAACGCTGAAAAACGCCTTAAACAAAAGAGACTTTTGTACATTCACTTCTTTGCTATGGTTTTAGGTTGTATATTCTTTGCCGTCGCCAATAAAGTATTAGGTTATGGGGTAGACTATAACTGGTATATTTGGGCAAGCCTCCTATGGCTATTCCTATGGCTATGGCACGCAATGAACGTATTTATTTTCAATCGCTTTTTAGGTAAAGATTGGCAAGAAAAACAACGCGAACAACTCATCGCTGCTCAACAGAAAAAACTCATCAGAATGGAAGCGGCTGTAGAAAAAGAATTCGCTGCTCAAAAAGAACAAGCACAACGCGAACTATCAGCTGAACAAGCTGCACAAAACACGCCTCCTCTTAACTCTTAATTTTTATCTCTTACCCCTCTCCTAACTATGATTACTCTTATAGCTGCTGTCGATGAGCACAATGCTTTGGGCAAAGGAAGCGAGTTGCTTTGGCATTTGCCTGAAGATTTCAAACATTTCAAACGCCTCACCACAGGGCACTGTATTATTATGGGACGGAAAACATTTGAGACTTTCCCAAAACCTTTGCCTAATCGCACCCATATAGTAATTACACGCCAAAAAGACTATATAAAAGAGGGGATTATAGTAGTCAATTCCTTAGAGGAAGCTATTGCCAAAGCCCTTGTCTTAGACCCTAATCCTTATGTGATTGGAGGGGGTGAAATCTACGCTCAAGCACTGCCTATTGCCGATGTGATAGAGCTCACTCGTGTGCACTACACTTTCCCAGAGGCTGATGTGTTTTTCCCTGAATTTAATTCTGAAGAATGGGAGTTAGTAAGCTCTGAACCTTTTGAAAAAGACGAAAAACACGCTTATAATTTTACTTTTGAGAAATATTTAAAAAGGTAAGAGATAAGAAGTAAGAAATAGTTATTTTATATCACTTGGATAGACTGTAATATATGAATGCAAACTATCCCAATAATCAGGAGTGTTTTCTATTACAAAAATTTCTTCTTTCCCATCTCCTGTAATATCTATTGCATTACACCCCCATATTTTAGTATGCACAGTATCTTTTATATGATGGGGTATATTTTTATAATTACAATCGATTTTTACAAAATTGTTTATAGGAATTTGAGTCATTTTTGCCATTTCTTGCAGATATAAGTAATGTTTTTCTGTAGGGACTACCTTTCCTTTTAGAGCAATGGTTGTAGTGCTATCGACGATTATTTTTTCAGAATGGGCTACTCCATAATGTTTTATAATAAGCAAACTGTCATTGATATAAATCTTTGTATCAAACTTTGGATCTCCATAATCACTACAATGAAATGAAAATAGTGGAGTTATAGAATTATCAATCTTGTTCCCTTGTTGTTTAGAGGGGCTATCTGTACACTCACATAATACTATAATAACCAAGAATAAGAGTTTTTTCATTGTAAAGTGTTTTATTTTAGACAAAGAAGCTGTTTAAACTTATTCCTATAATAAAGTAAAAGTTCCTAAAAATTAGTAATTTTGTATTTGAAAAAAAAGAACACCAAAATTCAGGAACTTTGGGCAAAGATACAATAAATCATTGGATTATTAGCTTTTTAAGTGTAGAAAAAAGATTTAACTTTAATAAAAGAGTGCAACCAGATGTTTATTTTCTTGATATAACTTGAAATGGAATGCTCCTATAAGGGGTTGTCTCCAAGTTTCTAAAAAATGTTTAAATACGTTTGCCATAACAATTTTCCCAATTAATATTAATTTTCTGTATCATATATTACTTACTTATTTAGCGTAGTTCCTTACACAATTGTACACTTTCATTGCTCAAAAAAATGTAAAGTTGTTTATTTTTCTCTTCTGATAGCATTGTAAAACAACGTCTATTATTTTTATAGTTTTCAGCTATACATATTTTCAACAACTCAATATGGTCTATTACGTAACATCTCTATAATTTCCTGTTCAGTTACTTCATATATGTTCATAGGAATAGATATAGATATCTTATAAGAAGCTATTTGTTTTAAAAAATCACTATCAAATAACTCTAAGCTGAGAAAACTATCTGTATAGTATATGTTTGTAACAAAACAAACCTTTTCCATCCCCAAAGTATAGAAAATATCAAAATACTCTTTTATGAAATCAGATAACCAAGAAAGATAATCTACTAATTCATCGTCAGCTATATAAACTTTAGGATGCGATAAACGAATACAACCAAAGCCATATTTTTCACCTTCTTTAGGGTTCTTATCATTTGGATGGATGATATTCCCTATCTTAATCTTATTACCTAATATTTTAAGTATTTCATCTATTAATAACTCTGTTCCAAATATTTCTATGGTGATATAATAAGCAATCATATTTATTCTAATTTATCTCCTGTGTTTATCCATATATCTTTTTTATTAGTCTTTAAGTAAATATCATTTGTATCTTTATCTATGTGAAAATCTGCATTAGTATCTCCTTTCATTTTTTTCTCAATTTTTTTTAAATAATCTTTTTTTGCATTAGTATCGTGCCATTCTTCATCATCAAAAAAACGAGCTATTTCTTTATCAGTCATTTTTCTAGTGTTTGCATAAATACTACCCTCCAACTCCAGCACATCCACCCACACATTGGTATCACTTACATAAGCAAAAAAGTTAGCCTCACCAGATAAAAACCCAATAGGGTCTTCACTTATATACCTCCCCGTTTCAGGGTGATAATACCTAAATCGGTTGTAGCACAACTCAACCTCACTATCATAATACTGTCCTTGATACTTGAACGAGCATCTGAAGTTTTCTTTTGGTGCGAGCCGCACGGGCAAGGTGGTTTAGCGTTCTTGCTCGCATTTCCATATTAGTTCGCCTTCTTGGTTGTAGGCTTCTATGGGGGTATCTAACTATTACAATCTGT
>CAUQUO010000007.1:0-77058 GCA_963521335.1 uncultured Capnocytophaga sp.
TTACTCCCATTACTCCCATTACTCCCATTACTCCCATTACTCCCATTACTCCCATAATCGCCATAACCGCCCGTGCGGCTCGCACCTCGCACCCCCTAAACAGAAAATTTTTCTCTCTCCCCTACCCTACTCCTCACCTATACCCGCGATATACCCACACTATACCTACCCCCTACCCATCTCAAAAGAAAAAAAAACTACAAAATGCCATATTTATAGAAAAATATACTACCATTCTCCTAGTTTACCAGTTTCCCCTTTAACTATTCTGCTAATTTATTTTTTTGTTAATTTGCTTTTTAAAAAAATTATTGTATCTTTGCCTCGATATTCTTGTTATCAAAACAAATACTATTATGAAAAAGAAAAAACTTCTCATCATTACAACAGCTTTAATACTCCTAATTATCATTCTTATAATAGGTAAAAAAGCCAATTGGTTCGGACAAAATAACGATGTAATAGCTGTCGAAACTCAGAAAGTTACCCCCATAACTCTCACCCAAAAAGTGTCAGCCACAGGCAAAATACAACCCGAATTAGAAATAAAACTCTCCTCAGAAGTCTCAGGAGAAATTATAGAACTCCCCATAAAAGAAGGCCAAATGGTTAAAAAAGGAGACCTGCTCGTGCGCATCAACCCCGATATCTACCAATCTGTAGTAAAACGTAGCACCGCAAGCCTCGAAACCGTCCGTGCCTCCCTTCAACAAGCCGACGCTAATTTCAAAGAAGCACAAGAAAGCTACAACCGAAATAAAATCCTTTTCGACAAAGGCGTTATCTCTAAATCCGACTGGGATAAGGCCACCTCTACCTACGAAGTCGCCAAAGCCTCTCGCGAATCCGCCCGATACAACGTCCAAAGCGCTATGGCTACCGTAACCGAAGCTCAAGACAACCTCAAAAAAACCGTCATCTACGCCCCTACCAATGGTACCATCTCCAAACTTAGCGTAGAATTAGGTGAACGCGTAGTTGGTACTATGCAAATGACAGGTACCGAAATTATGCGCGTCGCCAACCTCGGTAGTATGGAAGTCGAAGTCGATGTAAACGAAAATGATATCGTCAAAGTAAATGTAGGCGATAGCGTTAATGTAGAAGTTGACGCCTACCTAAAACGCATCTTCAAAGGCACCGTAACCAATATCGCCAACACCGCCAACAGCACCTCTAGCGTTGACCAAGTTACTAACTTCAAAGTCAAAATACACATCGAAGAGTCTTCTTACCAAGACCTCCTAAAAGATAAACCTGCTGGATATTCCCCCTTCCGCCCTGGTATGACCGCTACCGTCGATATCCTCACCAATACCAAAAAAGACGTAGTCGCTGTCCCTATCAGCGCCATAATGATTAAGAAAAAATCAGAAATCAACCCTAATACCCCAAAAGAAGACGCCGATAAAAAACAAGAAGTAGTATTCGTACTCAAAAACGGTAAAGCTGAGCTCCGCGCTGTCAATACAGGAATTCAAGACAATGTAAATATCGAAATCCTATCCGGAATCTCCAAAGACGAAACTATTATTACAGGCCCCTATCAAACTATTACCAAAATACTGAAAAACGGAGATAAAGTAAATGTAAAACCTTAATAACGTATATAAAAATGAAAAAATTAATCGTATTACTAAGCGTGATCGCTCTATGCATCACCTCTTGTTCTAAAAAAACAGACAATCTAAAGATTATCCCTAAGGATGCTGGCGTAGTGCTATCAATAGACCCTTATTCACTCTACAAAAAAGCTGATGTAGAAGAACTCCAGCAACTGAAAAGCTTCCAGAAACTTAAAGATGAGTTCAACAGTGAAGGCAAAGAAATGAAAGAAGTTTTCAACGAGATTCTCAAAGACCCCAGATCATCAGGTATTGATGTCAAAAAGAACTTCTTTTTCTTCTCTTTCCCAGAAGGTGATCAAGTTCTAGGGGCTTTCACTGCTGTATTAGATAGTGATAGCAAGTTTGAATCTTTTGTAACTAAAGTATTCAAAGCAAATGATTGGGAAACTGATATCAAAAAACAAGACGGCAGAAAAGAATTGTATTCTAGAGAAGGCGTTGTGGCTTGGGATAATGAAAAAGTACTTGTCATAAACAAGTATAGAGGCAATTCTGAAAATGATCTTCCTGCCCTTATTAAAAAACTCTTCTCTCTTGATAGCAAAGAGCAAATAAGTAGTATCGAAGGGTTTACTAAGTTTTTAAACGAACAAAAAGACATCAATTTTTGGTTGAACCCTACTACTATTCTCAAATCTATGGAAGGAGAAAGAGAATACGATAGGTATTATAAACTATACCGCCAGCTCTTCAATCTACAAAAAGACTCTTATGTCTATGGTTTCTTAGATTTTGGAAAGGAAAAAGTAACTCTTACCACTCACAACATCCTCAATGAAGAGTACAACAAATTGATGAAAAAGTACAACATATACGACGTTTCTTTTAACAAAGATATACTAAAAATGTATCCCGAAAAGATGCTTTTTGTCTTCGGAGGAGCCCTTAATATGCAAAACTACTACCAGATGCTCAAAGAGCAATTCCCTGATCTTATAAAAGAAGATAAAATAAAAGATGCTCTCGAAAAAGAAGGCCTAAAACTCGAAAATCTCACCAATTTATTAGGTGGTAGCTTCACTTTCGCTATTACTGATTTCCAGCAAGAGACATATACTGGTACTTCTTTTGAGACTGACGAAGAGACAGGGCTGTTCAATTCTATAGAAGTGCCTAAAGAACGCTTCTCTCCTGTAGTATTGGCAGGTATCGAAATAAAAGATAAAACAATATTAAACAAGTTTACAGAAGCCGTTCCTTTGGAAAAAGGTGATGGATATCAAAAAATTCAGATTCCTATTGTTGATGTTGAATTGTATTTCAACTACTCTGGCAACGTGCTTTATATTACTAATAATATGAATGTTGCAAGCCAATTTGCCAAAGGAGAAGTGCCTAATAACGCCTTAAATTCGCCTTTTAGCAAGCAAGTAAGCAAAGACCTTATATATGGCAAATGGGATATGAACATAAAACACTATCCCCAATCCTTTATAAACAAAATTCAAGATGACAGCTTCTCAAACAACTCCCAAGCTAATAAAGCTTTCGAGCTATGGACTAAATACTCCGAAAATATAGAAATAAGACGAATTGACAACCAAACTGCTGAAATCGTCTACAACCTCAAAGGAATCGAAAAAAACTTCCTCAATACATTATTCAAAGCAATAGACCAAATAGCTAACGATGAAAATTAGTCTAAAAAATTTAAAACCATCTTATATGTCGGACGACGAAATTCTGTCGTCCGACATCTATTTACAACCCGAAGTCCTCTTTGAACCTCAAAAACTCTATCTCATCAAAGCCCAATCCGGACAAGGAAAAACCTCCCTCCTCAACTTCATCTATGGCGCAAGCTTCAATTACAAAGGCCATATCTCCTATAACGATACCTTTAACAAAAAAGAAGTCCTATCCTACCGCCTCAACAAAATAAGCTATATTTTCCAAGACTTAAAACTATTCCCAAACCTCACCGCTTTCGAAAATATCACCCTAAAAAACAAACTCACCCACCACAAAACCAACGCCGAAATAGACTCCCTAATAGCTCGCGTAGGCCTCGCCCACAAACGCAACTCCTTAGTCCAAAACCTCTCTCTCGGGCAACGCCAGCGCATCGCTCTCCTAAGAGCCCTCTGCCAACCCTTCGAATGCTTGCTCCTAGACGAACCTTTTAGCCATTTAGACAATACCAATACCTCTATCTTAGTAGATATTATCAAAGAAGAATTACAAAACCGCAAAGCCAGCCTTTTGCTCACTTCCTTAGAAGACAATAACCATTTCCATTACGATAAAAAACTCCTCTTAGGATCCAAAAACTAATCCCCAATTGCTTATAATCAATTGTTAATCAATAAAAATGTTACATAAACTACAAAAACATACCCTCGTAAAATCCCAAATAATAGGCTATGCCCTTACCCTATGCATAGGCGCATCTATATTACTGACCATTTGCCAAATATACTGCGATGTCAAACCCCTATTACAAAAACAAACCGACGTATTCTCAAACAAATACGCCGTAGTAAGCAAAAACATCTCCATCTTCAAAACATTTAATAAAGAAGGAATCTATTTCGAAGAAAACGAAATGCTAAAATTAAAACAAGAACCCTTCGTAAAAAGCGTATCTCACTTCACTCCCGCAACCTTCAAAATAGGCGCATATACCGGTGCCAACGACCAAGTTCCCCTATTCTATACCGACCTCTTTTTTGAAAGTATCCCCGATAAATACTTAGATGTCCAAACCGACGAATGGAAATGGAACCCCAACAAAGATTTCGTACCCATCATCATCCCCGAAAACTACCTCAACCTATATAATTTTGGCTTCGCCGAAAGCCAAGGCCTACCCGTCTTTTCCAAAAATACAATCTCCCAAATACAATTCAACCTCGAAGTCAGTGGTAACGGAAAAAAAGACCACTTCCGCAGTAGAATAGTAGGCTTCTCAGGCAAAATAAACTCTATCCTTGTACCCGAAAACTTCCTCAATTGGGCTAATAAAACTTACGGAAAAACCACAACTTCAAACACCAGCCGACTCTTAGTCGAATTTAAAAACCCCTCCGACCAACGCGTTTTAGCATACTTCAACAACCATAACCTCTCTATCAATAAAGACGAATTAGAACTCAGCAAAATGAGCTTCTTCTTCCACTCCGCCCTACTCTTCGTTTTCGCTATCGCTCTCATTATCATTGTCCTATCAGTAGCTTTCATCCTCCTTAGCATAAACCTAATCATCCAGAAAAACAAAGAACAAATCATAAACCTATACAACATAGGATATCGCGCTAAACAAATAGCACGCTTCTATCAAATCACAATAAGCCTCGTTACAATAGCAACCATAATAGTAGCTATCGCCCTAAGCTTCTATATACGAAACCTCTATACCCAAAAACTAAACTCCCTTTTCAACTTCACCCCCGATACCCCCTACTTCTACACAATAGGAATAACAATGTTGCTACTACTCACAATACTATATAATATATTAGTGTTAAAAAACGTTAAAAAATGCGTGAGGTAGAAAATTTTTCTCCCACCCCCTACCCTATACCTACAATATACCCACAGTATACCTACCCTATACCTACCCCCTGCCCAACCCAAAAGTAAAAAATACTACAAAAAAACCTTTTCACAGAAAAATATACTACATAAGCCTTAATAACTACCTCCCAAATACTCCCCTTATTAAAAATAAAATAGTCAAAAATTTGCATAGTAAATAAAAAACACTACTTTTGCAAAAAAATTCAAAAAACATCAGTTTATGTATTGGACGTTAGAACTGGCATCCTACTTAAGTGATGCCCCTTGGCCTGCAACCAAAGACGAGCTTATTGATTATGCTATCCGTACAGGTGCCCCTATGGAGGTAGTTGAAAACCTTCAAGAAATTGAAGACGAAGGCGATATGTATGAATCTATCGACGAAATTTGGCCTGATTACCCCTCTGAAGAAGACTACCTATGGAATGAAGATGAATACTAAAAATAAAAGTCTCCTAAAAGAGACTTTTTTTAATTTGCCATTTTACTGATTTTAAAAATGACAAATTGTCAGTTACCTCCCATTTGGTATATTTATTGACTAAATTCTAATCATTAAACATTAAGCACTAATCATTATAATGAGTATTATCAATTCACTTATCAAAATATTCGTAGGCGACAAAGCCAAAAACGATTTAAAAGCTATCCAACCCATCGTAGAGAAAATTAAAAACTACGCAGGGCAACTCGAAAATATAAGCAATGACCAATTGCGCGCCAAAACAATTACTTTTAAAGAAAAAATAAAAGAAGCCCGCGCTAATTTCGATAACAAAATAGCCGACCTTCAAGCTCAAGCTAATGCTACCGACGATATCGACAAAAAAGAAGACCTCTACACCGAGATAGATAAACTTACCTCCGAAGCTTATCAAGCTTCCGAAAAAGTACTCAACGATATATTACCCGAAGCCTTCGCTACTATGAAAGAAACAGCAAGACGCTTCGCTAATAATGAAACTATCGAAGTAACCGCTACTGAACGCGACCGCGAGCTCTCAGCTTCCCACGATTATGTAACTATCGATGGCGATAAAGCCATATGGAAAAACCACTGGGACGCTGCCGGTAAAGATGTTACTTGGGATATGGTACACTACGATGTACAGCTCATAGGGGGTATCGCCCTTCACCAAGGTAAAATCGCCGAAATGCAAACAGGAGAAGGTAAAACCCTTGTGGCTACCTTGCCCGTATACCTCAATGCCCTCACAGGAAATGGAGTACACCTCGTAACTGTCAACGACTACCTCGCCCGCCGAGATAGTGCTTGGATGGGACCCCTATTCGAGTTTCACGGCTTGCGCGTAGACTGTATCGACAACCACCAACCCAACTCCGAAGCTCGTAGAAATGCCTACAACGCCGATATTACCTATGGTACCAATAACGAGTTTGGCTTCGACTACTTGCGTGACAATATGGCACACACCTCTGATGATTTAGTGCAACGCGCACACAACTACGCCATTGTCGATGAGGTCGATTCTGTACTTATCGACGACGCACGTACACCGCTCATCATCTCAGGCCCTACCCCTAAAGGTGAACTACACGAATTCAATGAACTAAAACCCTTAGTGGCCAACTTAGTAGAAAAACAACGTACTTACCTCACCAAAGTACTCGCCGACGCACGTAAACTCATCGCCGAAGGTAATACCAAAGAAGGCGGATTCCAGCTCTTACGCGTACACCGAGGTCTCCCTAAAAACAAAGCTCTGATAAAATTCCTCAGCGAAGAAGGAGTAAAACAACTCCTCCAAAAGACCGAAAACTACTATATGCAAGACAACAATCGCGAAATGCATAAAGTAGATGCCGAACTCTATTTCGTAATTGATGAGAAAAACAACCAAATTGAGCTTACCGATAAAGGCTTTGCCGATATCGCTTATGACGGAGATAAAAACTTCTTTATACTACCTGATATCGGTGTAGAAATCGCTAATATCGAAAGCCAACACCTCCCTATTGAAGAAGAAGCCAAACTAAAAGATAAGCTCTTCCAAGATTTCAATATAAAAAGCGAACGTATACACACCCTCAACCAATTACTCAAAGCCTACACCCTCTTCGAAAAAGATGTAGAGTATGTAGTAATCGACAACAAAGTGCTCATCGTTGATGAACAAACAGGTCGTATTATGGACGGGCGTCGCTATTCCGATGGCTTACACCAAGCAATTGAAGCCAAAGAAAACGTAAAGATTGAAGCAGCTACCCAAACCTACGCAACTATTACCTTGCAAAACTACTTCCGTATGTATAGCAAGTTATCAGGGATGACAGGTACTGCAATCACTGAAGCAGGTGAGTTCTGGGAAATCTATAAACTCGATGTAATGGAAATCCCTACTAACCGACCTATCGCTCGTAAAGACCACAACGACCTCATCTATAAAACCAAACGCGAAAAATACAACGCTGTAATTGATAAAGTTGTTGAACTATCTGAAGCAGGACGACCCGTACTCATTGGTACTACCTCAGTAGAAGTATCAGAGCTTTTAAGTCGTATGCTTACAATGCGCAAAATCAAACACAATGTACTCAACGCTAAATTACACAAAAAAGAAGCTGAAATCGTAGCGGAAGCTGGTCATAGCGGGGTAGTAACCATCGCAACCAATATGGCAGGGCGTGGTACCGACATCAAGCTTACCCCCGAAGTGAAAGCTGCAGGAGGGCTAGCAATTATAGGTACTGAGCGTCATGATTCACGCCGTGTAGACCGCCAGTTGCGCGGTCGTTCAGGACGTCAAGGAGACCCTGGTAGTTCGCTCTTCTTTGTTTCTCTTGAAGACAACCTAATGCGCCTTTTCGGTTCAGAGCGTATCGCTCGTATAATGGATAGTTTAGGTCATAAAGAAGGCGACGTTATTCAGCACTCTATAATGACCAAGCGTATCGAAACAGCACAGAAAAAGGTAGAAGAGAACAACTTCGGTATACGGAAGCGTTTGCTTGAGTATGACGATGTAATGAACGCCCAACGTGAGGTTATCTACAAACGCCGTCGTCACGCTCTTGAGGGTGAACGCCTAAAAGTAGACTTAGCGAATATGATTTTTGATACTTGCGAGAATATAGTAGAAAACAACAAAGGAGGTAATAACTATAAAAACTTTGAGTTTGAGCTTATCAAATACTTCTCGCTTAAAACACAGATTTCAGAAAGTGAGTTTGCTAAAAGTTCAAATAATGATTTGACCTTTAAACTTTATCGCGAGGTACTTGACCATTATCAATTAAAGACAGAGCGCAGTGCTGCTCAAGCCTTTCCTGTAATTAAAGAGGTTTATGAAAACCCTTCAAATACTTATGAGCGTATTGTAGTGCCTTTCACCGATGGGGAGAAAATGATGAATATCGTTACTGACCTAAAAGAGGCATACGAAACAGAAGGTAAAAAACTTATTAGTGATTTTGAGAAGAACATCACATTGGCGATTATCGATGAGGAGTGGAAAACGCATCTTCGCCAAATGGACGACCTGAAACAATCGGTTCAATTGGCAGTGCACGAACAGAAAGACCCGCTATTAATTTATAAATTTGAGGCTTTTCAGCTCTTTAAAGCTATGGTTGACAAGGTAAATAAAGAGATCATCTCTTTCTTGTTTAAAGCTGAATTGCCTAGCCAAAATGCTCCTGTACAAGAAGCAAACAAGCCACAACGCACTCGTGAGCACTACCAAACCAATAAGGAAGAAGTACTGAACAGTGATGAAATGGCACAGCGCGCCCGCGAAGTAGGGCAACAAGCTTCTCAGCAACGTTCGGTGGTGGAGACTATCATACGCGACCAACCTAAGATAGGGCGTAATGATAAGGTTGTAATACAAAATATCCAGACAGGAGAACGCAAAGAACTTAAGTTCAAGCAAGCTGAGAGTCTTATTGAGAGTGGTAGCTGGATTATTGTTCCCAATAAATAGTAAGCTTTCTCATTAGTTTATTCATATAACTAAGAAGAACTTTATTAGTGTAGACACTAGTAAAGTTCTTTTTTTATTAGGTTTTTATTTTTTTTCCATTATCATTTTGGTAATAATCTTTCCGTTTACTAAGCAGAAGAAGAATATTGCCATAAATATAACACTGTAGCAATAGGCGAGCTTTACGCCACTTATACCCATAAAGAAGAGTATCGCTATAGGGAAAATACCTAAGAATAACATCAGAAAGGCGGTGTATAAGACTACATTTATGAGGTATAGCTTGAGGTGGAATAGTTTCCGCAAAATATAAGCTATGAGAGAAAAGGCTATCATTAGGGCAATGGGGAGTAGGAAGCTTATCAATAGCGTTATACTTGGTTTGTTATTCAATATATTCTCATAGCCAAAGAAAGTATTAAAATCGAACGCCTTCATATTGTTTTTCAGTATTGGTTATTTCTAATAGGGTTTTATCTTTATATCCGAGTAGTTTGGCTATAATAAGGTTAGGGAATTCGTGTATTCCTATATTGTAGAGGTTGATACTATCATTGAAGAACTCTCGACGGTCGGCTATTTTATCTTCGAGCTGAGATAGGCGTGCTTGTAGTGCTGCGAAGTGGGAGTTTGAGGTGAGAGTGGGGTACTGCTCTGAGACGGCAAAGAAAGAGGCTAATCCTTTGGAGATTTGATTGGAGAGTTGAGTTTTCTCGTCGGATAGTTGAGCGTTATAATAAGCGGTACGGAGAGCCGTGAGCTCGGTGAGCAGTTGTTTTTCGTGAGAGGCGAATTCTTTAGCAATGGTTACTAGATTGGGTATTTCATCGGCGCGTTGCTTGAGGAGCACGTCGATGTTTTTATAAGCTTTTTCGGTATTGAAGTGTAACATTACCAATCGGTTGTATAGGGTTATAAAGAAGCCTATTACCGAAAATCCTAATAGAATGGCTAAGACAATAGCGACTGTGGTGTTCATTGTAATAAAATAAATATAATAAGTGAGACAATAATTGTGCAGGTAAATAGGAATGATTTTAGTAGGGGTTGGTATTTATTCCAATAGTTGATAGAGGAGAGTGGGGTAATGCCGAGTAGTTTATATTTGTCATCTTTTCTAAGGAAGGGGGTTCCGTTTTTGCTATCGGCATATCCTATGAGGAGGACTTCGTCGCCTTCTCTAAGTAGGGTTTCGGTATATCGTTTTCCTCCGCTAATATATTGGTGTGTTTTTTCTGTTAGGAAGAGTTGTATTCCTTCGGGCATTACAGATATTTTGGCGGTATCGTCTTGTATTTCGAAGGGGTTGCATTGTGTTTCTTGGTGGATGGTGCTGTAGGAATTATGTCCTTCTTCATTGCTTTTTATTTTTTCTATTTGGTAGTGATAGCCTATGCAAGGGGTTTTATTGATGGGGGAAGACAGAGCGTTTTTCATCAGTAGTTTTCCTTGTACTTCTACTAATCCTTTGGCGAGTGATCGTATTTTGGAGGTAGGTAGTGTAGCTTGTAATCTCAAAAAGCGTTTGGATGCGCTAGGCAATATAAGGGATAGTATAAAGAACGCTATTATTGCCAATGGTATATAAGCTATGATTTTATCCATAAAGAAGGCTTTTTTTAGAGGGTACAAAGGTAGTAAAAGATAGGGAAATTCGCAAATTTATAGATTTATTTATTAGCAAATTTGGGAGTGAGTGGATTGTAGGATTGAGGGGAGAGAGTTTCTTTCTCCAAGTTGTCTCCAAGCTGTCTCCAAGCTGTCTCCAAGTTGTCTCCAAGTTATTTTGAGGTGGTTTATAATTTTCTAGTTTGTCAATTTGGTAATTATTTCATACCTTTGCCTCGATTAATAATACGAATCAAGGGTTTTGTTAATTTGGCAACCTCCCCCCTCCAAAGGGTAACCTCCCCCCCTGCCCCCCTCCAAAGGGGGATGTGTGGTGAGATAGATGACACCTTGTTAATCAGAGGTTATTATTTTTGCAATACTTGATTCATTAATATATTTAAGTTTATGAATTTTTTAAAGACACTTTTGGCTACTATTCTCGGTTTTTTTATCTCTATGGGGATATGTTTTGTATTCTTTCTCATTTTTATATCAGTGATGATCAGCTCTGTTACGGGGGGAAAGAGTGAGGAGGTAGGTGTAGAGAATAATTCGGTGCTTGAGCTACGGTTTGAGGAGCCGTTAGTGGATTATGGAGAGCGTGTATTTTACAAAGATTTTGATTATACTTCGGAGTCTTATAATGGGCTTAATGTGGTATTGAAGGCGATTAAGAAGGCGAAGAGTGATAGTCGTATCAAGGGGATAAGTCTTGTAAGCACAGGTAATATAGGGGGTCTTGCTTTTGCGCAAGAGCTTCGGAAGGCTTTGATAGATTTTAAGGCATCAGGGAAGTTTATTTTGGGGTATAATACAGAAATAGGTCAGCTTGATTATTATTTACAGACTGTAGCGGATAAGATTTATGTAAATCCATTGGGGAGTGTTTCGCTTCGGGGTTTTTCTTCGGAGATACTTTTCTTTAAGGATTTGCAGGAGAAGACAGGGGTGCATATGGAGGTTATACGGCACGGGAAGTACAAGAGTGCTGTGGAGCCATTTTTGGACAACAAGATGAGTGATAGCAATCGGGAGCAAACAGCGGTGCTTTTGGGCTCGATGTGGCAGGTGCTTGTAGGAGATATTGCGCAGAGCCGTAATTTATCGGCAGAGAAAGTAGATGAGATTGCGAGAGATGTGAAGGGGCGTACAGCGGCATTGGCGAAGGAGAATGGGCTGATTGACGGTATTTTATTTCGCGATGAATATGAGCAGATAATTTGTGATAGGACGGGTAGCAAGAGTATTGACGAGGTGCATTTCATCAATATATCTGATTATGCGGAGGCTGTATTGGGGGAAGGTTCTGGGGGTAAATCTTCGAAGAACAAAATAGCGGTTATTTATGCTGATGGAGAGATTATGCAAGGAGAAGGCCGGACAGGAGTAGTGGGAGATGAGACTATTATCAAGGCATTGCGCAGGGCGGTGAAAGATGAAAAGGTGAAGGCGATAGTGTTGCGGGTGAACTCACCAGGGGGAGATGCGCTAGCGTCGGAGTTTATACATCGTGAGATAGCGCTTACGAAGGAGAAGAAGAAAGTATATGTATCGATGGGGAACTATGCGGCCTCTGGGGGATATTATATTTCGTGCAATGCAAATCGTATTTTTGCAGAAGCGGGGACAATTACGGGTTCTATTGGTGTATTTGGGGTTATCCCGAATGCGAGTAATCTTGCGAAGAATTGGGGTATCAATGCGGAGACGGTAAGCACGCACCCAAATGCGCAGCTATATAGTATTTTTCAGAAGCCATCGGAACAGTTTTTCAAGGAAATGACAGAATCTATAGAGCAAGTGTATAGTGTATTTATAGATCGAGTAGCGAAAGGGCGGAACAAGAGTATTGAGGAGGTAGATGGGATAGCCCAAGGCAGGGTATGGAGTGGTAAGGAAGCGCTAGCGAAGGGTTTGGTAGATGAACTAGGTTCGCTAGAGGATGTTATTGCTTATGCGGCAAAGGAGAATGGGATGAAGGATTATCGCACGGTGTCTTACCCTGTATTTGAGATGGATTTCAAGAATGTATTTAGGCGTTTTGGGGCGGAGCTAAGAGGAGAGAGCTTGCGAGAAGAGATGGGAATAGAGGGTTATGAAGTATATGAGCAATTGAAGCGTATAGCAGGGCAGCGCGGAGTGCAAGCGCGTTTGGAATATGATGTGAGAGTGAAATAGTTATAAATATTAACAAAAATATTAACATAAAAAGTTTGGATAAATGGTTTTAAATAGCTACATTTGTATTGTGAAATTCTAAATAGAAGTAGTTATGAAACGTGCTATGTTTGAATACACCAAAACAATTTTATCGAAGGTGAGTTTTGACCCTACTCTTTTTGGTAAGGAGCTCAACAAAGCGATGGATAGGCTATTGCCTTATGAAGTAGAAGAACTCAAAGTTTGGCTTGATGCCTACACGAAGAATAAGCCAGAACTATCGCACTGCAAGGTGCTTATGGATAAATAATAATTAGAGGGTGTCTGAAAAGTTTTATTTATGTAGGGGTGTTTTGTAAACGCCCCTATATAACATACTTCAAAAGCTATTGATAATCAGAGTAATCAACTTTGCCAAAGGTTGTAGCACGACGAGCAATTAAAACTTTGGCAAAATGTAGCGACTATGAAATCAGAAAAACAAAAATTGTGTTGCTATACTTTGCTAAAGTTTTAAGTTGATTACCCTTATCTATTCGTAAATATAAATCGTTAATTGAAATATGAAACACTTTTTTCTAATCAGCTTTTTTACTTGTACTGCACTCTCTTTTGGGCAGGTTTCAGGTAATATGAATTACCAAGAACGCAACCACTGGAAAAGCAGTAATGTTAGCTCTTATGCAACTATTGATTTTCCTACCAACAACGATATGCTTATCGAAGCTAAAGGTCTTGCCAATGTGAAAGCTGATGCCTTTGTTGCTATCTTTAGTGTGGTGCAAGTAGGGAAAACCTCTGAAGAGGCTACTCAGCTGATGAACCAGCGTCTGGCTCCTGCCTTGCAGTCTTTGAAAGCTAAAAACTTTGAGGCTTTTGTAGATATGGTCTCCTTTGTGCCTATGTATGAGTACGAAGTTGATAAAAAAATCTTCAGCAAGCGCACTTACAACGAACTTCCTATAGGTTTTGAACTGAAGCAAAATCTGCATATTAAATTCACAGAGGCTTCTCAACTCAACGACTTAGTAGCCTTGCTCTCTAACAACGAAATCTACGATCTCGTGCGAATGGATTACTACGCTACTCAGCTTGAGAGTGTGAAAAAAGAGCTGAAGGAAAAGGTGAAAGTTGCTTTTTCGGAAAAGCTAAAAAGCTATGAAACTACTCTGGGTGAGAGCTTTGCCTCTACCGATAAAAAGGTAGTTGATGGTTTTGTAATTACCTCACCTGCTGAGCAATACAAAACTTATGAGGCTTACAACAGCGCTCAAATTCAAGGCAAGCGTTTGGCAAATATCGTACAAGCCAACAAGTCGGTAACGCAATATTACCAGCCTATTGCGAATAGCAATTTTGAGGTGGTAATAAACCCTATTATTGTAGAGCCTGTGATTCAAGTAATCTACGAAATTAAAATGAGTGTTAATCACCCCAATAAAAATAAAGAATATCTATTGGTAACCCCCAACGGCGACCTCAAAAAACTACCCCTAAACCCCTAAAACCTAACAATGAACATCACCAGCACTCAAAATCCTTTAATAAAGAAAATAGCTCTTTTGAGTGAGAAATCGCGCGAACGCAAGAAGCAAGGTTTATGCGTAGTAGAAGGCGCGCGCGAAATACGCCTCGCTTTGCAAGGAGGCTATAGTCTTGAAAATCTTCTATATCAGCCGGATATCTTCAGTGAGCGACAACTTAATGAATTGCTCGGTTATACTACCCAAAAACTCACGCCTATTGCTATCAGCAAAGAAGTGTATGAGAAGATTAGCTATCGCAGTTCTACTGAGGGGGTGATAGCTTTGGTAGCAGTAAAAAAACACGGTTTAGACACTTTGGCATTCAGCACTAAAAAACCTTTGCTATTGGTAGCCGAAGCTCCCGAAAAACCGGGGAATATAGGGGCGCTACTGCGCACTGCCGATGCTGCCCATATAGATGCTGTGATTATCGCCAACCCTAAAACCGACCTCTACAACCCGAATATCATCCGCTCGAGTGTAGGCTGTGTGTTTACGGTGCCTATTGCTACGGGCACTACTGCCGAGGTCATTGATTTTCTGAAAGCTAAAAACATCAGCAGTTATTGTGCGGCTCTCACGGCATCTAAGCCTTACTACGAAGTGTCGTTTAGCGAAGCCTCAGCCATAGTAGTGGGTACAGAAGACCAAGGACTCACCGAGGAATGGCTCTCCCATAGCACCCAGAACATCATCATCCCAATGGAAGGTGTAATCGACTCTATGAATGTATCGGTAGCGGCTGCTGTACTCATCTTCGAGGCAAAACGCCAAAGGGTAATGACAAGCTACGAATAACGAATTACGAATATGAAACAGTTCACTTTTACATTACTTCTATTGATTATTCAGTGGGCAAATGCACAAGAAGAACGAGAAATAGCCCCTGACCAAATAAAACTTCTTACTTATGGGGGAGGGTATTATATTCAGAAGGATAAAAATACTTTTTTAGAAGTGAAGTTCAAGGGTAAAGATAAGGAGGAGTCTTCTTCTGATGAATTTAAAACTTTTATTCCTAGATTTATCTGTAATGAAAAGAATAAACCTCAAGAGTTGAAGGAAATATTGAAGGAAGAGCAAGGCATTATCCATACCAAAGAGATACGCGAGACTCGTCCTGCTGATTTTATAGGTAAATCGTTTAGGCTAAAAAAAAGTATTTATGAAGCCCCTACTTTGCTGAAAATTGTAAGTCCTTTTTTGGCTGTTACTCACGAACTTTTATCTAAGAAAAAGCAAGAAGAGTATTATCTTCGTAAGAAATACTATTCTTTTTTCCCGCTGGACTTAGGAGAGGGTAAGTATATATATGTGTTATTGGATAAGTGGAAGCGTAAAATTACGATTGTACCCTTAAAGCACAAAATAGTATTGTTATGCGATGTTCCTAAAGGCTATAGTGAGCTTACTACTTTTAAGCAGAAAGAACCAGACTACAATACACTTTTTAATGATTATACCCCCGAAAACTTTATGACTCATCGGCGGACAAAAGAAGGGTATGAATTGGTAGATATTTTCAACAGGAAAGTATTGCCTAATGTTTATGATACGATTTATCAGACCCGCTCAATGCTCATTACTCAAAAAGGAGAAGAGGTAATTTTGTATCAGAATGATTTACTCCCTAAAATACTGAAAGGAGGTAAGGTGGCTCATCTTTTGACTAATAGAAGTGATGAGTTTGAATTGCTTACAGACAAAGGAGGGTTTTATTATTCTAATGAAGGAAAGCCTTTGAAAGAACTCCCATCATTTCATTATGGGTTATGTGGCACTATTAGTTGGGATGTATATACCCTTAAAAAAGACAGTTTGGAAGTTGCGAAGCCTCATTATATGCTTTATGAATTAAGCGGTCCTGCAGCGAGTTCCTATGTTAAAAAGCGTTTTTATCTAAGTGATAGAACTCCAGAAGAAAAGTTGAGTTTTATAGATGGTAATAGTGGAGTAGATTGGAATTTTAATAAGGATTATGTAGGGGATAATTATCCTCACCCAGAAATAGTGAGAGTAGAGCGCAATGGTAAATACGGCTTGTTTGAATATGATATTGATTTTGATATGAAAAGTCCTTATAAAGAAGAAGATTCAGATGTTTCTTCTTCAAAAAAGGTTCGCAAATATGCCGACAGCTACCTTACGGGTAAAGAACTATTGCCTATTGCCTACGACCATATACAGCAACAAGATAACGGACTTATCTATTTCTATCTAAATGGTAAAATAGGTATCTATCCTCAGCAGAAAACAGCTACTTATAGTGCTATAGAACCCGAAACTCGCTCTTTCTTTCGTATTATCAAGGACGGCAAAAAAGGCTATCTCGACATAAAGACATTTAAAGAATACTTTTTTGAATGATAAGTTATAAATATGAAGCGCTATATACATATCGGGATTTATTATTGGCTAATATTCTTTAGCTTATCAGCTTTTGCGCAACAAACCATAAAAGTTGATAAGCTAGACCTTATCACTTATAGGAGAGGAGGTTTTTTTAGTTTCTATGTACAAAAAGGAGAGGATAAGTTTTCTGAAATATTTTTTAAGTGTAAAGAAACTAAGAAACAATTTTGTCGTTGTTACTTTGCCGATACACCTTGGGATGAAAAAGATAGTGAAGAGGCAACTGATGCTAAAGATTGGAGAACTTTATCAGATATCTCAGAAGAAGAACAACTGATTTTTACTAAAGATATCCGTCCTTCTTCCTATAAAGAATTTCAGGGCAAAAGTTTCTTTACCGAAGAAAATGTATTTTATACAGAAACAGACGTTCAAACAACTTTCTGCTTTATCAATGAGTATATGGCACGTGCCTATGGTATGATTTATAGCACAAGTAGCAGGTATCAATATTTACAAGAAGCGGATACCCTTATGCGTTGGCGACCTGATAATAAAGTGGACTTTACACCTCTGGTGGTTGATATAGGTAAAAACAAGAAAATATACCTGCTACTTTCTAAAAATGATGAAATATATACCCTTTTTGTACCTCTAAAAGAACAAAATATTTTGGTTACAGAAGAAATCCATTCCCTCAAACCTGCGACCCATCCCGATTTTCAAATTGAAAAAATGTTTAATAAGTTTTCTAATGAGACTTTTATTGTAAAGAAAAATATGTTTCATCGCTCGCACTTGGTAGATAAATTTGGGAATAAGGTATTGCCTAAAGCGTATGATTCTATAGCGAATACTTCAAGTTTTATCATTGCTAAAAGAGGACAAAAAACGGATGTATACAACGGATATCTTGAAAAGTTAGATTGTGGAAAAGTAAAGCAAGCCTATTTGAGTTATCTTGCAATAGAGGTACTCAATGAACAAGGTGCAATGTATTACAATATTCAAGGAGAAAAAATGAAAACTCCTTATAAATATACATTTCCTATGTGTGGAACAGGAATGCGATACACTTCTTACAAACTGCTGAAAGATACTACTCCACAAGGAGTGTTGCACGGCGTTAAAAAAACAGATAGAGTAGATGGAGAAGAAGAAATATACACATACTATTTTTCTGATTTATTACCCACTGATGAGGTAAAAATAGATGGAAAAGAAAATGCTAATTTTGTATATGTGAAACGAAATGGTAAATGGGGATTGTATGTGTATGATTATTTTTTGCTATTAGATCCCGAAGGTGAAAGGAAAGACAATGTTACTGTGTTTGCTCCTACGTATATCAAGGGGAAAGAATTACTACCTATAACTTTTGATCTTGTTGAACGCTCTTTAACAGATGATAGTATTTATATTTACGAAAATGGTAAAAAAGGTTATTATCTACAGAAAAAAGCGATTTATGACACCCTCTATCCCATTACACGCTATTTCTATTTATTTGAAAAAAACGGCAAAAAAGGCTATCTCGACATAAAGACCTTTCAAGAATACTTTTTTGAATGATAAGTTATAAATAAATATGAAGCACCTCATAACAATCCTTTTTTTATTCTTTTGTAGTTTATCAGTGGAAGCGCAATATACGCTTTCCACTCCTAAAGAAATTGATGTTATAGCTGTTGATGAACAGGTAGGCTTTACTTTTTATCACATAAAAGAGAATGGTGATTATATTGCATATCAATTGGAATGCAAAGAGGAAAGAGATGTACAGAATAACAAAATGTACAATCTTTCTCTAAAAGAGGTAGCTACTATTAAAAAACGAAAAATTAAAAAGGAATTAGAGGAAAAGGGAGTTTTCTATAGCAAAGACCTGCGTAGTACAACGTATGCTGATTTCAATAAGAAAAAATGGTCTTTAGGCGGAGGGGTAATCCTCAGTTTTGTCAATACATCGTATATAGTTAAACAGTACTTGGAAGCGTACAAATCTACTTCATTGTCGTTCGTACCTATTGTAATCCAACTATCTAAAGACAAGTGTATTTATCTATTAGGGAAAGGGTATAGCTGGAATCGTATATACAACGCCTTGCTTCCTTTTAAAGATAGAGATGAGTTAGTGGGATATAACATCAGTGGGGAGTTGGAACCTATTCAGCTTGATAAAGGCTATATAGCTGATGCTATGGGACATAAAGACTTGTATTTCAAAAAGCCTAAAGGAGATAAATACGAGTTGGTAAACATATTGGGAGCTAAGGTATTACCTGATGAATATGACAATATTTACTATTCTGAGAGTATATTTGTTACAGAAAATAATGGGAAGATAGAAGTTTATAATCTGCATCAGGATAAGATGGATATAGGTGATATAAAAGCGTTTTATCTCTATGATATGGGGATAGAGGTA
Organism: uncultured Capnocytophaga sp.; assembly: GCA_963521335.1. Taxonomy (GTDB): domain Bacteria; phylum Bacteroidota; class Bacteroidia; order Flavobacteriales; family Flavobacteriaceae; genus Capnocytophaga. Next base: position 19,169 of record CAUQUO010000007.1, read on the forward strand.
CTCAAGGAAAGTGGAGCGGCTTACTACGATGCTTATGGCAAAAAAGTAACAGAGCTTCCTAATCTTAATAAGGGAGATGACTGTTATGTTATCACTAACACGCAATTGCACATAGGAAAGCTATGGGGTGAGTATCTCAGTAAAAAACGTTCTGCTATAAAAGAAATGGGTGAAACAATAAGCGAGATACATCGTGATAAAAACTTGTATTATTTAAGAGTTGAAAAGAACGGTTATAAGGGATTGCTTCTTTGCAAACTTACTCCAGAAGAAAAATTTATAGAAGAAGAACTACTACCAATAGTATATGATAAATTGTATTATGAAAGCAATAATCAGTTCTTTTTTGAGAAAGGTAGCAAAAAAGGCTTTTTCCCTCAGCAAAAAGAGCCTTCTTATAATGAGGTTAAAAAATGTACTTTTCATTTCTATGAGATAGAAAAAGGCGGTAAACGAGGCTATCTCGACATAAAGATATTTAAAGAATACTATTTTAAGAAATAAAAAAGGCTGTTTAAACTATTAGGTTTAAACAGCCTTTATATTATTTTTATTTTATTATTCAGCAGCTTCTGTTTTTGTTTCAGTAGAAGTTTCTGTTTTTACTTCTTCAGTTGCTTTTTTTCTACCACGACGAGTAGTTTTCTTTTTAGCTGCTGCTTTAGTTACATTATAAGTAGTGTTATAATCTACGAACTCAATCATAGCCATCTCAGCATTATCACCTAAGCGATTACCCAATTTGATAATACGGGTATATCCACCAGGGCGATCTCCTATTTTCACAGCTACTTCTTTAAAGAGCTCAGTAACGGCATATTTATTGCGCAATTTACTAAAAGCGATACGACGATTGTGAGTAGTATCTTCTTTAGATTTTGTTACCAAAGGTTCAATAAATAATTTTAAAGCCTTAGCTTTTGCCAAAGTAGTGTTAATACGTTTATGCTCGATTAATGAACAAGCCATATTGGCAAGCATTGAGTTTCTATGAGCAGTTTTTCTTCCTAAATGATTAATTTTATTTCCGTGTCTCATTTTACCTTAGTTAAAATATCGCAAGAGCGAGTTAATCCTTATCTAATTTATACTTTGATATATCCATACCGAATACCAAGCCTTTATTGGCTACCAATTCATCAAGTTCAATCAAAGATTTTTTACCGAAGTTTCTAAACTTCATTAAATCGGCTTTATTGAAAGAAACTAAATCACCTAATGTTTCTACTTCAGCAGCTTTCAAGCAATTAAGAGCACGTACTGAGAGATCCATATCTACTAACTTAGTTTTGAGTAACTGGCGCATATGTAATGATTCTTCATCATAAGCATCAGTTTGAGCAACTTCATCAGATTCTAGAGTAATTCTTTCATCGGAGAAGAGCATAAAATGATGAATAAGAGTTTTAGCAGCTTCAGTTAAGGCTTGTTTAGGGTGTATAGACCCATCTGTTTTAATTTCAAAGACTAGTTTTTCATAGTCAGTTTTTTGTTCAACACGATAATTCTCAATAGAATACTTCACATTTTTTATAGGAGTAAAGATAGAATCAGTAGCAATAACTCCTATAGCTGCATTTGGTTTTGCATTTTCCTCAGCTGATACATAGCCACGTCCTTTTTCAATAGTTACTTCAATTGTAAAAGAGGCGGATGTTTCCATATTACAAATTACTAAATCAGGATTGAGTACTTGAAAACCTGAAAGATGTTTTTGAAAATCACCGGCAGTCAATTGTTTTTTACCAGAAACAGTAATGGTAGCTGTTTCATCTTCTACATCTTCGACTTGGTGTTTGAAGCGTATTTGCTTCAAGTTAAGAATGATTTCAGTTACATCTTCTCTTACACCTGTGATAGTAGAAAATTCGTGGTCTACTTTGTCAAATTTCACAGAGGTGATAGCATACCCTTCTAATGAAGAGAGCATTACTCTGCGCAATGCGTTACCTATAGTTAAACCATATCCTGGTTCCAAAGGGCGAAATTCAAATCGCCCTTCGAAATCAGATGATTCAATCATTATAACTTTATCTGGTTTTTGAAAGTTAAATAATGCCATATTTTGACTGCTGTCTTTTTATTTATTATTTAGAGTACAACTCTACGATTAACTGTTCTTTAATATTTTCAGGAATCTGAATACGTTGAGGCACGGCTACAAAAGTACCCTCTAATTTTTCTGGATTCCAAGTGAGCCACTCATATACGCTATTATTAGCAGCTAATGAGTTCTCAATTACACTTAAAGATTTTGATTTTTCGCGTACGCCTACTACATCACCTGGTTTTAAGGAATAAGAAGGTATATTTACAATATTACCATTTACAGTGATATGACGATGTGATACCAATTGACGAGCTGCACTACGTGTAGGGGCAATCCCCATACGGTATACTACATTATCTAGACGTGATTCACAAAGTTGAAGAAGTACCTCACCAGTGATATGTTTACTTCTTTTTGCTTTTTCATATAGATTATGGAATTGTTTTTCTAAAATACCATAAGTATATTTAGCTTTTTGTTTTTCTTGTAGCTGGATAGCATATTCAGATCGTTTCGCTCTACGGCGAGCTAATCCATGTTGTCCAGGAGGATAATTTTTTCTTTCAAAAGATTTATCATCTCCGAAGATAGCTTCTCCAAATTTACGAGCTATCTTAGTTTTGGGTCCTGTATATCTTGCCATTTTTAATTATTTAAATAAAAGGTAGTTATGAATTAAGGCATTCCTTCGATAACAACTCACCTTTTTTAGTATTATTATTAAAATTAAACTCTACGTTTTTTAGGAGGACGACATCCATTGTGTGGTAGAGGTGTAACATCTATAATTTCAGTTACTTCAATACCTGCATTATGAATGGTACGAATAGCAGATTCTCTACCATTTCCTGGTCCTTTTATGTATACTTTTACTTTTTTAAGACCTGCGTCAAAAGCTACTTTAGCAGCATCTTCTGCAGCTACTTGAGCAGCGTAAGGAGTATTTTTCTTAGAGCCTCTAAAGCCCATTTTACCTGCTGATGACCATGCAATCACATCTCCTTTTTTATTAGTAAGAGAAATGATAACATTGTTGAAAGTAGCTGAAACGTGAGCTTCACCTACTGACTCAACTACTACTTTTCTCTTTTTAGAGACTTTTGCATTTTTTGCATTTTGTTTTGCCATACTTCACTACTTATTATTTAGTCGCTTTTTTCTTGTTTGCAACAGTTTTTCTTTTACCTTTTCTTGTACGAGAGTTGTTCTTAGTCTTTTGTCCACGCAACGGTAAACCATTACGGTGACGGATGCCACGATAGCAACCAATATCCATTAAACGTTTGATGTTTAGTTGGATTTCTGAACGCAACTCACCTTCAATTTTATAAGACACAACAATTTCACGAATACGACTAATTTCATCATCATTCCATTCGCTTACTTTTGTGTCTTCATTTACTTGAGCTCTGTCTAAAATTTCTTTAGCTCTACTTTTTCCAATCCCAAAAATATAGGTTAAACCAATAACCCCTCTTTTATTTTTGGGTAAATCAATACCTGCAATTCGTGCCATAATTATCCTTGTCTTTGTTTAAATTTAGGATTTTTTTTGTTGATTACGTACAATCGTCCCTTTCTACGCACTATAATGCACTCGGAACTTCTTTTTTTAATTGATGCTCTAACTTTCATTTCGTTTTATTTATATCAATAAAGTGCGCAAAACTACAATTTTTTTTTATAATAGCCACTTTTTTAGCTACAAAATAAAAAAACTTCTATCTGCTCACTCATTTTTTAAGTGTATAAATATAAGTTTAAATAATTGAATACAAATATTTTATACAAAAAAATATCACAAATAAAAAAATCTAATTTTATGATTGTAATTCTCACAGATTTCTTTTTTTGAATAAAAAAACCTGTGAGAAATTATAAAATCAAAATATTGAAGAATTTTCCTAATTAATTTAATAACGGTAAGTGATACGAGCTTTACTTAAATCATATGGACTCATTTCAAGTTTCACCTTATCTCCAGGAAGAAGCTTTATGTAATGCATTCTCATTTTTCCTGAGATATGTGCAATAACTACATGCCCATTATCAAGTTCTACTCTAAACATTGCATTAGACAATGCCTCTACAATAGTACCGTCTTGCTCAATTGCTGCTTGTTTTGCCATAAATTAATTAAGATATTTTTCTATTTTTACCTGTTTTCATCAAACCATCGTAATGGCGATTTAGCAGATATGAATTCACTTGCTGCATAGTATCAATAGCAACTCCCACTAAAATTAGTAAAGAGGTACCTCCATAAAACAATGCCCATTGATCTTGCATACCAATAATTCTTAAAAGAGATGGAAAAATAGCTACCATTGCTATACATATAGATCCTGGCAAAGTAATAAGAGACATTATTTTATCTAAATAATCACCAGTCTCTTTACCAGGGCGTATACCAGGTATAAAACCTCCACTGCGTTTTAAGTCATCAGCCATTTTATTCGTAGGCACTGTAATTGCAGTATAAAAATACGTGAAAAGTATAATCATAGCTACAAATAATAGGTTATACCAAAATCCAAAGATATCAGAAAAAGCTGCTTGAACACTTTTTGCAAATTCTGATTGTGATAATCCTGCTACAGTAGCTGGAATAAACATCAGGGCTTGGGCAAATATGATAGGCATTACACCTGCAGCATTTAGTTTTAAAGGAATATATTGGCGTGCTCCAAATACATTTTTCTCAGCTATAGTACCACCATCAGCAGTTCTACGAGCATATTGTACTGGAATTTGTCTTACAGCTTTAATAAGAAATATACAAAGCAAAATAATAACAAACCAAAGAATAACCTCTATGAGAATAAACATTAAACCTCCATTAGAAGCTGCTAAACGAGAGGCTAATTCTGCTGCAAAGGCACGAGGAAGACGTGCAATGATACCTACCATAATCAAAAGTGAAATACCATTCCCTATTCCTTTATCAGTGATTTTTTCACCTAACCACATTGCAAAAATAGTTCCTGTTACTAAGATAAGCACTGCTGGAATAATAAAAGTAAGACCCTTACCTAAAAGAAAAGCTGAGTCTGGAACTCCTAACCTATTAATTCCATAAAGATATACAGGTGCTTGTACAATACATATTGCAATAGTAAGCCATCGAGTGATTTGGTTTATCTTTCTACGCCCACTCTCTCCTTCTTTTTGTAGCTTTTGTAAATAAGGAATCGCTATTCCCATCAATTGCACCACAATAGAAGCCGAAATATAAGGCATAATCCCAAGTGCAAATACCGAAGCATTTGAAAAAGCTCCTCCTGTAAAAGCATTCAAGATATCAAGCAATCCTCCTCCTGATGTTTTATTAGCAAGCTCATGAAGCTGTGCTGAATCTATACCAGGAAGAACTATATGTGCTCCAAAACGATAAACTAATAAAATACTGAGAGTTAAAATAATTCTATTTTTCAACTCGTCTATTTTCCAAATATTGGTCAGGGTCTCGATAAACTTCTTCATAAATTAGATATTACAAGGTTACAGCTTCACCACCAATTGCTTCTATAGCAGCTTTAGCACTGGCTGTAAACTTATGAACAGATATTTTTAGCTTGGTTTTTAGCTCTCCCCCACCTAAGATTTTTACTAAATCTGTCTTCTTTACAAGGTGCAAGTGAACTAAGGTTTCTATATCTACTTTATCTGTAATTCTACCTGCATCCACTAATTCTTGTAATTTCCCTAAGTTGATACCTACGTATTCCTTACGATTAAAGTTTTTGAAACCGAATTTTGGTACGCGTCTTTGTAAAGGCATTTGACCCCCTTCAAAGCCAATCTTATTAGAAAAGCCTGAACGAGATTTAGCTCCTTTATGTCCACGGGTAGAAGTTCCGCCTTTACCAGAACCTTGACCGCGACCTACGCGCTTCCCTTCTCTGTGAATTGAACCCAATGCGGGTTGTAAATTACTCAAGTTCATAACTTCGTATAAAAATATTATTTAACTTCTTCTACAGAAATTAAGTGTTTTACTTTATTTACCATCCCAAGTATACTTGGGGTAGCTTCGTGCTCGATAGTTTTACCGATACGCCCAAGACCTAATGACTCTAATGTGAGTTTTTGTGTCTTTGGACGTTTGATGCTACTTTTTACTTGTGTTACTTTTAGTTTTGCCATTGTTACAATTATTAACCTTTAAACAATTTTTCTAAAGAAATTCCTCGTTGGGTTGCAATAGTTTTAGCGCTACGCAATTGCAATAAGGCATCGAAAGTAGCTTTTACCACATTATGAGGATTAGAAGATCCTTGCGATTTTGATAACACATTATGTACTCCTACTGCTTCAAGAACTGCACGTACAGCCCCCCCTGCAATTACTCCAGTACCATCTGTAGCTGGTTGTAAAAATACACGAGCTCCTCCAAATTTTCCTTTCTGTTCATGAGGCAATGTCGTGCCATTCAATGGAATACGTACTAAGTTCTTCTTAGCATCTTCTACCGCTTTTGCAATAGCTTCTGATACCTCTTTAGATTTTCCTAATCCGTGTCCTACAACACCATTCTCATCACCTACTACAACGATAGCTGAGAAACCGAAAGCACGACCTCCTTTTGTTACTTTCGTAACACGTTGTACTCCTACCAAACGGTCTTTCAATTCCAAACCACTTGGTTTTACATATTCTACATTTTTATATTTCTGATACATAGTTATTAGAATTTAAGTCCGCCTTCTCGAGCACCGTCGGCCAATGATTTTACTCGTCCATGATAAAGATAACCCCCACGATCGAAGGATACTTTCTCAATACCTTGCTTCAAAGCTTTTTCAGCAATAGCTTTACCTACCAATGCTGCTTTTTCAGTTTTAGTACCTTTGGCAGCACTAATTTCTTTATCACGTGAAGATGCAGCCAACAGAGTAGTCCCTTTGGTATCATCTATGATTTGCACATAGATCTCATTATTACTTCTGAATACAGCCAAACGAGGTTGTTCAGCAGTACCTTTTACTACTTTTCTGATTCTGCTTTTAATACGTTGTCTTCTTTCTATTCTTGATAATGCCATTGTTCTAACTATTAAGCTGATTTACCTGCTTTTCTTCTCAACACTTCACCTACAAATTTAACACCTTTACCTTTATATGGCTCAGGTTTGCGGAAGCTACGGATTTTAGCCGCTACTTGACCAAGTAGTTGTTTGTCGTGAGAAGTTAATTTAATGATAGGGTTTTTACCTTTCTCGTTAATTGTCTCTAGTTTAATCTCCTTTGGCAATTCGAGAACGATATTGTGAGAAAAACCAAGCGCTAAGTCTAACTTTTGCCCTTGATTAGCAGCACGATATCCAACCCCTACTAACTCTAATTCTTTAGTGAAACCTTCTGATACTCCTACAACCATATTGTGAACCAAAGCACGGTATAATCCGTGTTTAGCATTTTGGTCCTTAGTAGCATCTGTAGTTTCAAAAACTAAATGTCCATCCTCTTGCTTTACAGCAATGTCTTTAACCTCTTGGGTTAATTCGCCTAATTTCCCCTTTACGGTTACAACGTTATCTTTGATAGTAACGGTAACTCCTGCAGGAATATTGATGGGTGCTTTACCTATTCTTGACATTCTTTATTGTCTTTTTATTGATTAGTAAACATAACAAATTACCTCTCCTCCGATATTGAGCTCCTTAGCTTTTTTCCCTGTCATCACTCCTTGAGAAGTAGAGATAATAGCTATACCCAATCCGTTTAATACTCGAGGTAGATTATCAGCCCCAGCATATTTTCTCAACCCTGGACGGCTGGCTCTTTCTATATGCCTAATTACAGGCTCCTTAGTTACTTTATCATATTTTAAAGCTATTTTGATAGTCCCTTGTACAGTACTGTCATCAAATTTATAGCTCAAAATATATCCTTGGTCAAAAAGAATCTTTGTGATTTCTTTCTTAAGTTTAGACGCAGGGATTTCTACAACTCTGTGGCCTGCACTATTTGCATTTCTTATTCTTGTTAAATAATCTGCGATAGGATCTGTATACATAATCTTTCTCCTTTTAAATTATTACCAACTTGCTTTTTTTACACCAGGAATTAATCCTTTGTTCGCCATTTCGCGGAATAACACACGTGAAATTCCAAAGGTACGCATATATCCCTTAGGGCGTCCAGTAAGTTTACAACGATTGTGTAAACGTACAGGTGATGCATTTTTAGGAAGTTTTTGAAGAGCCTCATAGTCTCCTGCTTCTTTTAATGCTTTGCGCTTAGCAGCATATTTCGCTACCAATCTTTGTCTTTTCACCTCGCGGGCTTTCATTGATTCTTTAGCCATATACTTAGTTCTTTTTAAAAGGTAATCCTAATTCGCTTAATAATGATTTAGCTTCTTTATCGGTATGAGCTGAAGTTACAAAAGTAATATCCATACCTGCTATCTTATTGATCTTGTCAATATCAATCTCAGGAAATATAATTTGCTCTGTAACCCCTAAGTTATAATTACCTCTACCGTCAAAACCTGTCGCTTTTACACCTTGAAAATCCCTTACTCGTGGAAGAGCAGTTGTAATAAGACGATCTAAAAATTCATACATCCTTTCTCCTCGTAAAGTTACCTTTGCTCCAATAGCCATCCCTTTACGTAGCTTAAAAGAAGCAACATCTTTTTTAGAATAGGTGGCAACAGCTTTCTGTCCTGTAATTTTTGTAAGCTCATCAATAGCATAATCTATTTGCTTCTTATCTGCTACTGCTGAACCCACTCCTCGGCTCACTACTATCTTTTCAAGTTTAGGAACCTGCATTACATTTTTATAGCCAAATTCTTCTTTTAGAGCCGCAACAATGCGCTCTTTATATTCTTGTTTTAATCTAGGTATGTAAGCCATATTATATTACTACATTAGATTTTTTAGAAATTCTCACCTTCTTCCCATCTTTCACCTCATAGCCTACTCGAGTCGTTTTCTTCGTTTTAGAATCTATAAGTGATAAATTTGAAATGTGAATCGATGCTTCTTTTTTTACAATACCTCCTTGAGGATTTTGAGCATTTGGCTTAGTGTGTTTACTTACCAAATTAAGCCCCTCAACAATCGCTCTGTTCTTCTCACGATCTACACGTAATACTTTGCCTTCTTTACCTTTCTCGTCTCCAGCAATAACTTTTACGGTATCTCCAGTTTTAATTTTTACTTTCATCAAATTAATTTTTAAAAATTAAAGCACTTCTGGTGCTAATGAAACGATCTTCATAAATTGTTTATCTCGAAGCTCTCTCGCTACAGGCCCAAATACACGGGTACCTCTCATCTCACCAGCTGCATTCAAAAGAACGCAAGCATTTTCATCAAATCGGATATAAGAACCATCGGCACGGCGTACTTCTTTCTTAGTTCTTACTACCACCGCTGTAGAAACTTGTCCTTTCTTTACGTTCCCGTTAGGAGTCGCTTCTTTCACGGTAACTACAATCTTATCGCCTACTGATGCATAACGACGCTTTGTCCCTCCTAAAACTCGAATGGTCAAAACTTCCTTCGCTCCCGTATTATCGGCTACTTTTAATCTTGATTCTTGTTGTACCATAATTACTTAGCTCTTTCAATGATTTCAACTAATCTCCAACATTTAGTCTTACTTAATGGACGCGTTTCCATTATTCGTACAGTATCCCCAATGTTGCAATCGTTCTTTTCGTCGTGTGCCACATATTTCTTCGTGCGCAACACAAACTTACCATACATAGGGTGTTTTACTCGTTTCACTTCTGAAACTACAATAGATTTATCCATTTTGTTGCTCGTAACAACCCCTATTCTTTCTTTTCTTAAATTTCTTTTTTCCATAAGGCAGGTTCGAATTATTGTAATTCTCTTTTAGTTAGCTCAGTCGCCAATCTCGCTATTGTTCTTCTTACATTGCGTAATTCAATAGGCTTCTCTAATGACGAAATTGCGTGTGCCATTTTCAAATCTGCATACGATTTCTTATATTCACCAAGCTTCTCTTGTAGCTCAGTTATTGTCAATTTGTTAATTTCAGACTGTTTCATTGTTCTTTAATTAATTTTGATAATCTCTTGCTACAACGAATTTCGTTTTTACAGGTAGCTTTTGAGCCGCTAAACGCAACGCTTCTTTCGCTACATCTAGTGGAACTCCTCCCACCTCAAACATTATTCTTCCTGGTTTAACTACGGCTGCCCAATATTCTACGGCACCTTTACCTTTACCCATACGTACTTCCAAAGGCTTCTTTGTAATAGGCTTATCTGGGAATATCTTTATCCAAAGCTGTCCCTCACGTTTCATATAACGAGTCGCTGCTACACGAGCTGACTCTATTTGGCGAGACGTAATGAATGCTGATTCCAATGATTTTATCCCAAACATACCATTCGAAAGTAATGCTCCTCTGTGAGCTACCCCTTTCATTCTGCCTTTTTGCTGTTTACGATATTTCGTTCTCTTTGGCTGTAACATCTTTCTTGTTCTTTAAAAAATTACTTTTTACGACGTGCTCTCTTGGGGGCTCCCGAAGGCTTGTCATTAGATTTACCCGAAAAACTTCCACCTGTAGCTTTCTTTGTCATCCCTACAAGAGGTGAAAGATCTCTCTTCCCGTAGATTTCGCCTTTCATAATCCACACCTTTATACCCATACGCCCGTATGTAGTATGTGCTTCATCTATAGCGTAATCAATATCTGCTCTAAAAGTTGAAAGTGGAATACGTCCCTCTTTAAAACTCTCAGAACGCGCCATTTCTGCTCCATTCAAACGCCCTGAAATCATTACTTTTATCCCTTCAGCATTCATTCTCATCGCTGAAGCTATCGCCATCTTTATAGCTCGCTTGTATGATACTCGCCCTTCTATCTGACGAGCTATACTAGCCGCTACTAAAGCCGCATCTAGCTCCGGACGCTTGATTTCAAAAATATTAATTTGAATATCTTTATCCGTGATTTTCTTAAGCTCTTCTTTAAGCTTGTCTACTTCTTGACCACCTTTCCCAATGATCACTCCTGGGCGTGCAGTCGTAATAGTAACTGTTACAAGCTTCAAAGTACGCTCTATAATCACATGAGCAACACTAGCTTTCGATAAACGCGCCTGAACATACTTTCTGATCTTATCATCCTCAGCAAGTTTATCTCCGTAATCATTGCCTCCATACCAGTTAGACTCCCATCCTCTGATAATTCCTAGACGATTCCCAATTGGATTTGTTTTTTGTCCCATAGTTTATCTTAGCTTTCTGTGTTAAAATTTTTAGCTCCTACCACTACGGTTACGTGGTTAGAACGTTTCCTAATTCTGTGTGCTCTTCCTTGAGGCGCTGGGCGTAAGCGTTTCAATATTGATCCTCCATCTACACGGATTTCTTGTACATAAAGTCCCGCTTCCTCCTCATTCGCGTTCTCGTTTTTAGCTCTCCAGTTATGTATAGCTGATAAAAGCAATTTCTCTAAACGCGCTGCTGCCTCTTTCTGATTAAATTTCAAAATAGCCAAGGCCTTGTCTACTTGTTGTCCACGCACCAAATCCGCTACTAAGCGCATCTTCCGTGGTGAAGTAGGGCAGTTATTCAACTTCGCAAAAGCCAAGCTCTTTTTAGCTTCTTTTATTTCGTCTGCTCTTAATTTTTTTCTAACTCCCATACCTTAATTATTTTTTACCTTTATTTTTCGCACCCGCGTGTCCACGAAATGAACGTGTAGGTGAAAATTCTCCTAACTTATGTCCCACCATATTCTCTGTAATATACACGGGAATAAACTGACGACCATTGTGCACTGCTATTGTCTGTCCAACAAAATCAGGAGTAATCATTGATGCTCGAGACCAAGTCTTAATAACTGTCTTCTTCCCTGATTGTATATTTTGCTGAATCTTCTTCTCTAAGCTATAGTGAACGTAAGGTCCTTTTTTTAATGAACGTGCCATTTCTTAATGTCTTATTTTTTTCTGCGTTCTACAATATACTTATTACTTGCTTTGGTCTTAGAACGAGTTCTATAACCTTTCGCTGGGATACCTTTACGTGAACGTGGGTGTCCACCAGTAGCGCGTCCTTCTCCACCTCCCATTGGGTGATCTACTGGGTTCATCACTACTGCACGTGTGCGAGGACGACGTCCTAACCAGCGTGAGCGACCTGCTTTCCCTGAAAGTACCAATTGGTGATCAGAGTTTGATACAGCTCCTATCGTTGCAAGGCAAGTAAGGAGAATCATACGTGTTTCACCTGAAGGCAACTTTACAGTAGCATACTTACCATCTTTTGCCATTAGTTGAGCAAAAGTTCCTGCAGAACGAGCTATGTTTGCTCCTTGTCCAGGGCGCAATTCAATACAAGAAATTACTGTACCTAATGGAATTTGAGAAAGCGGCATTGCATTACCTATTTCAGGAGCTATGTTTTCTTGTCCCGAAACAATTACTTGATCTACTTTCAAACCAGCGGGAGCGATAATGTAACGCTTTTCACCGTCTGTGTATTGAACAAGAGCAATAAATGCAGTCCTATTTGGATCATACTCTATCGAAACTACTTTGGCTTCTACCCCAAATTTATTTCTCTTAAAATCCACAATACGATACTTCTTCTTATGACCACCACCAATATAACGCATGGTCATCTTTCCTTGATTGTTTCTACCTCCGGTCTTTTTCAACGGAACAAGTAAACTCTTTTCCGGCTTATCAGTAGTAATGGTGTCAAATTCGTTTACTACTCTAAAACGCTGACCAGGGGTAATCGGTTTTAATTTTCTAACTGACATCTTTGTCTATTTGTTAAACTTATATATTACTATAAAAATCTATAGTCCCTTCTGATACTTGCACTACTGCCTTCTTTACAGCATTGGTCTTCCCCAATTGCAAGCCTGTCTTTGTATAACGAGTGGTTCGTTTTGGCCCGTAGTTAAGTGTACGAACCGACTTTACTTTAACGCCATAAGTTGCTTCAACTTCATTTTTGATTTGAATCTTGTTTGCGCCTTTAGCTACTTCAAACGTATAGCAGTTCCTCAACTCACTATTGTTATTCGCCTTTTCTGTATTTACAGGTTTTATTAATACGCTCATTTTTCTTCTTATTTTGTTAAAATTGACTCTAAAACTGCCACTGAACTCTCTGTAAGTACTACATTTGTAGCATTTACTAATTGATAAGTGTTTAACTCTGAAGCTGTTACCACACTAGATGCTGGCACATTACGAGAGGACAAATATACGTTATTATTTGTATTTGACAATACAAAAAGCGATTTTTTATTCTCTAACCCTAATGATTTTACTACTGCTGTAAAATCTTTCGTCTTAGGTGCTTCAAAATTTAAATCTTCAATTACTACAAGTGCTTGATTTTGTACCTTAGCACTAAGAGCTGAACGACGTGCCAAACGCTTTACATTCTTTGTAAGCTTTTGTGTATAATCCTTAGGACGAGGACCAAATATACGTCCACCACCCACAAATACAGGAGATTTTACACTACCTGCACGCGCTGTACCTGTACCTTTTTGTTTTTTGATTTTACGAGTACTTCCAGCTACTTCATTTCTCTCTTTAGCCTTATGTGTTCCTTGACGTTTGTTAGCTAAATACCGCTTAACATCTAAGTATACTACATGATTGTTAGGCTCTATACCAAACACAGCATCAGAAAGGGTTACCTTTCTACCTGTCTCTTTTCCTTGTATATTTAATACTGCTACTTCCATTATTTGTGAATAGTTACGTAAGCATTTTTGTGTCCCGGAATACAACCTTTTACAACTAAAAGATTTTTCTCAGCTACCACTTTCAATACTTTCAAGTTTTGTACTGTTACCTTTTCAGCTCCCATACGCCCAGCCATACGCATACCTTTAAATACACGTGAAGGATAAGACGAAGCTCCTACTGACCCTGGCGCTCTAAGACGGTTGTGCTGCCCGTGAGTACTTTGTCCTACTCCTCCAAAACCATGACGACGCACTACCCCTTGAAATCCTTTCCCTTTAGAAGTCCCTGTGATATCCACAAACTCTCCCTCTGCGAAAAAATCTACTGTGATTACATCACCCAATTTGTACTTATCTTCAAAACCTTGGAATTCTACGACTTTCTTCTTAACAGAGGTCCCTGCTTTTTTAAAGTGACCAAGCTCTGCTTTGGTAGCACGTTTCTCTGCTTTGTCATCGAAACCAAGTTGAAGCGCTTCATAGCCATCAACCTCTTTGGTTCTGACTTGGGTAACTACGCATGGACCCGCTTCTATGATGGTACAAGGTATGTTTTTACCATTTTCATCAAAAATGCTGGTCATGCCTACTTTTTTTCCAATTAACCCAGACATAAAATTAAATATTAAATTAGTTATTATTCTATTTGCAATTAGGCTCTAGCCTCTCTATCTCTAAAAAACTATTACCTAAAACTTACAAATAACTCAGGGTCAAAAAATGCCCGAGGCTTTTTAACCCTGAATCATTTTTATCCGTTTTTCCCTAACCCACAGTTTCGGGACATTTTAGTAAAGTTATCAAACTTTGATTTCCACTTCTACTCCACTTGGCAATTCCAACTTCATCAAAGCATCTATTGTTTTTGATGATGAGCTATAAATGTCTAAAAGACGCTTGTGTGAGCTCAATTGAAATTGTTCACGTGCTTTCTTATTTACGTGTGGAGAACGCAATACAGTAAAGATTTTTTTGTGTGTAGGCAACGGAATAGGCCCTGTTACTACCGCACCTGTAGCTTTTACTGTCTTTACGATTTTCTCAGCAGATTTATCTACCAAGTTATGATCGTAAGATTTTAACTTTATTCTTATTTTTTGTTGATTACTCATTTGCTTAATAAATTAGTTGCCTCTGGCTTTTTTAATTACTTCATCTGCAATATTAGAAGGAGCTTCTGCATAGTGCGAAAACTCCATTGTAGAAGTTGCACGACCTGATGAAAGTGTTCTAAGGGTAGTTACATAACCAAACATCTCTGATAGCGGTACAAATGCTTTTACTACCTTAGCCCCATTCCTGTCACTCATATCGTTTACTTGTCCACGACGGCGGTTCAAGTCCCCTACAATATCACCCATATTCTCTTCTGGAGTAATAACCTCCAATTTCATTATAGGCTCCATTAATACAGCTTTCGCAGCTCGAGCGGCTTCTTTATATCCTAATTTAGCAGCCAACTCAAATGACAATGAATCTGAATCGACAGGGTGGAATGAACCATCAATAAGCGTGATTTTCATCGCATCCATTTCAAAACCTGCCAAAGGTCCATTCTTCATCGCTTCCTTGAATCCTTTCTCTACTGATGGCACATATTCTTTAGGAATGTTACCACCTTTGATTTCATTTATAAATTCAAGACCTACTTTGCCTTCATCTGCTGGCTCCATACGGAATACGATGTCGGCAAACTTACCACGTCCACCTGTTTGTTTCTTATAAACTTCTCGGTGATCTGCTTTCCCTGTGATAGCCTCTTTATACTCTACTTGAGGCTCTCCTTGGTTTACTTCTACTTTGAACTCACGTTTGAGACGGTCTACAATGATATCCAAGTGCAACTCTCCCATTCCTGAGATAATAGTTTGCCCAGACGCTTGGTCTGTCTTTACTTGGAAAGTAGGATCCTCTTCAGCTAATTTTGCTAAAGCCATTCCCAATTTATCAACATCTGCTTTGGTTTTAGGCTCTACAGCAATACCGATTACTGGATCTGGAAATACCATACTTTCAAGTACAATAGGGTATTTTTCATCACAAAGAGTATCTCCTGTTTTGATATCTTTAAAACCTACAGCGGCTCCTATATCTCCAGCTTCGATGTATTCAATAGGGTTTTGTTTGTTAGCGTGCATTTGGTAGATACGAGAGATACGTTCCTTGTTGTTTGAACGAGTGTTCAATACATAAGAACCTGCATCAAGATGTCCAGAATAAGCACGGAAGAATGCTAAACGACCTACATAAGGGTCAGTTGCAATTTTAAATGCCAAGGCTGCAAAAGGAGCTTCTACAGATGGTTTGCGAAGTGCTACTTCTCCAGTATCAGGATTTGTCCCTTCAATAGCTTCTTTGTCAAGCGGTGAAGGCAAGTAGCGACAAACTGCATCTAGCATAAATTGCACTCCTTTGTTTTTGAATGATGAACCACACACCATAGGTATGATTGCCATATCCATTACGGCAGCGCGCAATGCTTTGTGGATTTCATCCTCTGTGATAGAATGTTCATCTTCCATAAACTTCTCAAGAAGACCTTCATCATAACCAGCTACCTCTTCAATCAATTGAGCTCGGTATTTGGCTACATCTTCTTTCATATCTGCAGGAATTTCAACTACGTCAAAAGTTGAACCTGAGTTTTCTTCGTGCCATACGATGGCGCGGTTTTTAATCAAATCAACAATACCTTTGAAATCAGCTTCGTCGCCAATAGGCAATACGATAGGCACTGCATTAGATTTGAGCATGTCTTTTACTTGGTTGCAAACATTGAGAAAGTTCGCTCCTTGACGGTCCATTTTATTTACAAATCCTATACGAGGTACTTTGTAGTTATCCGCCAAACGCCAGTTTGTCTCTGATTGTGGCTCTACACCATCAACCGCAGAAAAAAGAAATACTAACCCATCAAGTACACGAAGAGAACGGTTTACCTCTACTGTAAAGTCTACGTGGCCGGGAGTATCAATAATGTTGAAGTGATATTCTTTAGCATCAGCTGTAGGCTTACCATTTTCAGTAGGAAAGTTCCATTTACAAGTAGTTGCAGCTGAAGTGATGGTGATACCACGCTCAGCTTCTTGCTCCATCCAATCCATAGTAGAAGCACCATCGTGTACTTCCCCTATTTTATGAGTCTTACCAGTATAAAAAAGTATACGCTCGGTAGTCGTGGTCTTACCTGCATCAATGTGTGCAGCAATACCTATATTTCTTGTATATTTTAAATCTCTACTCATCGTGTTTATTAAAATCTAAAGTGTGAGAACGCTTTGTTAGCTTCAGCCATACGGTGCGTATCCATTTTCTTCTTCACTGCTGCACCTTCTTCTTTAGAAGCAGCGATAATTTCAGCAGCCAATTTCTGAGCCATTGATTTCTCGTTGCGTTTGCGTGCATACCCGATGAGCCATTTCATAGCCATAGAAACTTTACGGTCTGGGCGGATTTGCATTGGAATTTGGAAAGTAGCACCCCCTACACGACGTGAACGCACCTCTACGTGTGGCATCACATTGCTAAGAGCATCTTTCCATACTTCTAATGCCGACTTCTCTTCATTATTTTTCTTTTGCTCTACGATATCAATTGCGTCGTAGAATACCTTAAAAGCCACTGATTTTTTACCATCCCACATAAGGTTATTCACAAAACGTGTAACCAACTGGTCATTAAATTTTGGATCTGGTAAAAGGGGGCGTTTTTTAGCCTGTCTTTTTCTCATTTCTTTTTAGTTAAAAGATTTTTGTGTGTTAAATTACTTTTTCTTTTTGTCAGCAGGAGCAGCTTGTCCTGGTTTAGGGCGTTTCGCACCATATTTAGAACGTCTTTGCGTTCTACCTGCTACACCAGCCGTATCAAGAGCACCACGAACAATGTGGTATCTAACACCTGGTAAATCTTTTACCCTTCCGCCTCGTACCAATACTATCGAGTGCTCTTGGAGATTGTGACCTTCACCAGGTATGTAAGCATTCACCTCATTGCCATTAGTCAAACGTACACGCGCTACTTTTCGCATCGCTGAGTTTGGCTTCTTTGGCGTAGTGGTGTACACACGAGTACATACCCCTCTGCGTTGTGGGCACGAATCCAAAGCAACCGATTTACTCTTCTTGGTAATTCTGGTTCTTCCTTTTCGTACTAATTGTGAAATTGTTGGCATAATTTACAATACTATATATAATTATTTATTTACTTGTTTATTAGGTTATAAGCCTTAATTATTAAAACTTAATTATCCAAAGCGGGTGCAAAAGTAATCATTTATTTTAAAACTACAAAACTATCTGAAAGATAAGAAGTAAGAGATAAGAAATAAGAGATAAGAGATAGGAGGTAAGAAACAAGAGGTGTAGACACTTTATTATTGTTGATTACCAATACTTTAACGAGATTTAGTTTTAGAAATTAGTGTAACATAAGTAGTTATGAAAAAGTTGTGATTTGTTACAAATATCACAAAATAATTTATAAATTCATTAGTGCAAGAGAAATGCGGAGTCCTTTTTCAAAAGGATTTGCTATCTTAGATACTGAAAAGAGATAAGAAAGATGAATATGATAATTGGCTTTATGAAATCCCACCCCTAAAGTAAAAAACTTACGAGCTCCTTTTTGCTCGCTCTCATTGTAGAAACCAGCACCCAAAAGTAACGCTTCCTCAAACTCATAGCTCACTCCAACAGAATAGGCTACTTCTTGAAGCTCCTCTTTCAAACCTCCAGGCGCATCACTAAAAGATTGAAAGATACCTGAGAGAAAAGATATATTAGGGTTTTTACCTGCTATAATAGTCGTAGGCTCGTTAGGATCTTGTTGCCCGTTATTGTTCTTATCTACAAAACCATACTGAGGAGGTGTAGGTACAAGAAGTTTTTTTGCCTCCAAGTAAATAGAAAAATTATCCTGATTATCAAAAATAAAACTATAACCAGCACCTATTTTCAGGGTAGTAGGTAGAAAAGACTCGCGCCCTAAATCGGTGTATTTTACTTTGGTTCCTAAATGTGCTATTTGCAAACCAAAATTGTATTTTCCCCAAAAACGATTGTAGGCAATAATCTCCGAGGAGAAATAAGCAGCTATATCAGTCGCAAAACTATGAACTCGCAGACGTTCAGTTTGGTTATTCACAGACAAATCGGAATGAATATAGCGCATCGTAACTCCCATAGCCCAATGAGGTGAAAGTGGCAACGAATACGACACATCTGCCGAGAATTCAAAAGGTTGTTCCACTCCTTCGGCTACGTATTGATTTTGTTGCATACTACTAAGATGAAATTCACCAGCATTGAAATAGGTAAGACTCGCTCCCCAAGCACTTTCCCTTTTCTTTGACTTATGAAAATAACTCACATTTCCTAAAGACATATCATTTACTAAGCTATTGAGATAAGGCGCATAAGAAAGTCCTATCCCTGTACTTTCATTTGCAAATACATATTTAGCTGCATTCCACTGTTGTGAAAACACATTAGGAGGAGTTGCCACCCCCATTTCTCCCATTCCCAATGAATAGGCATCGGTACTGAGTTGCAAAAAAGGAACGGCGGTGGCAATAATACGGCTATCGAACAAAGGAACAACCGTTTGAGCAGATAAAGCCGTACTACACAATAAAATACTATATATAAGTTGTTTCACACAGTTACTCGTTTATCATTCTACAATTAGTTTTTCTTTGTGAGTTACCCCATTTTGGGTAAAATGCACTATATAAATACCTGCAGGCAAATGTGCTACTGAAAACTCAGCGGTCGTGCCTTTGCCCTCCTGATGTAACACCCGTACACCAGCAGTATTAAACACCTCTATTTGGTAAGGTTCATTTTGGAGAGCGTTCTTTTGAGCTGAGAACAGGCTCACCTCTCTCCTACTCTCTGCTTGGGGTTGTCTTACAGAGAAGAACACAGTACTAGTAGCAGGATTAGGATACATACTATAAGTACCTGGACTGTATCCCTTATCTCTATCTATAAAATAACCATTGGTAGCATAGCCCGCTTTTGAGAAATCCCACAATTCCCATTTAGAAGCCTTACAATCTTCAGGTACATAGCGTATCCAAGCTTTACCCCATTCTTGATAGCCTACATAACGGGGTGAATCTATAAACAATTCTGCTCCATTAGGAGTTGCTTGTATTTTCATAGGCTGGTGTGCTGTAATATAACCTTTAGCAGGGACTATTTCAAAATAACCAGTAGACACTCTTGAAGTAGGAGCTGAAGTTTTGTACTTAGTCCCTTCGTCTAAATAATCATAAGGGTGTTTGTATTTATAAAAATCAAAATAATACCTACGAGCACCTTGCCAACCATTAGAAAACACTTCTCCTTTTACTTCTTCTTGTCCTGTGCAATCATCTATCTTATCCTTTGGTTTAGAAACTATTGCTAATCCCTCCTCTGAATGTACAACTTTTGCGTCGTTAATATATTGTATATCCTCCAACATAAAAGTTACATGCTCATCAGGACAAGTTTCAGGAGCTAAGGTAATAGTAGCTTTCACATAAGGGTTACTTCCTTTAACCCTGATATATTCCTTATCTCCTTCTTTGCGGTAGTCTAAACCGTTTGTTTCTAAATTAATTATTTTCTGACGTTGGTAACTTGACAATTGTGTATTTTCATCCAACCAAAATTCCATTTTTTGCCAATATTGATGGCTATCAGAATCTACTTTATCAACTTTTAAACACAACATATCCGAACGTACGTAGTTATTGTTTGTATTCACATACATTAAGTCAAGATTTTTATAATCTTGTGTGTTTACAACAGCGTGTACTTCTGCTCTATAATTAGTACCAAAATCTATTTCTACTTCATTCTTAGCAATCTCTTTAGTCATACGAGACCCTCGTGGAAATTTCCAATCAATAGTAGCATTTTTTTCATCTAGCGGAAAATTCTCTACTTTAAAGATAGCTTTTTTACAGAACCCCCAAGGCATAGTGTTGGTGCTGGTGAGGTTATAGGGTACTGGTGGAATATAATCTATACCATCTAGTGTTTGTTGCTTAGTATTATAAGGATCAAGCCAGTCTTTTAATCTACGCCGTTTATCAGGATTGTCATTCCCTGTCCAAGAAACATCAAACCTACCATACCAATCAGGAGAGTTTTTCTCAGTACAAGACGAGTATCCACCGTGAAGCTGTCCAATAATCCTTTTTGATTTATTCAATAAAGGGGACCCAGAAGATCCTCCTTCTGTTACTCCCTTATCCCAAATAATTTCCCAGTGTGTTCCATTATTGTTTATATTATCTTGTAAATAATATGTAGATCTTGGAGGTGTTTTATAAAAAGAAATTTTCTTAACATCCCCACTCGGGTGATGAATACAAGCACCTTCATTCCCTATATATGTGGTTATTCTATCCCAACCTAAATAGTATGAAGATCTTTTAGGAATATCTCTTGGGTCTTGTATCAATTTTAATAATGCAAAATCTGATGAATCATTATTAGCAACAATCTGCGCTCCTACAGTAGATTTTGCTTCTGTAGAGTATTCATTAGAACAATAAGGACTCTCATAGTCCCAATAAAATATCCAAGTAGAAACATCTGGACTATCTATGGCATCATATTTAAAATTACGTTTTGTATCTTGTAAACAGTGATTCGCTGTTAGGAATAGAGGTTCTTGATTTTTAGCTGTATTATTGACTAATGTCCCAGAACACCAACCAGCTGCATTAGGAAATTTTATCAATATACGAGCTACTGCTTTCTTTTCTTTTTGCCAATCATCTCCTTCTTTACAATTTACATTTACTTGACAATTCCCTGCGCTTCCCAAACCTGTTTTTTCTATATTAACATTCCTATAACCATAATAAAGTCTATTTACAGAAATGATAGGTGTAGGAGAATTTTTATCAGAATGATAATATTCTAAAATTACTGTATCACCATAAATGAGCCCCGTTGAAAAAGATTTTGGATTTTCCTTATTTCCTTGAAGGAATTCAGAAGTAACGGCTCCTATATATTGTTGTGTTTGCGGATTGTAGACAAAAAACTTACCTCCTTCTGGCAACCAAAACTTATCAAAGGTAAAATCTATAGAAAGAGCCCCTTTTGATCTTATAGCTACTTTCCATAATTTTCCTCCACCAGAAATGTTTTTCCAATCCTTTTTCTTTTCAGAATTTATAAGCACATCAACAGCAACACTAATTCTATAAAAGGATGCTGTCTTATCTTCTTCTTTTACCTTATCCAAATTAGGAGGTAGCACTTCAATATATTTTAATGGTCTTGGAGGTACTTTTCTTGAAGTGTTTGTTTCATTAAAACTAAAAGGTTTTTCTCCTGTAGCTATTTGTCCTTTTACAGAAAAACTAACAATAAAACATAGTATTATCACAATAGATTTCATAGTGTTTACATTTTTTTATTAAACAATACATACCCTTCATTTGGTAAAGAATCTGTTTTTATACTCTTTTTATTTTTCTTATAATACAAATATAATTGTTTATTTTCAACTCTATAATCTGCTTTATTAGCTGAAAGATTGTACATTAATGCAAGATATAAATCTCCATCACTATCTATCTTCTCACTTTTTTTAGTGTGCCCAAATGTAAATATTAACTTATTATTGTCTGCTCTATAAATACCCATAACCTCATTAAATGAAGTGTATCCTTTTAGGGTGTTATCCTCTTTAAAAGTGATAGAATAACACAAATCACATTCTTTTTCGTTAGGTTTAAGTTCTTTTAAATGACCTTCCATATCACTTACCCCTACCAATCGCCAAGTGCCATACAACATTGGGTCTATTTCCTTGTCTTTTTTTGAGCAACTGCACCCTACTATCACCAATAGCAGTAGTGCTAAAAATGTTTTGATTTCCATAGTTATATTGCTTTTAAAGTTTGATGCTACAAAGTTACGAATTGTTTTGATTTTATACAAATTATTAACGATAAAGTTTCTATTTATTTTATTTAGGTAAGAAGTAAGAAAGGTACAAGCTACAAACTTACACCTGCAGGGAATTCCTCTTCAGTAGATATTTGAGCATATCCCACTAAAGACAAAAAAATTAATGATAATAATATAATACGTTTCATAGTGCTTTTATTTTTTTAATGATAAAGATTGTTGTTTATTATTCGTTATCGTTACTTTATTGTTATCTACGACGTAATGGGTTGTACCTATAAGACATTCTCTAAAAATATTACCATCTTCATTTTCCATTACTTTTGTACCTCCAATGTAAGGAATAGTTAAAGTAGCTTCCTTCACATTTAAAGTATAAGAAGCTGTTATATCATTAGAAGAACTTTTTCCTTCAAGCGTGTTATTTTTTCTAAATGTAATAGTAAAACATTTTAGACATTCTTTTTCTGTAGGATTTGGCTCTCGCATCTTACCATCTTGCCCTTGTATTCCTATAAGTTTCCACGTACCATACAGTATTGTATCTGTATCCTTGTCTTTTTTTGAGCAACTGCACCCTACTATCACCAATAGCAGTAGTGCTAAAAATGTTTTGATTTTCATAGTTATATTGCTTTTAAAGTTTGACATGAATTGTTTTGATTTTATGCAAATTATTAACGCTAAAGTTTCTATTTATTTTATTTAGGTAAGGAGTAAGAAAGGTACAAGCTACAAACTTACACCTGCAGGAAATTCCTCTTCAGTAGTTATTTGAGCATTTAGATGCAAAGTTACAATTAGACATAATAATGCTAAGAGAATATTTTCATTATATTTTCTATTTTTTATTGAACAATAAATATCCTTCATCAGGTAAAGAATCTGTTTTTATACTCTATTACTTCTTGCCCATATAATGCACAAGAAATAAACAATACAATAATTGAAACTATATTTTTCATAACGCTTTATTTTTATATGTAATGTTTTTATTAGTTTTAGGAATCTCAACTATACAGAAAGGGCAACTTTGAGCAGGAGCTAATCCTTTAACCTCACTAACCGTATGAACTACAATAGTGTTATTATCCTCTGTAATAGAAGTTACATTAATAGAAGAAGGTGTGTAATTTTCTATTTTTCCCCAAATAACAATTACTTGCTTTTGTGAGAAATCAATTTTAAAATTGTCTACAGTTTCTGTTGTGAGTCTTAATATTTCTGCTACTTTTTGCAGTTCAGTTTCATTTGAAATGATTTCCTTTTTATTCTCATATTCTAAATCCAGAAAATTACAACCACTAAACAATGTTCTAAAAGGCACCTCTTTAAAATTGTCCTTGTCTGTTTTTGAGCAACTGCACCCTACTATCACCAATAGCAATAGTGCTAAAAATGTTTTGATTTTCATAGTTATATTGCTTTTAAAGTTTGACGCTACAAAATTACGAATTGTTTTGATTTTATACAAATTATTAACGCTAAAGTTTCTATTTGTTTTATTTAGGTAAGAGATAAGAAAGGTACAAGCTTGTAGCTTGTACCAGCGGAGCATAAAAAAATAAGACGGCGTAAAAACGTCGTCTTATTTTTTTGTTCTAATTTCTATTTTCTACTCTCTCAATGTAGCCCCCAGTTGCTTCTCAAATGCCTCTTGTAGGCGTTGCATAGTCTTATCTATTTGTTTATCAGTAAGTGTTTTATTATCATCTTGAAGTACAAAACTCACGGCATAACTCTTCTTCCCTTTGAGCAACTTATTACCTTGGTATACATCAAATAGATTAAGGTGTTTTAAAAGTCCTTTTTCAGTAGCAAGAGCTACTTTATGCACTTCTGCAAAGCTTACTTTCTCATCTAGCAATAGTGCCAAATCTCGACGCACTTCAGGATACTTGGCTATTTCTTGGTAAACTACTTTATGTCCCTCCACTTGTGCCAAAATAGTTTCCCATTGTAGGTCAGCAAAGAAAACATCTTGCTTAATACCAAAATCTTTCAGTATTGTATGTTTTACAACTCCCATCTCTCCTATCAAAGTATCGCCTATCACAAAGCGCAATCCTTCATCTCCTAAAACACACTGACCCTCTTCCAAAGGTAGTTCTGTAACATTCTGCAATCCTAATCGCTCAAAAAGCGATACTACAATGCCTTTTAGGTCAAAGAAAGTAGTTCGTTGAGTTGCACTACCCCAATAATCCCCTGTAGCATTCCCCGTAAGGTAAAGTGCTAAGTGCTTATTTTCGTTATACTTCTCTTCTACAAAATGATAGTTCTTGCCAAACTCAAAAAGCTTTAAGTCACTACGTTTGTGGTTTAAATTATAAGCAATTACTTCAAGCCCTGAGAAAAGTAGATTTTTGCGCATATAGCCCAAGTCACTACTAAGAGGGTTCAGTAGTTTTACCGCCTGCTCTGCCTGAGAATATGTTGTAATTTCTTTCTCCGATACAAGACTATTAGTCATTATCTCAAAAAAACCTTTACCTACAAGCTGTGTAGCTACTACATTTTGCATATTATGGTCTGCATATTTAGATGAGTGCGACATCGTTGCACTTACCTTCTCTGTAATTTGAATATTGTTATAACCATAAATACGCAATATCTCTTCTATCACATCTGCTTCTCGTTGCACATCTACACGATAAGTTGGCACCAACAAGCCTAAACCGCGCTCTGTAAGAGAGTTAACTTTTATATCCAACGAGTGCAAAATAGCTTTGATAGTATCTCGAGGTATCTTCTGCCCTATGAGTTTATCTACATTCTCAAAGGCGAGAAATACCTGAAATTCTTCTTGTTTTTTAGGGTAGAAGTCCACCACATCCGATGTGATTACCCCTCCCGCTATATTTTCTATGAGTACCGCCGCATATATAAGAGCGTATTTGCAGTCTTCTATATTGATACCTCGTTCAAAACGATAAGAGGCATCGGTACTGATACTATGTCTTTTAGCGGTCTTGCGGATAGACACTGGGTCAAAATATGCACTTTCGAGAAATACATTACGCGTAAAATGGGTAACTCCTGAGTTTTCCCCTCCTAATACCCCTGCTATACACAAAGGTTTCTCCGCATCACATATCATAATATCTTCTGCACTGAGGGTGCGTTCTATCCCATCAAGAGTCTTAAATTTAGTCCCTTCTTCAGCGTTTTTTACAACGATTTTTCTCCCTATAATATGATCTGCATCAAAGGCGTGAAGTGGCTGACCCAAGCCGTGAAGCACATAGTTAGTCGCATCTACTACATTGTTCTTCGGGGTGATACCTATGGCTTTGAGTTTGTGTTGCAACCACGCTGGCGACTCCCCTACCCTTACATTGCTGATGGTTACTCCCGTATAGCGAGGTACTAACTTGCGGTTGAGCACCTCTATATCCATCTTTCCTGAACGGTTATCTACGTGAAACTTTGTTACCGAAGGGGTTATAAGCTCCAAAGAAGTCCCCTTTTGCATCAAGCCTGCTCGTAGATCGCGGGCTACCCCATAATGACTCATCGCATCAGCGCGATTAGGCGTTAAACCTATTTCAAACACCTCATCTGTTTCTACTTCAAATACTTTGTTTGCAGGAGTCCCTACTTCCCATTTGTCATCGAGAACCATAATACCATCGTGACTTTCGCCTAAACCCAACTCGTCTTCAGCGCAAATCATACCATAACTCTCTTCTCCGCGTATTTTCCCTTTCTTTATTTCAAAAGGCTTTCCTTCTTTGTCATAAAGCACTGTGCCTATAGTGGCTACTGGCACTTTCTGCCCTTGTGCTACATTAGGAGCCCCACATACAATTTGCAAGGGCGCTTCTCCTCCTACATCTACTTTTGTGATTTTGAGCTTATCGGCATTAGGGTGCTTTTCACATTCAAGTACCTTCCCTACCACTACCCCTTTCAGACCTCCTTTTACACTTTCATAAGGCTCAATACCTTCTACTTCCAAGCCAAGATCTGTAAGAAGTACTGCTGTATCTTCAGCCGTAAGATCTAATTTTAAATATTGCTTTAACCAGTTATATGATATTTTCATAGTTGCTTTTTTTCAATCCACAGTCAGGTGTATCTACACTCCGCCAAAGTGTATAACCACAAAAAGTTATTACAGAGTGCAAAATTAGTAATTTTAATAATATTCACAAAAAAAGCTATTCAAAAAAATGAATAGCTTTTAAAATCAACATATTATTTAACGGTGTGTTACTCATTCTTCTTTTTCAAAGTTTCAGTCACTTGAGCCGAAGCGGTAAAAGAGGTAATCATATTGTTGAGCATCTCACTTCCTGCCTCAGGTGAGTTAGGTAGTAAGATAAGGTTGCTATTAGTTTGTTGTCCTACAGCCTGCAAGGTGTCGTAGTGTTGCGTAACCACTATAAGTGCTGAAGCCTCTTGAGAGCTAATACCTACTTTATGCAATACATCTACACTCTCTACCAATCCACGAGCTATTTCACGACGCTGGTCAGCTATACCTTGCCCCTGCAAGCGTTTGCTTTCAGCTTCTGCTTTTGCCTTTTCTACGATGAGGATACGTTGGGCATCACCTTCGTATTGCGCCGCTACTTTCTCGCGTTCTGCAGCATTGATACGGTTCATAGCCGCCTTCACTTGAGCGTCTGGGTCAATATCAGTTACCAAGGTTTTGATAATGTCATACCCATAAGCTTCCATTGACTCCTGTACTTCGCGCTTCACAGCAATGGCGATATCGTCTTTCTTCACAAATACATCGTCGAGTTTCATCTTAGGCACCTCAGCGCGCACTACGTCAAATACATAACTCGTAATCTGGTCATGTGGGTATTCGAGCTTATAAATCGCATCATATACCTTTTCCTTAATCACAACAAACTGCACAGAGACTTTAATCTTCACAAATACATCGTCTAATGTCTTAGTCTCTACCACCACATCCAATTGTTGAATTTTAAGACTGATGCGAGCAGCGACTTTGTCAATGATAGGTATTTTTATTTGTAAGCCCGAGTGTCGAATACTTTCAAACTTCCCAAAGCGTTCTATCGATACGGCAGTTTGTTGGCGTACGGTAAAGAAAGTAGATAGCAGAAATACCACTACTATAAATCCTAAAACATAAAGAATAATACTCATTTTTATAAATTTATTAATTGTTAATTCTCAATTGTTAATTGCTTAATAGCGTTTATACCAGTCTTGACCTGTAAGATCGTATATTTTTTGTATCTCGTGTAGTATATTTTCAAAGTCAATATTCAAATCTACCAACTCACCCGTTTGTATGTCAAACACCCATCCGTGTACCAGCGGATATTGGTTTTTGAGATAACTCTCTTGCACTACAGCCATTTTAGTAATATTCAAACACTGTTCTTCTACATTCAGCTCTACAAAACGCCTATATCGCTGACCTTCATCTACAATAGCATCAAGCTCCTCCTGATGAAGCCTATACACATCGCGTATAGTGCGCAACCAAGGATTCAACAATCCGTAATCCTTAGCCTGCATCGCCGCCTTTACCCCTCCACAATCATAATGCCCACATACGATAATATGCTTTACATCAAGGTGTTCTACAGCATATTGTATCACAGCTGTCGAGTTCATATCAAGCGTATTAACCACATTAGCAATATTGCGATGCACAAATACCTTACCTGGTCCCGTTCCCATTAGCTCTTCAGCAGCCACTCGGCTATCTGAACAACCTATATAAAGATAATCAGGATTTTGATTCTCCGCAAGCTTCTCAAAAAAATGAGGATCTTTCTCCTTACGACTACGAGCCCACTCGCGGTTGTTTTTAAATATTTCTTTGTAACTAACCATTTTTTTTAATGATTAATATTTATTGAATAATTGACTCGGCAAAAGTATGAAACTATTTATTAATTTGCAAATTTAAAACACAGAAATTAAAAGTTAAAAGCAATCATTAAAACAGAAAATTTTTCTCCTACCCCCTCACCACATCTCAAGTATACCTACAGTATACCCACACTATACCTACCCCCTACCCTCCCTAAAAGTAAAAAATACTACAAAAACCCCTTTCTACAGAAAAATAAACTACAAAACCCCTAAAATTTAGAATTTCTTAATTACTCCCATAATTGCCCGTGCAGCTCACACCTCATTACTCCCATTAATTGCCCATGCGGCTCGCACCCCATCCCCCTAAATTTGCTAATTTGCCAATTATACTTACCTTTGCATCCTGATAACAAACATCTGAAAATTTCTATGCTAAAAAAAATATTATTAAGCCTTGTGCTACTCTCTGCCATCACTTGTGGCGATAAAAAAGAAAAAGAAATAGCAGCCATCCCTATGAACTATCAGTGGGTGCGATTAGATTCCCTCTTTGTAAAAGTACCCGATGCCCAATTTAGTAAACTCACACACACCTATCCGTATTTCTTTATCCAAAGTGTAAGCGATAGCGAATGGTTAGAGATCAGGCGAAAACCTATCTTCCCCGACCTCCCCGAGTTCGCTAACATCTTCTACCATACCCTCTATAACGAAGTAGAGAAAAACGTAGGGAATTTAACCGCTGAAAAAAAAGAAGTAAAAAACCTTTTCCAGCACATCAAATACTACTTCCCTAAATTTGAAGCCCCAAAAGTAGTAAGCCTCCTCAGTAGAGTAGATTATGAGTCTCGCGTAATTTACGCCGATAGCCTACTCCTGATAGGTATCGATAACTACCTCGGCGCTAAACACCCCTATTACCAAGATTTCCAACAGTACATCAGTAGCGAATTAGATAAAAAATACTTAGCTGTAGACATCGCTGATGCTTTTGCCGAAAAACTCGTACCCCGTGGTGTACACCTCACCTTCCTCGAAAATATGGTATACGAAGGTAAAAAACTATACTTAGAACACCTCCTACTCCCCAAAAGACCCCTATCCGACCTCTTGCGCTACAATACCAAAAAATATGATTGGGCAGAAGCTAATGAAAGCGAAATATGGCGCTATTTCATAGAAAAAGAATTGCTTTATCAAACCGATAAAAAACTCCTCACCCGCTTTATATATCCCGCTCCTTTCTCTAAATTCTATTTAGAATTAGATAATGAATCTCCAGGACAAATAGGTAGGTATATAGGCCTAAAGATTGTAGAAGCTTATGCCGAAAAACACAAAGATGAACCCGTAGCCAAACTCTTAGCTATGAAACCCGATGAGCTTTTCAAACTATCTCAATACAAACCTAAACAATGAAAATTCTAACCTCCAAACAACTAAAAGAAGCCGATGCCTATACGATAAACTCTCAAAACATCACATCGTGGCAACTGATGGAACGCGCCGCCGAAACCCTATTCCTTTGGGTAAAAAAACACCTCTGCAAAAACCAACTCATCACTGTTCTGGCTGGCGTAGGCAACAACGGAGGCGATGGCTTGGCTTTGGCGCGAATGCTTCACCAAGACGGTTGGAAGGTAACTGTTTATGAACTCCTATTTAGCGAAAACTTCTCTGCCGACTACCTGCAAAACAAAAACTTATTAACCCAAATCAAACTCCCTATCACCTCTATTACCCCCGAAAATACCTCCGATATCCTTTGGGGTGATGTCGTGATAGACGCTATTTTCGGAATAGGACTCTCTCGCCCTGCCCCTCAATGGCTACAATCCCTATTTGCGCTCCTAAACAACTCCAATAGTTATATACTGAGTGTCGATATGCCCTCTGGACTTCCTATCGAGCGAGTCCCCCTCCCCGAAGAACAATGGGTGCACCCCAATATAGTACTCACCTTTCAAACCCCAAAACTACCTTTCTTCTTGCCTGCTACTGGCCAATATATCCCTGCTTTTGAAGTACTCAATATTGGGTTAGACACTACCTTTCTAAACAATCTATCTCCCGATTATTACCTCCTTGAACCTGATATCTGTAAACTTCAAAAAAACCGAGCTAAATTTAGCCATAAAGGTACCTACGGACACGCCCTTTTGATAGGGGGAAGCTATGGCAAAATGGGCGCCGTAGTGCTCAGTGGCACTGCTGTACTACGCACAGGTGCTGGCCTGCTTACTGTTGCCATCCCTTCTTGTGGATATACCATACTGCAAACAGCGCTCCCCGAAGCTATGGCTATTACCTCTCAAACCGACCAATATTACTCTACTACACCTATCCCTTTTACCCCCTCTTCTATAGGAGTAGGCATTGGCTGGGGCACTCACCCCAACACCGCAACCGCTCTATTCGACCTCTTCGAGCAATACCCTAATACACCTTTTGTTATCGATGCCGACGCCCTAAACATACTTGCTCAAAACCCCGAAAAACAAGTTTTATTACCTAAAAAAGCTATCCTTACCCCTCACCCAAAAGAGTTAGAACGCCTCATCGGACAGTGGACAGATGATTTAGATAAATTGACGAAAACAAAAGCCTTTGCTCGCAAACATGAGGTAATAATACTCATCAAAGGAGCTTACAGTATAATCACCGATGGTATCAAATGTTGGATAAACAGCACTGGCAATCCAGGAATGGCAACTGCAGGTAGTGGCGATGTTCTCACAGGGATACTCACAGGCTTACTCGCTCAAGGATACACCCCCTTAGAAGCTACTTGCTTAGGAGTTTATACACACGGACAAAAAGGTGATACAGTCGCTGAACGTATCGGGCAAGAAGCCTTAATCGCCAGAGATCTAATAGCTGTTGAAAAATAAAAAACTAAAAAACATTTGCTTTTTAACGACAGAAATAATACCTTTGCGGTGTAGTTTATTAAGGGGGCGGGTGTCAGGAATTAGAGCTTTATCTGAAACCCTCTGAGTTTCTCCAAGAATTCAGAAGCCCTCAATAAGCTAAATATCAATTAACAACAAGTTAAAAATATAAAGGTATCATTTCTTACCTCTTATCTCTTAACTCTTAACTAAATAAAATGGAAAGAATAGCAAGTTTCTGTATTGACCACCTCAAACTCGAGCGTGGCATTTATGTATCGCGTAAAGACTATGTAGGCAAGGAAGTGCTTACCTCTTTTGATATCCGTATGAAGCTCCCCTACCGCGAGCCTGTACTCGGCAGTCCCGAAATACACACCATTGAACATCTCGCCGCTACTTGGTTGCGCAACAACCCCGAGTGGAAAGACAAAATTATCTACTGGGGGCCTATGGGCTGTATGACCGGTAACTACCTTATCCTCGCTGGCGACTATACCTCTAAAGATATCGCCCCCCTGATTACCGAACTCTTTGAATATATCGCCAATTTCGAAGGTGATATCCCTGGTGCCTCAGCTTTAGAATGTGGCAACTTCTATAATAATAACCTCCCTATGGCGAAGTATGAAGCTAAGAAATACTTAGAAACTCTTCACCACCTCACTGATAAAAATCTGAATTATCCCAAGTAAAATATGAATACAATGATTTTACAAGAACCCACTTTTCTAACCGATAGACAAGGCAATACACTCTCGGCAGTTGTTCCTATTGAACAATACAATGAGCTTTTGAGAATTGCTGAATTATATGAAGAGTTAGAAGACTTACAACTCTATTACGAATCTAAAGCCGACCCAACTCCTGCTGAGCCTGCTGATATAGTATTTAAAAGAATAGAAGCTCGCTGTAAAATCATACTTTGTTAAAATATTTGAAATAATCCATTAAATTCGGCAGCGATAGCTGCTAATCCGTGTGAGAAATTAACGCAGTAAAGCTGCAAAAACATAAAACTATAAACAATGAATACACCCGAAAAATTATCCCTCTTGCGCTCTAAAATGCAAGAAAACCACATCGACGCTTTTGTGGTATTCAGCGCCGACCCTCACCTTAGTGAATACCTACCCAAAGAATGGCTCGAACGCGCTTGGCTCTCTGGATTTACAGGCTCTGCGGGTTTCGTGGTCGTTACTAAAGATAAAGCCGGCTTGTGGACGGACTCTCGTTACTTTGTACAATCGGCGATTGAGCTCAAAGGCTCTGGCATCGACCTCTTCAAGGACGGGGTAGAAGGCACCCCCGATTATGCTGATTGGCTCGTATCAGTACTTCCTGCTGGGGCTACTGTAGCACTCAATACCTTAGCAACTTCTCACATCGCTTGGGAAAAACTGCAAGCTACTTTAGCCGCTCACGATATCAAATTGGTGCATAAACCTCTCATCGACCTTATCTGGACAAACCGCGAGAAAGACCCTCTTCATCATATTTTCGTACACCCTGATAAATGGGCAGGACAAACCGTAGCCGAGAAACTCACCGCCATTCGCAAAGCAATGGCTAACCATCGCACTACCTTGCACCTTATCACTGCCTTAGACGATGTAGCTTGGACACTCAACCTACGTGGTAGTGATGTAGCTTACAACCCTGTATTCCTCGGTTATATCGCCCTCTCTGATAAAGAAGCTACCCTATTTGTAGATAAAGCTAAACTCACTCCTGAGGTAGAAGCTCATTTGGCAACAGCCAACGTAAATGTACGCGCTTATGATGAGTTCTATAGCTATTTGGCTACTGTAAAAGGGCAAAATATACTCCTTGCCCCTAATACCAATCAGGCGATATTTGAAGCGCTCCAAAGGGACGACAATAAGCTCGTGCAAGCTCCTGCCCCTGGCAACCTGATGAAAGCCGTGAAGAACGCTACTGAATTGGAAGGATTCCGCACTGTAATGGTACGTGATGGGGTAGCAATGGTGAAGTTCCTCTACTGGCTCACTCACCAAGTAGGCAAAGAAGCAATGACCGAATATAGTATTGGCAAGAAGCTACGCGACTTCCGTGCTGAGGGTAAGAACTTCGTAGGCGAAAGTTTTGGCAGTATCATTGGTTACCAAGGCAATGGCGCTATTGTACACTATTCGGCTCCTGAACACGGCAGTAAAGAGGTACATCCCGAGGGTAGTATATTGGTAGACTCTGGCGGGCAGTATCTTGAAGGTACTACTGATATCACTCGTACCATACCATTGGGCAAAGTAAGTCAGCAGTTTATAGATGATAGTACCCTTGTACTGAAAGGGATGATACAACTTGCAATGGTACAATTCCCAAGAGGCACTCGCGGTGTACAGCTCGATGCTTATGCGCGTATGGCACTTTGGAAAGACCACAAAGACTACGGTCATGGTACAGGGCACGGGGTAGGTAGCTTTATGAATGTACACGAAGGACCTCAAAACATTCGTAAAGACCTCAACCCACAAGTACTATTAGCAGGTATGGTATGCTCTGACGAACCTGGTTTTTACTTAGAAAACCAGTACGGTATTCGTCATGAGAACCTCATTGCGGTGCGTGAAGTAGCGAGCAACGAGTTTGGTACCTTCTACGATTTTGAGACCCTCACCCTTTGTCCGTTTATGCCTTCAGGCATCAATGTGGGGTTGCTTACTGATGTAGAACGCCAATGGCTCAACGCGTATCACAAGACTTGTGAAGAGAAGCTCACTCCTCTTTTGGAAGGCGAAGTAAAAGAATGGTTCTTGAGTTTGGTGAAACCACTATAATAGCATAGAACTTTTTAAAACACAATAGCAACTACCCTGAAAAAGTTATTCATTTTTCAGGGTAGTTTTTTTAATACCTTTAAGAAACTTCTTCCAAGGTTCTTCCAAGCTTTCTATAAGGTAAGTTCGGGATGGGAGATATGCCATTAAATCAAGTTTTTAATATGCCGAACTGAGATTCATTTTCTGTATAAAGGATAAAAATATATTCGTTTTTGAAAAAATCTACAATAAAAATTTGCGCAATTAAATTATTTATTATTACTTTGCACTTTGAAAATATAATTGTAGAAATTTTCAAATTATATGAAGACTTTAAAAGAATTAAGTAAAATACAATTTGGTTGTTATGATAGTGCGCTCCCCAAGGGAGAGATCTTATACTTACAGCTCAAAAACTTTGATGAAAATAATCAATTCTTGGGGAATGTAGATGCTTTTGTTAAAGAAGATGAGAAGTATACTAAAAATCTCCTTTTAGCTAACGATATCTTATTACCCTCTAAGGGGAACCGAATTTTCGCCACTTTGTTTCAAGAACAATGGGGCAAAGCAGTCGCTTCCTCTATATTTTACATATTGAGAGTAGATACTTCCACCGTATTGCCCGCTTATTTGGTAGCTATTCTCAATTTACCTCAATACCAGCAACAATTATGGCAAATGGGAGGAGGTAGTAATATCTTTTCGCTAAGGAAAAAAGAGTTGGAAGATTTGCAAATTCCGCTTCCTTCTTTTGAGGTACAGCAACAAATAGCTGCTTTTAACTGGCTATTTCAGCGAAAAAACATTTTAAGACAACAAATTATAAAAAAAGAACGCCAATTACATCAGGCTATTATTCAACAATTAACAAATAGTAACTATGGAAGAAAATAAAATAACTCGCGATACTATCAATGCTATCGTATGGAAAGCTTGTGATACCCTGCGCCCTGTAATGGGAAGTGGGCAATATAAAGACTACATTCTCACGCTCTTATTCGTGAAATATCTTTCGGATGTAAGGAAAGAAAAAATAGAAAGTTACCGCGAAAAATACAAAGGCGATGAGGCTATGGTGAGCCGACAGTTGCAAAAAGATCGCTTTATCATTCCTGAAAAAAGCACTTTTGACTATTTATACGACCATCGCAACGAGCCCAATTTAGGCGAAATTATAGACATAGGACTTACCGCTTTAGAAGAAGCCAATCGCAGCAAGCTAACTAATGTATTCCGCAGTATATCTTTCAATTCTGAAGCTGTTTTTGGTCCTACCAAGCAACGCAACGAGATACTCAAAAAGCTACTAACTGACTTCCTCAATTTAGACCTTAAACCCTCTCACCTTGCAGGCAATGATGTGATAGGCGACAGTTACGAATACCTCATCGCTCACTTTGCCGGCGAAGCAGGTAAAAAAGCAGGCGAGTTTTACACCCCTGCCGAAGTGAGTACCCTTTTGGCTAAATTGGTAGCCCCTAAGGCAGGCGACCGCATTGCCGACCCCGCTTGTGGTTCGGGTTCGCTCCTGATAAAAGTAGCTAAAGAAGTACAAGGCAAAAACTATTCGCTTTACGGTCAGGAAAACAATGGTAGCACTTGGGCGTTGTGCCTGATGAATATGTTTTTGCACGAACAAGATGCGGCAAACATCACTTGGGGCGACACCCTCAACCACCCCCAACTGATAGAAAATGATGCGCTAATGAAATTTGATGTAGTGGTAGCCAATCCGCCGTTTTCTTTAGACAAATGGGGTGTAGAAAATGCAGCTTCTGACCCTTACCAGCGTTTTCATCGCGGTATTCCCCCTAAAACTAAAGGAGATTATGCCTTTATTAGCCATATGATTGAAACCACTCACGAGACTAACGGACGGGTGGGAGTAATTGTGCCTCACGGGGTACTCTTTCGCGGAAGTTCGGAGAAAACCATTAGGCAACAACTTATTGAGGAGAACCTATTAGAAGCAGTCATAGGTTTGCCTGCCAACCTATTCTACGGCACCAGCATTCCGGCGGCTATACTCATTTTCAACCGAGCAAAAGGAGCTAATACCGATGTGCTTTTTATAGATGCAAGCAAGGCTTACGAAAGTGGCAAGAACCAGAACCATTTGCGCGATGAGGACATTAGCCATATTGTTTCGGTATATCAGCACTACAAAAAAGCTAAGCCCCTTAACGGAGAAAAAGGCAGTATAGTAGAAGAACGTTTTGCCTATCGCGCTACGCTAGCAGAGATAGAAGCCAATGACTACAACCTGAACATTCCGCGCTATGTAGATACTTTTGAACCAGAAACTTTGGTAGACATCGCTACTGTACATAGCGAGCTGGGGCGACTAAAACAAGAGCTCAGCGAAGTAGAGCAAGAAATAGAACGATATTTAAAAGAACTAAACCTTGTGTAAAAATGGATATTTTTGATTATATAGACCAACTTTCGGCTACTTACCACAGTCTACTCCCTATGAGCCCTGAAAACCAGCGCCGATGGGATAAAAAAGTGCGTTTGGAGTTCAATTATAATTCTAATCATATAGAGGGAAATACACTCACTTATGGTGAAACTGAATTGCTATTGCTATTTGATGAAACCCACGGCAGTCGCCCAATGAGGGACTACGAAGAGATGAAAGCACACGATGTAGCTTTCCAAAAAATAAAAGAATGGGCAGCCGATACCGAGACACCTCTTACCGAACAGGACATTAAAAATCTCAACCAAATTATTCTGGTACAACCTTTTTGGAAAGACGCTATCACCCCTGATGGGCAACCCACCCGCCGACAAATAACAGTAGGCAACTACAAAACACAGCCCAACTCGGTACGCTTGCCCAATGGAGAACTGTTCGAATACACCGCTCCGCAGGAAGTACCCATACAAATGCAAGCACTTATGGAGTGGTATCGCGATGAGCAAACCGCTTTGCATCCTGTAATCCTTGCGGCTATGTTTCATTACAAATTTGTGTGTATTCACCCTTTTGACGATGGTAACGGGCGTGTATCGCGTTTGCTAATGAATTACGTACTTTTAGCGCATAAGTTGCCCCCAGTGGTTATCAAATCGAGCGACAAACAAAACTATTTGCACACGCTCCACTTAGCAGACACAGGGCAATATGAAGCCTTTATACGCTATATAGCAGAACAAGTAGTAAGTAGTTTGGAAATGGCAATCAAAGCAGCTAAAGGCGAAAGTATAGAAGAGCCCGATGATTTAGACAAAGAAATCGCACTTGTCGCCCGACAGCTACAACACCAAGAGACTTACAAAACCCCCCAACAAGTGCTAAACGTTTTTCATTGGGCGCAGCAAAAGCTCTTTGCCCCTTGTGAAGCTGTATTACAAAAGTTTGACAAGCTATTTCAGGAGAAGAAAAGGGTTAGAAAAGTAAATCATAAGGAAGTTGAAGTAGAAAACAGAAATAGTTTACTTGAAGTTCTAACTGCCTCTATTCCTAAAATTGTCAAACAACTCAACAATCCCATAAAAAAGGAAAATGTTTATGGTATAGACCCTTATACTACAGATATATATAACATTACTCTCCAATACTATTTATATGGTAGTGCTTATGCAAAAGATAGTTCTGTTGTGAATTGCATTTTTTATATTTCATTTGAAGAGAATTCATATACTATAGAAATAGAGGTAATGAACGATTATCTCCTCAAAAAAAGCTATTCTTATAGCACTTTTCCAGATGATGAAAGTATAAGTGTTTTACCCCAACAATTAGGCAAAAAACTATTAGCAAAAGTAAAAGAAGTATGACAGCAAAGATACCCAAACATTGGAAAATAAAGAAGTTAGGAGATGTATTAGAAATATTTCCTACTGCTAGTTACTCTCGATCTGAATTATCAGATGAAGGAGAAATTCAATATATTCATTACGGAGATATACACACTAAATTTGATAGTCTCTTAGAAATAACAGATGATACCTTACCTAAAATATCTAAAAGTAAAGGTGAAAAATATGAGATTATACTGTTAGGTGATTTAGTGATGGTTGATGCTTCTGAAGATTATCAAGGAGTAGGAAAGTCTACAGAGGTAATAGCTTTATCAAGATACAATACAATAGCTGGCTTACACACTTTTTTACTAAGAGATAAAGGTGAATACTTCTGCTTAGGATATAAGGGGTATATTACAATGAGTGATTATGTGAAAAAACAATTATATATAGCAGCTACTGGTACAAAAGTCTATAGTCTTTCAAAAGAAAGTTTAAAGTTAATACAGCTCCCCATTCCCCCATTAGAAGAGCAAGAAAAGATAGCCGAGATACTACTTAGTTGTGATAAAGCTATTCGTCTTACCACTCAAATTATCACCCAGCTAAAACAACGCAACCAAGGGCTTGCCCAACAGTTGCTAACGGGAGAGAAAAGAGTCAAAGGATTTGAAAAGAGTGTATGGAAAGAGGTGAGACTGGGAGAAATAGGTGAAATATCATCGGCAGGAGTTGATAAAAAAGTGATTGAGGGAGAAAAGCCTATTCGTCTGCTAAATTATTTAGATGTTTACAAACGAAATTTTATTCATTCAGATGAATTAACACACTGGGTTACCACCACAGATGAAAAAATACAGAAATGTAATATCTTGCAAGGAGATGTTTTCTTTACACCCTCTTCTGAAGTAAGAAATGATATCGCTATTTCAGCAGTAGCTATTGAAGATGTTGAAGAAGCAGTATACAGCTATCATATTGTAAGACTTAGGTTTAAAAAAAAGATTGACCTAAACTTTAAAGCATTTATGTTCAAAACTGACTTTTTCTTTAAACAAGCTCAATTTCTTTCTGAAGGTAGCGGAACACGTTATGTAATCTCTCAGTCTAATTTTAAAAATATAAAAATTTTCCTTCCTACTTATGAAGAACAAAAGATAATAGGAAATATCCTATTAAAGGCTGAAAAAGAACTTAAACTATACGAACAGAAACTACAACTCTTGCAAGCTCAAAAGAAAACACTAATGCAAAAGTTACTTACTGGAGAAATTTTAACTATTAAATAAAAAAATATGAAACATTTATTAATTACAGGAGCAGGAGTTGACCGCTCCAAAGGTATTGATTTTCCCTTGGCAAACACTTTGTTAGGCGGAATAACTGGTTTTCTAAAAACAGAAGAAGGAAAACGTATTGATGAAGTATTAAGAGAAATGCTTCCT
Organism: uncultured Capnocytophaga sp.; assembly: GCA_963521335.1. GTDB lineage: Bacteria > Bacteroidota > Bacteroidia > Flavobacteriales > Flavobacteriaceae > Capnocytophaga. The sequence continues at coordinate 58,540 of CAUQUO010000007.1, forward strand.
AATATGAGGTTTAGCTTCAACAGTATGATAAAGACAGCTGTTGATAAAATTGTAACCAGAGACCAAGACGAACAAAGGAAAATGGTTAAACGTGTTCAAGAGGCTATAAAAGGATTAAATAAAGATGATAAAATCCACAAGCATGGGATGCTAATCATTAGACTTTTTAACAAATTAGTTGCTATTGCTGAAAACAGCAATTTAGATGAAGATATTGAGAATTTAATCCGTGAAGTTTTTCCTAACAAAGCTGACGATTTGATTGATAGTGATTCTATCTTAGACATTCACAAGCTTTCATTATCTGACACTTTTAAAGAAATTCTTAAAATTACACTAAGATTAGGCCTTGAAGGTAAATCTCACGCTGTAGCAGAAGCCTTAGGGGCAGAAATGCTAAACATTGAACTTCTTTTAATAGAAAAATTCTTAGGTTTCTATAACAATAAAAGTGCTGATATTAAGAGCTATATTTATATTTCTTGGGTACTATGGGCTTATCTTGTATTTAAGCAGAAAGAAGTACTAGAGGTACTTTCCAAGAAAAGAAATGCTAAAATGCCTTTCTATGGAGATTTGCCAACATCTTTAAGAGCTATCACTCTCAATTATACTTCCTTTTTAGAGAATCAATTAGGCAAGGAAAATGTTATCTATTTTCACGGAGGACTTGCTGAATATGTAAGAATGGATACGAGAAATCTATTGCCAATAGAGGATTTAAAACACTTAAATGTGAGTGAGTTTTTACACTCCACTATCAAACCTTCTATTGATGTAACCAACGATAATACTGAAGAACAAAAACACATCATTCCTTCTTTAGTTCCGCCTTTGAGACTAAAACCTATACTATCTCACAAATACATTGAGCTCTGGGCTAAAGCCTCAGAATGGGTTCAAGAGGCTGATCACATAGTTATTGTGGGCTATTCTTTCAATAGTGCTGATGAACATTTCAATGATATTTTAAGAAATCTATACGCTAACAAAAAAATAGACATCATAGTTCCTGAAGCTACTACTGAATATTTTAAAGGTAGAATAGAAAAAATATTTGGATTCTCTGCAAGCCAGTTTGACAGAGTAACGGTACAAGGAAAACCAGCCTTGCAAAAAAATAAGATCAGGCTTATTGAAGCAATTGCCACTGATATAGATATAGACAAACTATTCAATAGCTAAAATCTAATCTTTATGTACTACCGAGAAGAAATCATATCGCAAATACCTGCTTTGCAACTCTTAATAAATATGGGCTATCAGTATTTGTCGCCCGAAGAAGCTTTGGCTATGCGTGGTAATAAGTACAACAACGTGCTTTTAGAGCCTATCCTCAAGGCGCAACTCGCCAAGATAAACCGTATTCACTACCGCGGGAAAGACTATGCTTTTTCGGAAGAGAATATCAATGCAGGAGTAGTAGCCCTCAAAGAACTCCGTACTCACGAGGGGTTTATGGCGGTAAACCAACAGGTGTATGACCTGCTTACATTGGGCAAAACCTTTGAGCAAACCATTGGCAGTAGCAAGAAAAGTTATTCTTTTAGGTATATCGATTGGGAATGCCCCGAGAACAACGTCTATCACGTAAGCGAAGAGTTTGCCGTAACCCGCACTGCCCGCAACGATCATTATCGCCCTGATATTGTATTGTTTATCAACGGCATCCCGATAGTGGTCATCGAGTGCAAAAGCAATGTGATTAAAAATCCTATTACCGAGGCTATTTCGCAGCACTTGCGCAACCAGAAAGACGATGGCATACGCGAGTTGTACCAATATTCTCAACTGCTATTGGCTTTGGCGGTAAATAGTGCGAGTTATGCCACTACTGCTACGCCACTAAAATACTGGCAAGTATGGCGCGAACTCTTCAGTGATCATTTGGCTGAAAACAAGACAACTCAGCAACTGAAAGCCCTTAAAAACCGTCCGCTTCCTGCCGATGAACAGAGTGCGCTCTTTGCCCATCGTTACCAAAGTACGCAATACTTTTTTCGTCAGCAAGCAACAGAAGAGGTACTACTCACCGAGCAAGACCTCACGCTTTATTACCTTTGCAGGAAAGAGCGCTTGCTACGGCTTGTACAACACTACACTATTTTTGACAATCACATCAAAAAGATAGCGCGTTATCAGCAGTTTTTTGCAGTGGAAGACACTTTGGCAAAAGTAAAACACATAGAAGACGGCAAGCGCTTAGGCGGGGTCATCTGGCACACTCAAGGCAGTGGAAAATCGCTTACTATGGTAATGCTTGCACAACTTTTGGCTGCCGATAAAAGCATTAAACACCCAAAAATACTATTAGTAACCGACCGTACTGACCTCGATGATCAAATAAGTAAAACTTTCAAAAAGTGTAATCTACCTGTGGAGAAAGCTGCTACAGGCACAAAACTTACCGAGCTGCTAAAAGAGCATAGCGATAAGGTGATTACCACAACCATACACAAGTTTGAAACCGTAGTAAGTCAGCTAAACAAAGCCCTCACCTCTTCAGAAATATTTGTGCTGATAGACGAAGCCCACCGCACCCAATACGGCAGGCTGGGGGTGAAAATGCAACAAGTATTCCCAAAAGCTTGTTTTATAGCTTTCACGGGTACCCCCCTGATGAAAAAAGAGAAGAACACAGCTGCTAAGTTCGGTGGCATCATCGGTACCCCCTACACTATTACTGATGCGGTAGCCGATGGAGCTATTGTACCTATCTTATATGAAGGCAGGCATAACCTTTTCGACCTAAACGAAAAGCCTTTAGACACCTATTTCGACCGTGTGAGTGAACCCCTTAGTGATTACGGCAAAACCCATCTAAAACGCAAAGCAAACAGCATTGCACAGCTCAATCGCGCCGACCAGATTATTCAGGCGCGCGCTTGGGATATAGCAGAACACTTTAAGAAAAACGTACAAAACGAAGGTTTTAAAGCCATGCTAGTAACCCCAAGCAAAACCGCTGCTATAGACTATCGCGACTATTTAATGAAAGAGTGCAAACTCGACTGTGAAGTACTTATCTCGGCTCCAGACACACGAGAGAACAACGAAGATAGTTTTGAAGAAAACGAATATAAAGTAGGCTCTTTCTACAAAGCAATGATGGACAAATACGGGTCGTCTAAAAAATATGAAGACAGCCTAATTGATAGTTTTCGAGACAAAGAACAGCCCGAACTGCTGATCGTAGTCGATAAGCTTCTCACAGGATTTGACGCCCCTATCGTAAAGGTAATGTACCTCACCCGAAGCCTGAAAGAGCATAGCCTTTTGCAAGCTATTGCCCGTGTAAACCGAGTGAAAGAAGGGAAAGATTATGGGCTTATCATAGATTATTACGGCAATTTGGAAAACCTCGACAAAGCCATTGAGATGTATGGCTCTTGGGAAGATTTTGAGGCAGACGACCTCAAAGACACTGTTACCAATGCCACTAAAGAAATTGAAAAGCTACCGCAACTACACTCGCAGTTGTGGGATATTTTCAAAACTGTAAAAAACAAATATGACACCGAAGCCTATGCCGAACTATTATCTGACAAAGAAAAGCGAGAAACGTTTTACGAACGGCTCTCCCTCTTTGCGCGTATGCTGAAGTTAGCTCTTTCGTTAGTGAGTTTTGACATAGAAGAAAATGCGCCGACTATAGAACGTTATCAAAAAGATTTGAAGTTCTTCCTCGCGTTGCGCACCGATGTAGCACGCCGTTATTTTGACACGATTGATTACACCGAATACGAAAAGCAAATACAAAAACTGATTGACAAACACATTATTACCGATGGGGATTTTCTACAAATCACTGAAAAGATAGATTTGTTTGACAAAGAAGAACGCGATAAAGCATTGGAGCAACTTACAGGACACGCCTCTAAAGCCGACCATATCGCTTCGCGCACTGTGAAAGCCATCAGTATAAAAATGGATGAAGACCCTATTTTTTATCAAAAGCTTTCTACCCTCATCAGGCAAACCATAGAAGCTTATCGGCAAAAACGCATAGACGAATTGGAGTATTTCAACAGGGTAAGAGATTATGAAAACCAGTTTTTTGAAGGAGCGCAAAGCGATTTACCAGAGGCTTTGATAGGAAATAAAAAAGCTACAGCTTTCTACAATCTTTTAGGCGAACATCTCAAAACCCTTGACACCTTGCCCCATACTGCCCAAAAAGTAGAATGGGCTTTGCAGTTAGATTTACTTATCAACCACATTATCTACGAAGAGGGCACCCCTATTGTAGATTGGCAACAAAACAGTTTGTTGGTAAACGAAATAGCACAAACTATAGACGATTTTTTCTATCAGCTCAAACACCAGCAGGGGGTAGAAATCCCTTTTGATATAGTAGATACTATTATAGAAGAAATCGTAAAAGTAAGTAAACAAATAGGATAATGAGCACGCCCTACGAACTTTATTATACTGATAGAAAAACCTTAGGCATAAAGGTCTATCCCGATACTTCGGTAAAAGTATTTGCCCCTATAGATACCGATTTGCCTATAATAGAACAGCATTTGAAGGCTAAACGCAAATGGATAGAGAAACAGCAAAGAAGCTTTCAAAGCTATCTGCCTGCCACCCCTGCACGCCAATACATAGGGGGAGAAAGCTTCTTATATCTCGGCAAACAATATATACTAAAGATAGAACCTTCAACGACTGAAGAGGTGAAGCTTTATCAAGGGAGATTGGTAGTAAAAACAGTCAATCCTGAAGCTACACATATAAAAAAGCTCTTGCAACAATGGTATATTGCAAGAGCTACTATCTTATTTAACAAGCTTTTTGAAGAACAATTTTATTTATTTAAAAGGTTCGGTTTAGAAAAACCTATATTACAAATAAAAAAGATGGAGAAGCGATGGGGAAGTTGTACACCTCAGCAGAAAATAATCTTAAACCCAGAACTCATCAAAGCTCCTGTAGTTTGTATAAATTATGTGATACTACACGAATTATGTCATTTAGTACATCACAATCACAGCCAATCCTTCTACCGGTTATTAGAAAACTTTATGCCAGATTGGCAAAAATACAAACAGCTTTTAGAAACTAAAATGGCGTAACCCTATCCCCTGATTTTCTTCAACGCCTCGGCTACTTCACTATGGCTCACTGTTTTATCTTTGAAATAAGCAGTGAGCTGTTGTTTTTCTTCGTCGGTAGCACCTAATTGATTAAAAATATTGTTGAGGTGCATTTTCATATGTCCTTTTTGGATACCCAAACTGATGAGCGAACTCACTGCCGAAAAATTCTGTGCTAAACCTACACAAGCTACGATTTGCATCAGCTCGCGAGCATTGGGTTTTTCGAGGATTTCGAGAGCTGTTTTCACCAAGGGGTGGAGCGTGGTAAGTCCGCCCACAGTACCCAAAGCCAAAGGCAATTCGAGTGCAAAATGGAAAGTGTCGCCCTCTATCCAAGCGTTGGAAAGACTCTTGTAATTGCCTGAACGCGCTGCATAGGCGTGCGCTCCTGCTTCGATAGCGCGAAAGTCATTGCCGGTGGCTAAAATCACCGAGTCGATGCCGTTCATTATACCTTTGTTGTGAGTGGTGGCGCGGTATACATCGGCGTTGGCAATAGCGAGCGCTTGCACGAATTTTTTGGCGGCTGCCATTCCTTTGAGGTGGGCTATCTCCAATTCGTCTACAGGGCAATGCACTTCGGCACGCACCAAGCAGTTAGGCACATAATTAGAGAGTATAGACATCACAATTTCGTACTGCCCACGGATAGTTGCCTCTTTTTCGGCTTCTTCTCTAAAGGTCTCGGCAAACGATTCCAAACACGAGTTGATGAAGTTAGCCCCCATCGCATCTAAAGTCTCAAAAGTAGCCGACAGCTGATAGTAATCCGCTAATGCTTCCGTTTTATCTACCAAAGTAAGGGAAGTAATCCCCCCACCACGTTTTTCCATATTGGCGGTGATAGGTTTGGCATTGGTGAGCATCAAAGGCTGTACGCGGGCAAAAAAAGCTTCTAAATGCGCTTTTTCACCGTAGAAAAAGAAGTGTACGTGTCCTGTTTTTTCGGTAGAGAGCACCGTAGTATGGAAGCCTCCCCTACCCTGCCAGAACTTCGCCGCACGGCTGGCAGCTGCCACCACCGAGCTTTCCTCAATTGCCATAGGCACCGTATAGGTACGCCCATTGATGAGGAAGTTAGGCGCTACTGCAAAAGGCAGGTAGTAATTCGTAATTGTATTTTCGATGAACTCGTCGTGGCGTTGTTGGAGCTGAGCATCGGGGTTGTGGTATTTTTCAAAGAAAGCAGCTGCATTCTCTACCTCAGGAAAATAAGTATCGCAAAGCCATTGAATTTTCTCGGCTTTGGTAAGTTTAGAAAAACCGTTGATTTGTTTCATTTCTATGTGTTAGGGGTTAGTGGGGGTACTAATGACTACTTTTTAAAATCGGTAATGTATAGTAAGCACCGATTGCAATGCGGTGTAGTTGTTCATCTTTTAGATGTAAGGCTTTGTCGTAGCTGAGGGTATTCCCCACGTAGGCTACATAAAAGCGAAGGTCTTGTCCTTGTATAGGAGCGTATTGAGCGGCAGCAAAGTATATCCAGTTGGTGCGCAACTGCTCACTAAGGCGCTGGGTACTCCCCGCTAACTCAATCCCCACCTTAGCCGATAGACTCCAGCGGTCAGTAAGTTGATAGTCGTAGCGCGATACAGCTCGTTTGTAGACTACATCTTTCTGCATCAAGAAATTATTGGTTGCCAAACCATCGTAGGCGCTGAGGAGTTTTGAAGCTGTAAGTCCGTAATCGGCAGCCATATAGGTATAACTGAGGTCGAGATAAACCGTATGTTTGCCACTTTTATACCAATTCCCCAAAGCTATGGAGTGAGTGAGGTAGTTGGCAGCGTATTGCGATAGGTTATAGGAGTAGCGCAATTTGAGTTTGCCGTCAAGCAAATCGGCATTCCAATAGAGGTACATCCCGATAGGTGCTTTAGAAGCCTTAAAATCGCCTGCTACAAAGCCGTTGTTTTTCAAATGAGTAGCGAATTTAGCATTTACCGTATTGTGCAACTGTACACCTATTTTTTGGCGGTCGTTGAGTTTATAGCCCAAAGCGAGCCCTGAAAGAAAGACATTGTTGTAGACCCCATTTAGATAATCGGTGAAAATATATTCGTAGATAGGGTTGATTTCTTTTTCAAAAGCCCCAAACACCGCGAGCTGTTTGCCCACCGTTACATCCCACTGACGCGTTGCGCCAAAACGATAGGTGATAAAAGCATAGTCTAAGGCAGTAGTACCGCCGTCCTGAGAAGTTTCGGTAAAGGGACGATTAGGACGGAATCGCACGCGGTAGAAGAGATCATCGTTGAAATCACCTTGCAGATTGATGCGCGCATTGTCAATCACAAAATGAGTGCTGTTTTTGGAGGCATCGTTATAGTTATCACTCACGCCTCCCCCTCTGAAAAACAAATCGATGTTTAGCTTTTTGGCGAAAGCCGGAAGAGCGGGAGGAGGAGTTGGCTTTTCTATTGCCAAAGAATCAGCCTCTTGAGCGGTAGCAAATATAGTGGTTAAGGTTGTTAATAGCGTAAAAAAATATCTTTTCATAAAAGGAAAATTAATATATTGGGGCAAAGATAAGGATAATTAGCTAATTAGCAAATTTATAGATCTGTAGATCTAGAGGTTAAGGGGGAGATAGAAAAAACATTGCCAAAGGTACGAGCCATATAGGCTTGAAACTTTGGCAATGTTTGTAAGGGATTTTTGTTAGTTAGTTTTTAGTAAGTAAGGGTAAAGGTTTGCGTACGATTATCAATAGATTTAAGTACTATTTGAGTAGGTTTTTGCTCGTTGTTGTACTGATATTCACGTACCAAAGGAGTTGTTTTAGGGAAATTCTTTTGTGTAGTATATGCAAAGAATTTCTCATAATAGTAATTCACTTGGCGTACTCCTACTGAAGTAGGTTCTTCGGCTACCCATCTGAAAGCAGGGTGTGCATTGTAGTTTTTACCAGTAGTGTAAGTAGCTGTTTGGGTATAACCATAAGCAACAGTTTTCACTACATTTTCATTGGCATCAAGGGTATAAGTATTAGAAAATGAACCTCCGTGTGCAAGAGATGTGTTTTCTTTTACTACATTGCCTTCGTACTGATAAGTAGTACTTCTCACTGTACCCTGACCATCTTTTACGATAGTAGCTATTTTACCATCGTTGTTATAGGTAAAGGTTTGAGTAACTACATCCCCTAATTGGGTATCGATGATACGTTCTACTTGTTTTTTATCGTTATAAAAAAGCTCAAAGGTATGAGCGCCAAGATTGTTTAGCACTGTTACTTTACTAAGATAAAGGGCACTATCATAATCAAAGTTTACAGTTTCAGAAGTAGTGCCGTTTACCCAAGTTACTTTAGTAAGGAGTTTGCGAGCATCGACAGTATGGGTAACAGTTTCGGTGTTACCAGCTCCACGATCAATTACTATAGTTTTAGGATAATCGATATTTACGATATAAGGGTTTGTTGCTATAGGAGGGGTAGGTGGAGGTGTTGATTCGTCGTTGTTTTTTTTGCAGGCTACGATAGTGAGTGCTGTGGTTGTGAGTAATAATAATTTTTTCATTTGTGAAAAGTGTTTAAGGGTTTAAAAAATAAATAACCTCGTGAAGCACAAACTTCACGAGGTGTGGGATGTTTTAGTAAGTGTATTTGATAGTAGCATAAACAGCACTATCTCCTCCACGTTTTTTAACTACTGTTTTAGGTTTGTTTGTACCTTGTTTTTCAGTTACTTCATAAGTAAAAGAGCCATCAGAAGTCAGTATATTTTTAGATGATTTTACAAATACATCCTGACTTCCATTTCCTAAGGTAAGACTGCTATGTCTTGTAAAGAGTTCTACCACTGTTGTCAAACGGAAATATTCAAAATTGAGGTCATTTAATACAGCAGTATCGTAAGAGTAAACGAAGTTACTTCCAAAAGGAGCTACGAGAGCTGTTGGGTTGCCATTTTGATAAGTATAAGTGTAGGTATTATTATTTTGGTCTTTTACTACCAAAGAGTTATCTGTATAGGCAAAGGTAGCTGTCCATACCATACCTTCCCAACCTCCTACGTCTCCTCTTGAGGTTTTAGAGGTAATGCGACCTTTATCGTCAACTACTACATCATAGTTATCGGTCATACGATCACGAGTACGTTTAAAGCTCACAAGTTTGTTGTTTTGATAGGTAAATTCAAACTCTGCTTTATACAAATCAGTACTACCATTTTCTTTAGACTCATAAGTGTACTTCTTGAGGTTCTTACCATTATATTCTAATGTATAAGTTTGTGTAGCATTAGGAGAGACCACAGTCCAACCTTTTAGTACATTATTTTCTACATTGAAAGTAGTGGTACTTGTTTCTTGACCTGTAACTTCAATTTTCTTTACAAAACCAGCAGGTACTGGAGTAGGTACTTCTGTTTGGGCTCCGTTGTTGCCATTACCATTTCCATTGCCACCTCCGTTAGGGTTTGGCTCTGGGGTGCTGTCATTGTCTTTTTTGCAGGCTACAACAGTGAGTGTAGCAACTGCGAGTAATAAAAATTTCTTCATACGTGTGTAAGTATTATAATTAAACGGGACAAAGATATCGCTTATTTTTTACACTACGTGTTAAATAAAAGTTAAAGTTGTATTTTGTTTTAGGATGGGTATAGGATAGGTGTAGGTGAGGTATGAGGTAAGGGTAAAAGAAAAAAATACCAAAATCTTCAAAGATTTTGGTATTTTTATAATGTTTAATGATTTAGTTTTTAATTGTTAAGGGAGAAGAGGTATCGTATTCCTGCGAATATTTGGACGCCTTGTGAGGGGTAGTAAGCCCAGCGTTTATAGTGTTGAGAGGTAAGGTTGTTTCCTTTTAGGAATACTTGCCAATGTTTATTAAAAGTATAGTCGGCATGGAGGTTGAGGTCGAAATAGCCTTCTAATGAGATTTTTTCGGGGATTGCAGGGGTAAGTTGGTAGTCTATATCATAGCGTTTACCGGTATAGAATAGGTCGAATCCTGCGAATAGGTTTGGTAGTATTTTAAAGTCGGTATAGAGAGATACACGTACGTTAGGGAGGTTCCAAGCGGTATCTTCGCGTTGATTGCGTGCGGCATAGCTGTTATATTTTCCTTCAAAGTTGAAGGTAACGATATCTTGGAGATTTCCGCCTATGCTAGCTAAGAGTTCAAAGTCGCTTACATCATCATAGATAGCTTTGAAAGCGTTGTAGTATTGATAGGGGAGAATTTCGGATGCGATGGTAGGGGTTTCGGTGAATGTGGTAAAGAGGGGCATCTCTTTATATTGGCGGTAGCTACCTTGCAATCGGTACAAGAGGTCGTTGCCTACTTTCCCATTGATTCCTAAGAAGGCATCGGCTTGGACATTAGTAGGTTTTATTTCTTGTATGGGAGCGAGATAGGGGTTAGTTTTTGTAAGTTTTTCGAAGGTATTTTGTTGTAGAGTACCGCGTATTCCGGCGTGTAGGATTGCATTTTCGTTGAAGGTATAGGTAGCTTCTACATCGGGGTAGGCTTTGAACTTGCTTTCTCCTGATTTATTGGCGTCTACATACATTAGGCTAACGCCTAATTTGAGGTTGAGGTTATCGATATCCATTTGATAGGAAGGGTTGATACCGAAGAGCATCCAGCGGTTATTGATTTCGTTGATTGTATTGTATTTACGTGTAAAACTACCGTCGTAATAATCTACGAGTACATTGGCGTTAATTTTTTGTTCGTCGGTAAGGGGTATTTCGAATGAGGGTTGTGCTTTGACGTTGAGTTCTTTGCTTTCGAAGTGGTCGGAGAGGCCTCTAAAGCTGAAGTCGAGTCCTTTGAAATAGGGGTTTGCCCATTGCAAGTATCCGGCCAGACCATAGTCGAAATAGATTTGTTGCATATCGTCGACTTTTCCTCGGAGTTGGTTGCGGGTAAAAGTATTTTCTCTAATTCCGTACCAGTTGTGCAAGCGTCGGCTGATATCGGCGTTGATGCCCCATAGGAGTTCCTGACTTTGGTAGTCGTAACGGATTTCTGCAGAAGAGTTGGAGTAGTTCATTTCGGGAAATACTTCTTCTATTTCGTCGCTTGAAGAGAGGTGGTTAAGGAGGAAAGAAGCTTTTCCGTTATCGTTTAGATTATAGGTAATATTGGCATCGGCATAGAATGTGTTGAGCATACCGAATCCTCCACCTATATAAGAATCTTGGTAGTCGCCACGTATTACTTTTTGTTTTACGGTAGCAGCTTTACCTTTATCGGGGACAAAGGTAGAGGCCACTGGGACGGAATTGATAGTGTAGTTAATTTGTTTTTTCTTGACGGTGAGGGAGTCTTTGACTTTGGCGTCTTCGCGTTTTTTTTCGGCATCGGCGATGGTAGGGGCGTATGATTTTACGACATCGACCACTTTGGTGCTGAGGGTGTCTTTCTTTCGGTTTTGAGCTACTACTGTAGTGGAGGCTAAAGCCAAAAGCATTATTGCGATATATGTAATTTTATTCATTTTTTTGTTTAATTTTTGTTGTTATTATTGTTGTGAGGGGTAGAAGCTACAAAAGGAGCATCAGTGTGATGTTTAGACTTTGACAATGTTTTAGGACTTTGACAAAGAGAATAGTGTTTAATAATTATTTTACTGATGAGTTACTTTTGGCAGCTTCTGTTTTTACTACGGCGAGTTCTTTTTTGGCTTCGGCTACTACTTCGGGGTACTCTTTAAAGTTTTTGATAACACTTTCTAGGATATAAGAAGCTTGGTAGGAATCTTTGAGTCCGTAGAAGTTTTTAGCCATTACAATAAGGCTTTTGGCAGCAAATTCTTTATGTCCTCCATAATCTTTTGCAATTTTCTGAACGATTTCGTTGGAGGCTTTGTAGTTACCTTCTTTATTTTGATAATAAGCGTCGTAATAAAGGGCTTCGGCGGCGAGGCTACCTGTAGCGGTTTTTTGAACTTCTTGATAGTATTTGCGGGCTTCGGTTTCTTTACCGCTTTGGCTATAGGCACGAGCTAGGACGATATAGGCGTCGTTTTTGACGCGTATATCGGTAGATTTATCTTCGAGTACTTTATTGGCGTATTCGATAGCTTTATCATATAGTTTTTCGTTATAGCACACGCGCATAAGGTTACTTTGAGCGTAGGTTCTATTTTGAGCGATAGTAGCTGTTTTTTCGAGTTCTTCGAGATAAGGTTTAGCTTTTAGATAGCTACCGGCATCGAGGAGTATTTGGCATACGCGAGTGAGGGCTTGCTCGCCATACTCGGTAGAACCACTTTTGGATACGTTTTCATAGTAGGTAAGTGCTTTGGCTTTTTGCCCACTGTTGAAATAGAGTTGCCCCAAGTAGAACTCGGCATTGGTACGTCGAAGTCCGTTAGGGAAGTCTTTGAGGTATTTTTCGAATGCTGTAATAGCTTCTTTGGTGTTGTTTTGCAGGTATTGTTTTTCTGCAGCCTCATAGGAAGCACCTTCGAGCTCAAGGTCGGTTACTTCTACATATCCTAAAGTTTTTGCCCAAGAGGCGTATTCGTTTACTTTACCCATATCTACATAGATAAGTTTGGCAGAATTGACCGCTTGAGAGGCTTCATTGGTATTGGGGTATTCTTTGGCAATAGACTTGAATATGGATAGTGCTTTTTGGTCTTCTCCTTTGTTGTAGTAGACGAGACCTTCGCGGAGCATAGCTCGAGACACGAGTACGTTACCTTTATATTCTTTGATGAGTTGTTGGTAGTATTGAGTGCCTTTTTCAGTATTTCCTTTAGACACGTAGGCGTTTCCTAATTCGTATAGGGCATTAGGTCTCAGGTTTGAGTTTTTATAATTTTTGATGAAACGTTCTAAGTCTTCTATTTTGCTATTAAGGCGGTCTACGAATCCATAGCTTATAGCTTTTTGATATGCGGCATAATCTTGGTCGGCGGATTTGGCTTCTATAAGTTTGTTATATCCTTCCATAGCAGGCCAGTATTTACCGGTTACGAAATAGGAGTCGGCGAGGCGTAACATAGCGTCGTGTTTCCAGATTTCGTTTTTAGGGTTTTGTTTAAGGTATTTTTCGAAGTTATCGATTGCGCCTGGGTATTTATGCTGGTTGAAGTTAGCATAAGCTAAGCCGTAGAAACCTTTGGCATATTCTTCGGTTTGGGGAGCTGAAGGGTGATTGAGGAACTGGGTAAAGTAGGTTTCAGCGCCTTTATAGTCTTTTTGTTGATAAGCAGTTTCGGCAGCCCAATAGGCAGCGCGAGCGGAAAGCACTCCGTTACCTCCAATAGCTTTATTGAGGTATTCGAGAGCTTCGGGGTATTGCAATTCATTGAAGAGTTCTACGCCACGATAGAAGGCTACTTTTTTATAGGTTTCTTTATCTTTAGGGTCGTTTGATTTTTCGAGTAGAGAGATAGCGGCTTGGTAGTTACCTGATGAGATATAAGAGTCTACCAAGAGAGATTGTATCTCGTCGGTATGGTCATTAGGATATGCTTGTGCATAGGCTTGCAAGACGCTGGGCACGCTCTCGTAGGGGTTTCCTATTTCGTAGCTAAGACGGGCATAGTTTAGATGAGCGTCTTTTTTGATTTGCTTATCGAAGTCCATTTGAGAGGCATTGCGGAAAGCGTTGAGAGCCTGTTGTTTTTGTTTTGTTTTGAGATAGCATTCAGCTAAGTGGTAGTAGGCGTTTTGGGCAACGTTGTCATTTCCTCCTATTATTTTGTTGAACTGCTCTATGGCAGAAGGATAGTCGTTATTTTTGTAGTAGGCATATCCTATATAATAGTAATCGGTATTAGAGAATTTTCCTTTTTTACCTTTATAGTTTTTGAGGTAAGGGATAGCTTCGTCATATTTTTTAAGGTTGAAGTAGCTTTCTCCTATAATTTTGTTGAGTTCGGATAGTTCTTGTGCGTTTTTGGTATTGGACAATTGTTTTTTACCTTCTTCAATAGCTTCTTCGTAGAGGGCTTGCTTAAAGTACATATTGGCTTGGAAGTAAGCTACGTTTTTGCTAAGGGTTTCATCGTCTTGGACTTCGCGGAAATAGCTTTCGGCTTTAGAATAGTCGTCGTTATCATAGGCGATGTAACCTAAGTAGTATTTGGCATTTGCGCCATATTCGGGGTGGTTTTGTACGGCTTCGAAATAGGGTTTGGAGGCGGATTGGTCTCCTGTTTGGAAGAGGCAATAGCCTTTTTGGAAGTTATATCGGTCTTTTTCGTTATTGCTAATGCTAAGGGGGTCGATGGCATTATACCACTCTAAGGCATCGGCGTAGTTGCCTTGCTGGAAATAGAGGTTAGCCATTTGGATATATGCCTGAGAGCTGAGGGGAGACTCGGGGTGGTTGATGATAAAGTTATTGACTAGGGCGTCGGCGCCATCTTGATTGAGTATAGCGGCGATGGTAGCGACATAATACTCGCTTTGGGCTCTAACAGCTTTATCGGGGTGGTCGTTTTGTTCTTTGCGAAAGAGGTTTTGTGCAGGCTGATAGAGCTTGCGGTTATAGAGTTCTACAGCTTTTTGATATTGGCTGTTAGGGTGAGTGATATTTTCTGTTTCTTGTGCTGATAGTGTGCTATAGAAAGCCATTAATGACAGCACTGAAAATATAGTCTTTTTCATAAGTCGATTATTTTAATAGGGCAAAGGTACAAAATAATTGGTAATTAACAAGTGTACATTAATTTTTTTTAGGTTTTTTAGGGGATAGGAAAATTAGTCAATGACTTGAATTATCTTGGTTGAATTTGATTTCTAATAAATGGGGTTTTTGTAGTATATTTTTCTATAAATAGGGCTTTTTGTAGTATTTTTTACTTTTAGGGAGGGTAAGGGGTAGGTATACTGTGGGTATACTGTGGGTATACTTGAGATGTGGTGAGGGGGTAGGAGAAAAATTTTCTGTTTAGGGGGTGCGAGTCGCACGGGCAGTTATGGGGTGCGAGTCGCACGGGCAGTGATGGGGTGCGAGCCGCACGGGCAGTTATGGGGTGCGAGCCGCACGGGCAGTAATGGGAGTAATGGGAAGGGTTATGTATTTTTTTGTATCTTTGCAGCCTTGTACAACACAACAAATTATCTCTTAACTCTTATCTCTTACCTAAAGATGAAAGCCCTGATTATCGGCGCCACAGGCGCTACCGGAAAAAATTTATTGTCGCAACTTTTAGCTGACGACACTTATAGCGAGGTGCATTGCTTTGTGCGCAAACCCTTAGCCCTCACCCACCCCAAGCTACACGCTCACATAGTCGATTTTGAGACCCCTGAAGCGTGGGCAAATTTGTTGCACGGCGATGTGGCTTTTTCTTGCTTGGGAACTACCTTAGCCGTGGCAGGCAGCAAAGATGCCCAATGGCGTGTGGATTACGACTATCAGTACGCTTTTGCCCAGCAGTGTAAAGCCAATGGAGTACCTACCTTCGTATTGGTGTCGGCAGCAGGAGCCAAAGCGACCTCTAAGTTATTCTACAATCGTATGAAAGGCGCTTTAGAAGATGCTGTGAAAGCGCTTGATTTCTCGTGTTTACTCATCTTCCAACCCTCTGTACTCATCCGCTCCAACAGCGACAGAAGTGGTGAAAACTTTACCGTAAAAGCCTTTAAATTCTTAAACAAATTAGGCATTTTAAAACGTTACCGCCCTATGCCTACCGAAATATTAGCTGAAAAAATGTTATCAGCTGTATACAACTCTCCTAGAGGAACTTTTACCATTGCTTTAAATAAAATTTTTAGTATTTAGTAGTTGATTAAGTTATAGTTAATGATATAAACTTTGCCAAAGTGTAGTGATGGGAAAGCTGATTTTAGGTAAGAGGTAATGATTTTAGATAAGAGATAGGAGGTAAGAATTATGAATGGGAGGAATGGGAATAATGGGAATAATGAGAGTTATGGGAGTTATGGGAGAGATGATTTTGGTAAGAGGTAATGATTTTAGATAAGAGATAGGAGTGATGTAAACTTTGCCAAAGTGTTGTTAGTATAGTAAATTCTGTTTTTGGTATAGAAAACACCTTTTTATTCTTTTTATAACCCCTTTTCTCTATACTTTTGTCGCTGTAATACTTAATAATTTTATAATGAAAGAGACAATAACTTTTATAGCACTGCTCTTTGTGGTAAGTGTTTCAGCGCAAATTAGCGTAAAAACGGAATACATCAGCAATTCCAAATTCTACGATGCGGTAAGTGATAGCAATATAGGCGACGGCTCGGCGATGACTTACTCAGTAGGAGCTTTGGTACCTCTCTCAATGAAAGCCCCTGAGGAAGACGACCCTTACCAGCGACCTACCTTGTGGGGCGTATCGCTCAGTGGTTCTTTTGTGCAGATGCACAACCATCACTTTCCTATAGAAAAAGAGCTCCCCTCGCAGGTGATGAACCTTGGGGTAACAGCCCTACATATACGTCCGTTAAAAGAACGTTGGTCTATGCTAATGGCACTCGGTGCAGGAAGTTATACCCCTGAAAATCGTCTTTCGTCTATTCATATAGGTGAAAATGTGCTAGCTAATGGCGCTTTTGTGCTTGTATGGCACTGGCGACCTAATATCGAAATAGGTGGTGGGGTGGCGCTGAATAATACTTTTGGGTATCCTATGGTATTTCCTGCATTTTATTTTAAATACAACGGTGCTTTTAGCGATAAATTTACTATTGAAGTGGGGAGTATTGATGGGCTAAAAGTTGCCTTAGGGTATAACTACCGCGAAAACCTCGACTTTAAATTAATAGCTAATATGGGAGGTTATTCCGCTTACCTTAGGCGCAATGGAGAAAAGGAAATATTCAGTCAGCAGACTTTTGTTGTAGGATTGCAACCTGAGTTCAAGATAGGTAAACACGTGAGTATTCCACTTACTGTAGGAGGAAGTTTTATCCGTTCAGGGCGTTATAGAGAGCGCAAACTCAGTGCTATGTTTGCCTCAGAAGCTAAAAATGAAGACGGCACTTCTCGCTCCAGTCAGTTCAATCCTGCATTGTATTTTGCTGCTGGAGTTACGATTAAATGATTTTAGGATTTTAGGATTTTAGATAAGAGATAAGAGGTAAGAGGTAAGAAGGTGCGAGCCGCACGGGCAGTTATGGGAATAATGGGAATTATGGGAATTATGGGAGTAATGGGAATTATGGGAAAAATGATTTTAGGTAAGAGATAAGAGGTAAGAATAATGGGAGTAATGGGAGGAATGATTTTAGGTAAGAGATAAGAGGTAAGAATAATGAATGGGAGGTGTGAGCCACATGGGTAATGATGGGAGTAATGGGAATAATGGGAGTGATGGGAATAATGGGAGTAATGATTTTAGGTAAGAGATAAGAGGTAAGAATAATGGGAGTAATGGGAAAGATGATTTTAGGTAAGAGATAAGAGGTAAGAATAATGAATGGGAATAATGGGAATAATGGGAGTAATGAGAATAATGGGAATAATGGGAGTAATGGGAGGGATGGGGGTGATGGGAAAGATGATTTTAGGTAAGAGATAGTAGTTATGATTTTAGATAAGAGGTAAGAGATAAGAAGCTAAATGATAGTTTTGTGGTATTTTGGTCTGATGTTTTATGCTTTTGGTATAGAAAAGCACCTTTTTTTATTCTAATCTTCCTTTTTGCTGTACTTTTGCTACTGTAAAACTTAGTTTTATCAGTTAATAATTAACAATGAATAATTAACAATTGGAGATTCCCTGAAAGCCCTGAGCTTCTCGGAGTTTCTCATAACTAATAAATATATAAAAAAATGAAAAAAATTATTACCTTTGTAGCCTTGATAGCACTCACTGCTACAGCTACAGCACAAAATGAAAGTATGGGTTTTGGTATTCGTGGTGGAGGAAGCATCACCGGATACAATGGAAAAACAGAAGCCAATTATACCAATGTAAAATACAAAGCAGGGTATTACGTAGGTATTTTTAGTGATTCTCAGTTGCTTCCTTTCCTCGACTTGCGCACTGAACTACTTTTCAGTAGTTATGGAGCAAAATGGGAATTTACACAAGGAAATGAGAAATATTCCAACACCCTTCATACGCAATATATCAACCTACCTATCTTAGCGCGCCTTAAAATAGGTAATTTAGGTATTTTGACAGGAGTTCAAGGGGGTATTTTGGTGAACAAACCTTCTCTTGAAAACACTTTCAACGGTCGTACTGTAAAACTCGACAGAAGTGATTTTGCTAAATTTGATTTTGGAGCAGTGGTAGGAGCTGAATTTAATGTAACCGACCATTTCCTGATCGATATTCGTTTCAATCAAGGATTGGTCAACGCACTTAATTCCTCTAATTCCTCTGTGAGAAACCTTAACATAAGCAGTAACAATAACTTTTTGAACGTTTCTTATACCTTAGGAGTGGGATACAGATTTTAATGATTAATGGTTAATGGTTAATGATTAATGGTTAATGGTTAATGATTAATGGTTAATGATTAATGGTTAA
>CAUQUO010000008.1:0-74115 GCA_963521335.1 uncultured Capnocytophaga sp.
ATTACTAATTTTCGGGAACTTTTACTTTATTATAGGAAAAAGTTTAAACAGCTTCATTGTCTTTCTATCGCACTTCTTCCTCAAAGAGAAAACTATTTGCTGAATATAAAAGTGCTCGCAGGCAATCTTGCTCCATTTACCAAATTGCCGTCAGTAAAAGGTGCAAAACCATAACGCACCTGTTCTGCTTGCTTCACTTCGGGGCTATGCACTTCTATCTTGTTGCCTACTACTCGCGCTGTGGCAGGATAAAAAATACCATTGCGCCCCGCTACCTCAAAACTGCGCAAGGTCTCCCCATCGGAAGAGTGCATCCCCTCTCCATAATCAAAAAAGAGGGTGGCCACTGCCCCTTCTAATGAAACCGACTTGCATAAAGGGCCTGAAGGAACGATGTCTTTGCGATTATAACTGTCGTAAAGTGCCCAATATGCCAGCCGTTCCCCTATTGGGCGCTTGTTCTTGGGGTGCACATCGGTGGGGTGACCAAGGTCGTAAGATACCGCCATCCCCAAATGTGATGACGAGTAAAGCAAACCGCGCTGTGTCTCTCTAAACCATCCCCACGATGGCCGGTTGATGCTCGATAGTTGTACGTAATAAAAAGGGAGTTCTTCCTCTGGCCAAGTCTCACGCCAGCTCTTCACAAGCAAGGTAAATAACTTGCTATAAGCATCTTTATTATGGGCGTTAGATTCTCCTTGATACCATATTACTCCTTTGATAGCCAATGTTTTTAGTGGGGCTATGCCTGCCTCATAAAGATAACAAGGCTCATAAGGATGCCGCTGATGCTTATCTTTTGCTTTGGCAATGTTCTCACCTGCACGCTTCCGCACCCAGTCCATTATAAAGTCGTTGTTGCGCCAATCGTTCAAAATACGCGGAAACTCCTTTTCAAGGGTATGCCTGTCTATCCACGCTTCTGTAGGCGCACCCCCTACGGCATTGCAAATAAGCCCTATAGGCATATCGGTCGCCTCTTGTAGTTTCTTGCCAAAATAGTAGCCTACTGCCGAAAAATGGCTCGCCGTCTCAGGAGTGCACGCTTGCCATTGAGAGGGCGTGAAGTATTGCAAATGATTGATACTGTCCAAAGCACTCTCTCTCCACGCTACCGCATCAGTGCGCCAACGTGCTTTCATATCACAAAAACGAATGTTAGGCTGTGTGGCTTGCGGAAGGTCTGTAGCTCCCGTACTAGATTGATCTAGCGTAAACTCCATATTCGACTGACCCGAGCAAAGCCATACATCTCCTGCTATGATATTCTTAATTTCTCTCTTCTCCTTCCCCGACCGAACAATCAGATTGTAGGTCTCTTTAGCTTTCAATGGAGATAAATGCACTTGCCATCGCCCATTGTCCGTAGCTGTAGTGCTTAGCCGTTGCCCCCCTATGCTGATGTCTACCTGAGCCCTCGCATTGGCAATCCCTTCAATTACTAATGGCCTGCCGTGCTGTAGCACCATATTATCACCATAGATAGCTGGCAATTGCAACCCTCCATAATCACCCGTGATAGCCCTATACACCACATCAGCTATCATCGCTGCCCCTTCGGCATTAGGGTGCACCGCATCGGGCAAAAGCTGTGGATAAGCATACAAAGGACTGTGAAAATCTATCAGTTGCACCTTCGCCTCTTCAGCAATACGCGCTATAGCCTCCTGTATTTCTTCGTGCCAGTCGCGCGTACCCGACTCAAATCGAGGATGTGTGTGCCCTATAGGGGTCATCAGCGCAATCAAGATGCGCACCTTCGGGTTTACCTTCTTAAAACTGTTGATAAGAGCAAGATAATCAGGAATAAACGCATCGCGATAGTTAGGCCAGTTCCGCGGGTCTGTATCGTTGATACCCAAGTGTATTACCACTATATCAGCCCCAAAAGCAAGCGCTTGCTTATACTCCTCTTGCTCAATATAAGGACGATGACCTTTGCTCAGTAGCGTAGCCCCCGATTTGCCAAAATTCCCCACTATATATGATTTTCCAAGCGCCCGCTGCAACACCGCCGGATACGCATCGTGCTCTCGGTTTTCAAGCAAATAACCATAAGTGATACTATTGCCCACACAAGCCACTTTGATAGTCCTTTTCTGCGCACAGCTCACAAAACCCAATAGCAGAAAAACAAAAAGAAATAATTGTTTTTTTACTAAAATAAATAAACGTTTTTTCATCATTGGTTAATATATCTTTTTATTTTTTTACCTTCCTTAATCCCACTTATTTCGGGTAGAAAGTCCATATTTGCCAGCCCCTGTAAAGAGCAGAGTCAAAGCCCCAAAGAGAAATAAAGAAGGAAGTTCAGGAGCCCAACCACCGTGAGGAGTCGTCGCCAACAACTTGTCAGAGTAAGCTAAATAAAGCGTACTAAGACCGTTAAACACCATTATAAGTGCCCCTAGGCGAGCCCTAAAACCCAATAATATCAGTAGAGGAGCAATAATCTCACCTATAAATACACCATACGAGATAAACGTAGGCAAACCCTTAGCCTCCAATACGCTTTGTATAAACCCAAAAGCCTCAGCATTAAGAAGCTTATTAATCCCGTGAGGAATCATTAAAACACCCGTAGAAAGGCGCAAAAACAATAATCCTAAATCTTTGTTCTTCATTATTATGATAAATTTCCGACAAAAGTAAAAATAAATTCCCAACCCGCCAACTTTTTAACATATCCCATCCCTCCCCACTTTGCCAAAGTTTTAGACTTTAGCAAAGTTGATATTCCTTTCCTCTTTCCCAAACAATCACTTTTTCCCATTACTCCCATTACTACCATCCCCCCCCCCCATTACTCACATTATTCCCATTCCTCCCATTATTCCCATTCCTCCCATCATTGCCCGTGCGGCTCGCACCCCATCACCCCCCATTACTCCCATTACTCCCATTACTCCCATTATTCCCATTACCCCCATCATCGCCCGTGCGGCTCGCACCCCATCACTCCCATTATTCCCATTACTCCCATTATTCCCATCATCGCCCGTGCACCTCTTACCTAAAAACCGCCCGTGCGGCTCGCACCCCATCACCCCCCCATTATTCCCATTACTCCCATTACCCCCATCATTGCCCGTGCGGCTCGCACCCCATTACTCCCATTATTCCCATTCCTCCCATCATCGCCCTCGCACCTCTTACCTCTTACCTCTTATCTCTTACCTAAAAACCGCCCTCGCACCCCTCAATCTTACAGCAATCTTGGAGCAATCTTGGAGCAACCTTACAGCAAGGATAAAATACCTCTTAATCTCTAATTTTCAAAGCCTTATCCCCTGGTAATTAGTACCTAACACCTAAACCTTACTTAGAATAAAAATAAATTTCATAACGATAATAATTTTCTTTTGTGGTATAAACAAAACTGATTGTCTTTGCAACGAAAACATACGAAAAAGACTTAACATATAAAATGGCAGCAACCGAAAACAATAATTCCACTACCAAAAAGCGATGGTTTCAATTCCTGATACCCTCATTGGTAGGTATTCTGATAGGGCTTGCAGGGTATATCTTCTACCTCTCCAAAGCACACTCCTATCTGTCTGATGACCCCAAAGCGTGTGTAAACTGCCACATTATGGAGCCTGAATACGCTACTTGGTTTCACTCCTCTCACGGCCGAAATACCGTCTGCAACGACTGTCACGTGCCCCACGACAATGTGTTCCGCAAGTACTATTTCAAAGCTAATGACGGCCTTAGACACGCTACAATGTTCACTTTCCGCTTAGAGCCTCAAGTTATTAAAATGCACGCTCCAGGACAGAAAGTAGTACAAGAAAACTGTATCCGTTGCCACAGCACCCTAGTAAGTGAAGTGCGCCTCGGTAAAGTAACAGCTCCTATGGCTCACGCCGATAATGGTAAACTCTGCTGGGAATGCCACCGCGAAGTGCCCCATAGCCGTGTTAGAGGACTCAATGCAGCCCCTCACTCCCCCGTCCCTATCATAGACGATATGGGAGAAAATACACCAAAGTGGCTACAAGAAATAGCCGCTAAAACTAAAAAGTAATAACTAAAAAAACGAAATATAATTTATACAGCGATGAAAAAGAAACACTGGTTAATTGTAGCTATATTAGCAATAGTAACTTTCCTATTAGGACTATTGGCTAATTCCATAATGAATAGGTCTAAAGAAGCCGAGTTTATCGCCAAAGGCGGTAATAACCTCCCAGATCAGGAATGTAAGAACGAGCTATTCGCACCGTTCTACCCACGTCAATACGACTCTTGGGCGGCTACAGCCGACACTACCTTCCGCTCAAGATATATGAGCAATCAAGATGATGATTTGCTTGCTTTGCGCCCCGAAATGGTCGTGCTTTGGGCTGGATACGCCTTCTCTAAAGAATACAACGCTCCTCGCGGACATATGCACGCTATTGAAGACGTTACCAAAATCCTCCGTACTGGCGCCCCTACCGACTCTACTCATTCGCCTCAACCTGGTACCTGCTGGACTTGTAAAAGCCCCGATGTGCCTCGCCTAATGAAAAAAGTAGGACTCGAAGCTTATTATAGCGCCCCTTGGGATAAATGGGGAAGCGAAATCGTTAACCCTATCGGTTGCGCTACCTGCCACAATACCAAAACTATGAAACTCGAAATTCACCAGCCTGCCCTCGTGGAAGCCTTTGCTCGCCAAGGTCGCGATATCAATAAAGCTTCTCACCAAGAAATGCGCTCCCTCGTATGCGCTCAATGCCACGTAGAATACTATTTCAAAGGCGATAAAAAATACCTTACTTTCCCTTGGGATCAAGGTATGACAGTAGAAAAAATGGAAGAATACTACGACAAAGAAGGTTGGACTGACTATGTACACAAACTAAGCCGTACTCCTATCCTCAAAGCTCAACACCCCGACTATGAACTTTCTCAACTCGGTATTCACGGACAACGTGGCGTCTCTTGCGCCGATTGCCATATGCCATATAAAACTGACGGTGCTGTCAAATTCACCGATCACCAAATCAGTAGCCCTCTCCGCAATGTCTCTGCAAGTTGCCAAACTTGCCACCGCCAAAGCGAAGAAGACCTTATCAAAAATGTGTATGACCGCCAAGATGCTGTGTATGGTATGCGTATGAAACTCGAAAAACAATTAGCTAAAGTACACTTTAAAGCTAAATTTTTGTGGGATAACGGTGCTACTGAAGAACAAATGAAACCTACTTTGGCACTTATCCGCAAATCACAATGGCGTTGGGATATGGTACACTCTTCACACGGTGCTGCTTTCCACGCTCCTATCGAATCTGAACGCCTCCTTAGCGATGGTCTTATCTATGCTTATCAAGCTGAAAATAATTTAGATGTGCTTAAAGAGAAACTAAACATCAAAACGGCTTTCGTAATGCCTGACATCAGCACTAAAGCTAAAGCTCAAAAAGAAATAGGCTTAGATATTCCTAAAGAAGAAGCTGCTAAAAAACAATTCTTGAAAACTATCGTTCCTAAATGGATAGAACAAGCTAAAAAAGAAGGACGCTTAGTAACCCAAAAGTAATTATAAATTACAATATCTAATAACGTGGGGGCGAATGTAATTCGCCCCTACTTTTTACCTCTAACTATGAAACAATATCCTTTTGCTACCTTAGTAGCGTGCATATCTCTTGTAGTAGGACTTGTATTGCAAATCACTGTGGGGAGTATCAGCAAGAGCTGGTTTAGTTTCCCTCATAACGTTATCGGCGGATTTGTATTTGTATTGCTTACTACGGCAGTGTATTTTCTTTTCCGCAAGACTACTTTTGTGGTACGCTTTTCCTCAGCACCTTTTGCTATCGTTACGGTTGCTACCTTGGGCTTGCTTACCATTGGCTTAGGAAGTATCAATGTGAAACCTGAGGAGCTAAGTGGTATACTTGGCAAACTGGGTTTAAACGACCTTACTAAAACGTGGTATTTTGGTATTATCTTTGTTTTAGCCCTGATGAATCTTTGGTTCTCTATCTTGAAACGCTCGATGGTCTATCAGTCTAAGAATATTGCTTTTCTGCTCAACCATTTTGGGTTGTGGTTAGTAATGTTTGCAGGAGTATTGGGTCAGGGTGATATTGTGCGTCTTAAAATGAACCTTTATAAAGATAAGCCTGAATGGCGTGCTTTCACTGAAGAGAATAAAATGGTGCAATTGCCATTGGCTTTAGAGCTTAAAGAGTTCAGTATAGATATTTACCCTAATAAACTCTTTGTGATTGATAGTACGGGTTCGGCATTGCCTATTGAGAAGCCTCAGGGGTTTATGCTGGAAAAGGAAGGGGAGAGTATGACACTTCAGCATTGGAAAGTTACTTTGCATAAGTATCTTGAGAAGGCTATTCCAGATACGGATAGTACATATGTAAATCACACGATGTGGGGGGCTACTAACGCTGCCCAAGTAACGGTGGAGGATTTGCGTACGCATAAAAAGAAAACTGATTGGATATCGGCGGGGAACTTTCAGTTGTCGCCACGTGCGATTGAATTGGACAAGGAGCATACGCTGGTAATGGCGCCACCTGAGGCGCGCAAATTCCAGTCGGAGGTATTGGTGTATCAGAGGGATAAGCCGGAGGAGGTTCTTGAGGAGCGTATAGAGGTAAATCACCCTATTAGTGTAGGGGGGTGGCGTATTTACCAAGTGAGTTATGATGACCGTATGGGGAGGTGGTCGGAATTGAGTGTAGTAGAGCTTATTTCTGACCCTTGGTTGCCGGTGGTTTATGTAGGTATTTTCTTGCTTATAGCGGGAGGTGTAGCATTGCTTTTTCAGGTGAGGAAGTAGTTATGGATGTTTAATTATTAATTATAGATTATTGATGTGGCATTATTTTGATATAGTAACTTATGTATCTGTAGCTTTGTGGCTATTGGGTGGAGTGCTTATTTACAGTAAGAACAAGGGGCTAAGGCTTGCGAGTATTGCGAGTCATTTATTGGCTACTTTGGTAATTGGAGTTTTTATTGTAGCACTTTGGAGGAATTTGGAGCGTCCGCCGTTGCGTACGCTTGCCGAGACGCGTATATGGTATGCGTTGTTTATGGGGCTGATAGGATATGCGATTTACTTATTGTATAGGCAGAAGTGGATGTTGAGCTATTCGGCGGTGATGGGGATTGTGTTTGTAGTGCTTACTTATACGCATCCTGATACGATGAATAAGGCTTTGATGCCAGCGTTGCAGAGTGTGTGGTTTATTCCGCATGTGATAGTTTATATTTTTGCTTATGCGATGCTGGGGATGGCTTCTTTGACGGCTTTTTACGGTATTTACAGGTATAAGAAGGGCAAGGAGACGCATAGTGTGTTTGCAGTTATAGACCAGCTTATCAAGGTGGGGTATGTGTTTCTTACTTTTGGATTGCTTTTTGGGGCTTTATGGGCTAAGGAGGCTTGGGGGCACTATTGGACGTGGGACCCTAAGGAGACGTGGGCTTTTATTACGTGGTTGGGGTATTTGGTGTATCTTCATCACAAGTATAATCATAAAGAGAAGAAGCCTTTCCAGAGTTTTGTGATTGTGGGAGTGGCGTTTATTCTTTTGTTGGTTTGTTGGTTTGGGGTGAATTACTTGCCGACGGCACAGATGAGTGTGCATACGTATTCTGGATAGGGTCGTGCTGTATGGGCAATTGATAGAACGAAAGCCGTACAATTGCGTAGACAAACGAACAAAAAATATATTATAAGAGGACAAGATTGAGCGGGGGACTGTTTGGTTTTGTTCTTTTTTTTGTTGTTTTAGTTTAGGGGGTGTCTCCAAGCTTTCTGCGAGCTTTCTCCAAGTATTCTGTAAGCTTGTGGTAGGGTAGGGGTTAAGGAGTTGTATATGAGAGGGGTGTGTATTTTATAGGTGTTATAATACGCTAAAAATTTGGCTAAGGAATTATTTCTTTTTATTTTTGCAACGGATAATATACTTCATTGTAAATACTTTTAAGGTTGTGATGTATAAAAGGATTATAAAACCGGTATTAGATTTTTTAGTGGCGTTGATAGCCTTTATCTTGCTGAGTCCTATTTTTGTAGTGGTGACGGTGGGGTTGTGGTTTGCCAATGACGGGAAGCCTTTTTTCTGCCAGTTGCGACCTGGAAAAGGGGGACGAATTTTTAGGATTATCAAATTTAAGACGATGAATGACCGCTGTGATGCGAATGGGAATCTTTTGCCTGATGCTGAACGGCTTACGAAAATAGGAGCTTTTGTGCGGAAGACTTCACTGGATGAAATTCCGCAACTGCTAAATGTGCTGAAAGGAGATATGTCGGTTATAGGGCCGAGGCCGTTATTGCCTGAGTATTTGCCTTTATACAATGAGACACAGAAGCGCAGGCATGAGGTAAAGCCAGGGATTACGGGTTGGGCTCAGGTGAATGGGCGCAATGCTATCAGTTGGGAACGGAAGTTTGAGTTGGATGTATGGTATGTAGACCATTTGTCGTTTTTGTTAGATTTAAAAATACTGTTGCTTACGGTGAAGAAGGTGTTTATACGGGAAGGGATATCGCAAGAAGGGCAGGCGACAATGGAAGCGTTTAGAGGGGAGGCTTAGATAAGAGGAGGTATGACTATTTGAAGATGTTTTTGAGGAAAGAGGTAGAAAATCGTTAGTGAAACAAATTAATACATAAGATAAAGTATATAAGATAGAGGATACTATGAAACAGGGAGGAGTAAAGAAAATAGCTATTATAGGAGCAGGGGGCTTTGGGCAGGAGGTGTATTATCTTTGGAGGGATATGCTTTCTGTTGCGCAAGAGTCTTTTGAGTTTGTTGGTTTTTTTGATGATAATGAAGATATTTTAATTTCATCGGGGAAGATAGAGGAATTGAATGCGATAGATTTTTCGTTGGAGGTGGCGATTGCCATAGGTAATACGAAGCATATTCATTTGGTTAAGAATAGGTTGTGTAATGATAATCTTAAATTTCCTAATATTATTCACCCATCGGCTCAATTTTTAGATAGAGGTAGTGTTTTGCTAGGAGAGGGGAATATTTTTGCGATGAACAGTATGGTGAGTTGTAATGTAGAGATAGGTAGTTTTAATATATTTAACACGAGGGTTACCTTGGGGCACGATGTTGTTTTAGGGAATTTTAATGTGTTGAGTCCTAATGTGCAATTATCGGGAGGAGTGATAGTAGGGGATGAGAATTTTTTTGGTTTTAACAGTGGTGTTATTCAGCAGAAAAAGATAGGGAATAGGAATACGATAGGGGCAGGGGCTATTTTGTTGCGGCATATTAAAGATGAGGGGACTTATTTAGGAAATCCAGCTATAAAAGTAACATTTTAATAAGGGAAAAAATATATGGATGAACGTATTTTTTTAGAGCATTTTGCTTCTATTTTTGATGAAGTAGAGGTTGAGGAACTTACTATGGATACTCTTTTTAAAGATATAGATGAATGGAGCTCGATTACGGCTTTAGGATTGTTGGCGGTAATGGAAGAGGAGTATGAGGTAGCACTTACTCATAATGATATTAAGAAATCGGCTACTATAAGAGATATTTATAATATTGTAGAAAAGGGACAAAAGTAATGGCTTATATTCATATTCCAAATGTATATATCAAAGGGGTTTCGGCGTGTGTGCCGAAGGATATAGTGCGCAATGAGAGTTTGTCGCATATATTTCCTGAAGAAGAGTTGAAGAAGGTTATAGATTCGGTAGGTATAGTAGAGCGGCGTATAGCCACAGAGGATGTATGTGCATCGGACTTGTGTTGTAGAGCGGCGGAGCAATTGCTTGATAGTTTGGAGATAGAGCGCGATACGATAGATCTATTGCTATTTATGTCGCAAACGGCTGATTATAAGATACCGGCGACGGCTCCTATCTTGCAACATCGTTTGGGATTGAGTAAAGATGCGCTTTGTTTTGATATATCGTTGGCTTGTAGTGGATATGTATATGCGCTTACTACGGCGTTTAGTTATTTGAATTTGCCTACGATTAACAGGGTGTTATTATTGGATGGAGAGACTTTTTCGAAGATAGTAAACCCTAAGGATAAGACAAATGCATTGCTTTATGGAGATGCTGGTACGGCGACGCTTTTGGAGAAGCATCCTACCTATGATTTTAAGTCGGTATTGCATACTGATGGGAGTGGCTGGGATGCTGTGCGTATAGATGGGGGAGGGGCACGTAGGCCATTTACATTAGAAAGTCTAGTAGAGAGGAAGCGGGAAGATGATAGTATAGGCAATGACTTGCAGGTGTATATGAATGGAGTAGATGTGTTTAATTTCACATTGAGAGTAGTGCCTAAGAGCATAAAGGAGTTATTGGAATTTTCGGGGGAAGGTATAGAGGATTACGGATCTATAGTTTTTCATCAGGCCAATAAGTTTATGATAGAGTTTTTTGCTAAGAAATTGAAGTACCCTCTTGAGCGAGTGCCTATTAGCTTGGATAAATTTGGCAATGTGAGTTCGGCAACTATACCGCTTACCCTTGTGAGTGAGCTGGCAGGATGGAATAGTGAGAATAAAAAAATTCTTGTGAGTGGTTTTGGAGGAGGGCTTTCATGGGCTACAGCTTCATTGGATATTACAGAAACGCATATTTGTTCATTAACTGAATTATAATGAAGGTACATCATTACGGATTAGCGACTAAAAATATAGAGAAGAGTACAAGGACATTTCTTGTTTTGGGGTATGAGAAAGTAACGGATGTTATACACGACCCTATACAAGGTGTTCATTTGTTGTTTTTGAGGAATGAGAATGATCATTTGATAGAATTGGTATCGCCTGCTGGGGACGAGAGTCCTGTGGGTAAGATTTTAGGGAAAGTAGGGAGCTCGTTATATCATATTTGTTATGAAGTGGAAGATTTGGAGGTAGCTATCGAGACGTTAAAGAAGGAACGTTTTGTGGTAGTAGTGGCACCTGTAACGGCGGTGGCTTTTGATGGTAGAAAGATCAGTTTTTTATATCACCCTACAGTTGGGTTAATAGAATTATTAGAACGATGAAAACCTTTGTATATAGGAATTATACGTTAGAATATCTTTTTGATCACTCTTATGCGTTTAGTGGTTATGGAGATGTATTATTACCTACAGAACCTTGTGATAATATAGTAGTATTTTATCAAGTAGACCCTAGTAAAACTCCTGAGAAGCAAATAGAAGAAATAGGAGAGATCACTTCGAGGATAAATTTAATCACGTCGCTTATAGTGGATAAGAGGATTATAGTTCTCACGTTGGCTAATGAATATCGGCGAAATTGGCAGTTGAAACACGCAGAGCTCACGCGAGCGATACAGGAGTTTAACCAAGTTTTTTTGGGAGAGCTACAAGAGAAGAATAATGTAAAGGTGATTGACATCAATACATTTATCAGCCAACAAGAGATAGAGGAGATTGATTGGCGTTTCTTTTTTACTTCGCAGATGATCATAAATCCTAAATTGGCAAAGCCTTTTAAGAAGTGGTTTGCTGAGCAGTGTGATTTTATTAGTTTGAAGCGTAAAAAATGTCTTGTGTTGGATTGTGATAACACACTTTGGGGAGGCGTATTGGGAGAGGAAGGTGTATTGGGAGTGCAATTAGGGCAGGATTACCCAGGAGTGGTGTTTAGTAGGTTTCAAGAGTTGTTGCTGATGCTATCTAAAAAAGGAGTTATATTGGCTGTTTGCAGTAAAAACAACTTGACAGACATACAAGAGTTGTGGCAAGGAAATCCTTATAATTTAATAAATGATAAGGTTTTATCGGCTTATCGTATCAATTGGCAAAACAAAGCGGAAAATATACAATCTATAGCAGAAGAGCTGAATATAGGTGTAGATAGCATAGTTTTTGTAGATGATAATCCGATGGAGCGGGCGCTTGTAAGGGAATTATTGCCAGAGGTAGTTGTACCAGATTTTCCGGAGAAGCCCTATGATTTGATAGATTTCTTTTGGCAGGTGTATAACACGTACTTTATTACTTATGAGCTTTCGGAGGAAGATGTAAGGAAGACAGAACAATATAAGGAAAACTTTTTCAGGAATGAAAGCAAGAAAGTGTTTCAGAATATAGATGATTATCTAGCGAGTTTGGATATTGAGATAGAGATTTATAAAGTAGAAGATCTACACCTGACACGGTTGGCACAAATGACACAGAAGACCAATCAGTTTAATTTGCGAACAGCACGCTATACAGAGGAAATGCTGAGAAAGAAGCAAAAAGAAGGGAGCCAATTGTATGTAGCTAATGTGAGAGATAAGTTTGGTGATAATGGTATCACAATAGCTTGTATTGTAGATGAAGATGAAGCGCAATTATTTTTGGATAGCTATTTGCTCAGTTGCCGGATATTAGGGCGAGAGATAGAGAAGGTAGTTTTGTTGAGTATAGTGAGACAACTTGTAGCGCAAAAGAAGAAACCTTTGAGGGCAGAGTACATTCCTACAAAGAAGAATGGGATGGCAAGAGATTTTTTGGAACAGGTAGGGTTTGTGTTGGAGAGTGAAGATAGAGAAGGGGTGAAGCGATATGTATATAACGAGCAAAATTTTGTAGAAATAAAAGATTATTATACTGTAATTTTTAAATAAAGACTGTATGAAAGAAAAAGTAATATCTATAATGGCAGAAGTATTTGAAATGCCAGTAAGAGATTTTCCAGCTGAAATCACACAAAAAACGGTTGAGAATTGGGATTCATTACGCCATTTAAATCTGATAGTGGAATTGGAAGAGGTTTTTAATAAATCATTTGAGCCGGAGGAAATTGCAGAGATGACTTCTTTGGATAAAATAATAGAAATGATTGAAAAATAAATTTATGAAGGGTAAAAAAATACTAGTAGTAGGGGCATCTTCGGGGATTGGTAGAGCGATAGCGATTTCTTTATCGGAAGAGGGGGCTGAAGTAGTACTTTTTTCTAGAGATTTTTCTAAATTGAAACAGGTGCAGGGCACTCTAAAGGGAGAGAATCATCAGATATTTTCGGTAGATGTGACGGATGAAGAAGCTCTTTCTAAGGCACTTTTTGAGAGTGTGAAAGATGGGAAAGCATATAACGGATTTGTATATAGTGTAGGGATGGAAGCGACAGTTCCTTTTAAATTGCTAAAGAAGGAAAGTCTTGAGAATGTAATGGAGGTGAATACGTATCCTATTTTATCAATATCGAAGTTTTTGCTGAAGAAGGGGAATTTTGATAAAGAAGGAGGGTCATTTGTATTTATCAGTTCGGTAATGGGACATTTAGGGCAAATGGCAAAGGTAGCTTATGGGATGAGTAAGCACGCGATGGTAGGAGTGATGCGCTCATTGTCATTGGAGTTGGCTTCCAAAAAAATACGAGTGAATTGTGTTTCTCCAGGAATGGTAACTACAGATATGTCGGTAAAAATATTAGAGAGTATTAGTGAGGAGAATGTACAGAAGATAAAAGATATGCATCCTCTAGGACTGGGAACAGCTACAGATGTAGCTAATGCAGTAGTTTTTCTGCTTGGAGAGAAATCTCGATGGATTACAGGAGTAGATTTATCAGTTGATGGGGGATACAGTGTACAATAAATAATATTATGAAAGAGAAAATATGGCTTTCATCGCCTCATATGGGAGGTAACGAACTTAAATATATTCACCGAGCCTTTGAGGAAAATTGGGTAGCGCCCTTGGGGCCTAATGTAAACGGCTTTGAAGAAGACTTACAGCACTTTTTGGGCAATGGAGTGAAAGTATCGGCACTATCGTCAGGTACGGCAGCTTTGCATTTGGCACTTATAGAGTGTGGGGTGCAAGCGGGAGATGAGGTACTCTGCCAGTCGATGACATTTTCGGCTTCAGCTAATCCTATAGTGTATCAAGGAGCAACGCCTGTATTTGTAGACTCGGAAGAGGAAACGTGGAATATATCGCCTGTTTTTTTGGAAGAAGCTATTGAAGACCGTATCAAAAAAGGCAAGAAGCCGAAGGCGGTAATAGCAGTATCTCTCTACGGGATGCCCTTTCGGGTAGATGAAGTGCTCACCCTATGTGAGAAGTATGACATTCCTTTAATAGAAGATGCTGCAGAGGCTTTAGGGAGCACTTATAAAGGCAGAGCTTGTGGCACTTTTGGTAGGTTTGGAGTACTCTCATTCAACGGGAATAAAATCATTACGACTTCGGGAGGAGGCGCTTTGGTGTGCCACAGTCAAGCGGAGAAGGATAAGGCAGTGTTTTTGAGCACACAAGCGCGCGATAATGCGCCTCACTACCAGCATTCGCACATAGGGTATAACTATCGTATGAGCAATATTACGGCGGGGATAGGTCGTGGGCAGATGGAAGTATTGGGACAACGCATTGAAGCCCGCCGAGAGATGTATGCTTTTTATGAATTGATGTTCAAAGATACAGAGGGGATAGAGTTATTGAGAGAGCCTAGCTCAGATTTCTTTTCTAATCATTGGCTTTCGGCTATTGTGATAGACAAGGCGAAAGTGGGTTTTGATAGGGAAGACTTGCGTTTAGCCTTTTTAGAAGAAAATATAGAATCACGTCCTTTATGGAAGCCAATGCATTTGCAACCTGTATTTTCGGGAGTTCCTTATTATGGGGAGAAAGTAAGTGAGGAGCTGTTTGACAAAGGATTATGTTTACCTTCGGGGTCTAATCTCACAGAAGGAGATAGGGAGCGCATTGCGGGCGTTTTGAAGAAAATGGGCGTTAAATTATGATATAATGTAGAAAGTTTGTACTTTTGTGCGATTTTCTATGTAAAATCTATAAGTAGATAAATAAAAAAAAGCGTTCAGAAGGCGCTTTAGGATAGTGAATAGAAATATGTTGAGTAGACACACATATAGTGATAGCACCTTAGTAAATTTGGCTACTGCGCGATATACGCCGCGGTGGATAGTGGTGTGTATAGAGGTGTGTTTGCTTTCGTTGGCGCTTTACTTTTCGTTTTTTGTAGTAGAGCGTTTGGGGGTTTACATACCAGAGAGCATACCGTTTTACAAGCGTTATTTTCTGGTGATAGGGGTAAATCTCTTTTTTATGATAATATTTCGCACCTATTCGGGGATTATAAGGTATTCTACATTTCGGGATTTATTTAGGATACTGTTATCAAGTGGCTGTACAGTGATAGCGATGTTTATTGCTAATAAGATAAGCATGCAGACGATAGGAGAGAAGGTGCTGTTAAATCCTATATTGTTGATATATTTTACGGTATCATTTATTATTCTTTTTGTATTTAGGTTATCGGTAAAAGAGTTTTTTTATTTGATAAAGGAAATCAATAGGCGTACTTCTAAAAGGCGAATTCTTATATTGGGGATAGATGATGAAGCGGTGGCTTTTGCCAATGGGATTATAGGGAATGCAGTAATTCCATACTCGGTAGTGGGCTTTCTTACGGGGCGAATGAACCCCAAGCAAGCTACTTTATTGGGCAGGCCTATAATCTCTAAGGATAAGTTTGTAGATATTCCGCGAGAGGAATTGGAGGCGGATGGGGTGCTTATCAACAAGAATCATCTTTCTAAAGAGGAGATGAGTTTTTGGGTGAACATTTGTTTAGACAAAGGGTTGCAGATATTGAAGACACCGGCGTTGCAGAAGTTGCGGCCAGAGAAAGAGAAGTTTAGTTTGCACAATATACAGATAGAAGACCTTTTGGGGAGGAAGCAGATAGTGCTTGACAATGAAGAGGTGCGGGAGAAACATTATCACAAGAGTATATTGGTAACGGGAGGAGCGGGTTCTATCGGTAGTGAATTGGTGCGACAGATAGCTTCGTTTTCGCCTGCTTTGGTGGTAGTGCTAGACCAAGCGGAGACGCCTTTATATGATATAGAATTGGAGCTCAAGGAGAGTTATCCAGATATAGCATTTGA
This sequence comes from uncultured Capnocytophaga sp., assembly GCA_963521335.1. GTDB lineage: Bacteria > Bacteroidota > Bacteroidia > Flavobacteriales > Flavobacteriaceae > Capnocytophaga. The sequence continues at coordinate 15,879 of CAUQUO010000008.1, forward strand.
GTTTGTATTGGCTGATATTACGAACTGTGAGCGCTTGGAGAGTGTATTTAAGGCGCATCAATTTTCGGTAGTATATCATGCAGCGGCTTATAAGCACGTGCCAATGATAGAAGAAAATCCGCACGAAGCGGCTTTGGTGAATATACAAGGGACTAAGAATGTGGCGCTTTTGGCGAGTGCTTATAAAGTGCCTCATTTTGTGATGATTTCTACAGATAAGGCGGTAAACCCGACTAATGTGATGGGAGCTTCAAAGCGAGTAGCAGAGCTTTTTGTGCAGGCTTTGCAAAACAAAGAAGGCAATATGACGACTTTTATCACTACTCGTTTTGGCAATGTGTTGGGTTCTAACGGTTCGGTAATACCTCATTTTAGGAAGCAGATAGAAAAAGGAGGTCCTGTAACCATTACTCACCCTGATATAGTACGCTATTTTATGACCATATCGGAAGCTTGTGAGCTTGTGTTGCAAGCAGGCACGATGGGCAAAGGAGGGGAAATATTTGTATTTGATATGGGAGAACCGGTGAAGATACTCAATCTTGCGATGCGTATGATTAAGTTATCGGGATTTGAGCCTAATGTAGATATTAAGTTAGTATATACAGGATTGCGCCCAGGGGAGAAGCTATATGAAGAATTGCTAAGTGATAGCACTAGAACAATGCCTACACACCATAATAAAATAATGATCAGCAAAGACCCGCCGATGTCGTTTGCAGAGATAGACACTTTTACTACAGAGATGTATAAGGTAGCGAAAGAGGAAGACAAGGTGGCAGTGGTGCGGCTATTGAAACAGATAGTAAAAGAGTTTAAAAGTAATAACTCGATGTTTGAACAGTTGGATAAGAGAAGATAAAAGAAAGCGGTCTAATAATTAGGTCGCTTTTCTTGGATAAGAGCTAAGCTAAGATGAGACAATATATAAAAAAAATAGGGGGAGTTATAAAGAATAATAAGAAGATAGTAGAGAATTATTTTTTTATGACCCTTTTGCAGGTATTAAATTCGCTTTTTTATTTGCTACTTTATCCTTATTTGATAAGAGTTTTAGGGGGAGAGGGGTATGGATTGCACGTGTTTGCGACTTCTATAGCTACCTATTTTATATTTTTCATCAATTTTGGTTTTGATTTGCCAGCAACAAAGCTTATTGCGGAGAATGTAGCTAATAAAGAGAATCTTAGGCGAGTATTATCGGAGGTTTTTACGGCTAAGAACTATTTATTTTTGATTTCGGTAATAGTTTTTACTATATTATTAATCAGTATTCCTTTGTTTTGGAACAATAAATGGATATTTATAAGCTGTTTTAGTGTTGTATATTTTTATATAGCTTTTCCGCAATGGTTTTTTCAAGGGATACAACAGATGCGGGTGGTAACAATGGTTCAATTGGGTATAAAAATATTGAGTTTGCCATTTATATTTATTTTTGTAAGAGAGGAGCAAGATTTGATATTATATGCTTTTATCATAGCAGGAACTACATTTTTAGGAGGAATAGTATCCTTTTTAATAGTATATTTACACTATGATTTGAGGATTTATTGGGTTTCTGTAAGGAAACTAAGGAAGGTTTTTAAGGATTCCTTACCTTTTTTTTATAGTTATCTGGCAGGTACTTTAAAAGAGTATAGTATTCCTGTAATTATAGGAAGTTTTATAGGTATGCATGCGGTAGCAGTATATGATTTGGCAAATAAAATTACTTATGTACCACGTATATTGTTTATGAGTATAAATACAGTAATATTTCCTAAATTAGTAGTAAAAAATGATGTGTTGACAACTAGAAAGGTTATAATATGGGAGTTATCAGTATCATTTTTAGTGTTGTTGGCATTTCTTTTTTTTGGAAAATATATAGTAATTTTGATGGGAGGGAGCACTATGACTGATGCTTATGCTATGAGTGTAGTTTTAAGCACTACTATTATGAGTAGGTTAGTAGTAGGAGCTTATACTAATTTTGTATTTATTCCTAATAATTCGAACTATCTTATTACAAAGACACAACTTGTGGCATTGATAAGTTTTGTGTTGTGTGGTATAATAAGTATAATTTTTAGAAAAACAGTATTGGCAATAGGAGTAACTATAGCTTTGTCTGCAATTTGTGAGATGGTTTATTGTATGTATGTTAGCAATAAGCGCAAACTATTGTCGTTTTAGTTTATTTATGGAGATATATCTATCATTTCTGGTTATTTTATTAGTATTTTCTTTTTTAGAGGTTTTTAAAAAAGAAAATATTTTATTGCAAAAGTATTTGCTTTTGAGTACATACCTATTATCTGTATTTTTGATAGGTTTACGATGGCGTACAGGTACAGATTGGGATAACTATAAAATAATCTTTGACAATATAAGTAGTTCATCAAACCAAATTATACAAGGGTATATAAATTATGATGGGCGGACTTACTATATGGAACAAGGGTATTTGTTATTGAATTGGGTAGTACATTTGTTTACGCATAGTTATAGTGTGTTTTTGTGTTTGCATGCTTTGATATACTATTATTTTATAATTTATGGGCTAAAGAGAATTACCCAATACCCTATTAGCAGTTATTTGTTTTTGTTTGCTTCGAGTTTGGGAATGGTAGGATCTAATAGGCAACTACTAGCAGTGGCTTTTATTTTTTACAGTTTGACACTAGTAATTGCGCGCAACAAGTGGTTTTTTGGAGTTGTAGTAGCTTCTATAACTTTTCATACGACGGCTGTATTAGGGAGTGTTTATTATTTTTTAAACCGAAAGCTACAATGGCAGGTAGTAGTAGGTATTTTGCTGGGAGCTATGGTATTTGGATATACTAATGTACCGTTGCATTTATTTCGATTTGTAGGATATTTTTCAGAAACTTTACAACTGAAGGCGATGTCATATATTACTTCAGAGGTAGTGCCATTGAGCCTTATAGGGATAGCCAAACGAGCGATATTTGTGATATTTTTCTTATGGATACGAGATAAGGTAGAAAAGGTATATCCGTATTACAACCTGCTACTGAATGGGTATTTGATATCACTTGTACTCTACTTGCTTTTTGGTAGTTCGTTATCGATCATAGTGAGTAGAGGAAGTATGTATTTCAACATAGTAGAGGGAGTGCTACTGACATCAGTTCTTTACATATTGAAAGAGCGTTGGCAGAGAGCATTGTGTGTGTCGGTAGTTTTTGCATTGAGTATCTGGATGATGCACAATTCTATTAAGGCGTATCCAGATTTGTTTAAGCCTTATAAATCGCTGTGGTATAACCAACAGTATGAACGAAATATGTACTGATGAAGATAACATTTTTTAATAGAAAACGAAATCCTAATGAGCGTAGTATAGAGCGGTTGTTCGGCTTTATAAAAGAAGCTATCACCGCACAGGGCGTTAGTTTTCAAGAAGTAGAAAACCCCTATAGCAATGGTTTGTGGAATGTGCTAAAAGCAATTTTTTTCTTTAGAAGACAAGTAGCAAAAGACGACATAGTACATATAACAGGAGATATACACTTTTCAGTTATCGGGTTAAAAAACCGAAAAACAGTACTTACTGTACACGATTTGGGGTTATATAGGAATTTACCTTTTTTACGTTTTTTGGTATATAAACTCTTTTGGGTATATTTGCCTTTTAGGCGGGTGCAAATCATCACGGCTATATCAGAAAAGACAAAAGAAGAAATCTGCCGTTTGATGCCTTCGGTAGCTCATAAAGTAGTAGTAGTGCCCAACTGCATTACGATGGCTATCAATCCTATCGATGCGCTCAAAGACAATGCTACTACACAGATACTTATCGTAGGTACTCGAGAGAATAAGAATATAGAACGCGCTATTGAAGCCTTAGAAGGATTGGATATAGCACTTGACATAGTAGGACACCTTTCGGCTACGCAAGAAGCCTTGTTGAAAGCACATAAAATCGTTTATAAGAACTATGTAAACATAGAAGAAGAAGCTCTTTTAGCGCTTTATAAAAAAACAGATATACTCCTATTTGTCTCCTACTATGAGGGATTTGGGTTGCCTATATTGGAAGCACAAGCACAGAATGTATTGGTTATAACTTCGTCAATAGCCCCTATGGACAAACTTTGTGGAGGCGGAGGGCTTTTAGTAGACCCTTATTCAGTAGAGGCTATACGGCAAGCTATACAGACCCTTTTGGAGGCATCGGAAACTGAAAAATTAGCACTCATAGCAAAAGGGAAGCAGAATTTGACAAAATATACCGCTACAGCTGTAGCTGAGCAATACATTACTTTATACAAACAACTGAAATGATACTTATAGATGCCTTATATATCAATAATGGAGGAGGAAAAGTTCTTTTAGATTATCTAGTAGAACATTTAGAAGCTACTAATCTACCTATTTACTATCTGCTTGATAAGCGAGTAGAAAGCAAGCCGTATAATATAAAGTCTACTAATATAGTGAGATATGTTTCAGCCTCATTACAGAAACGCTATTTTTTTTATCAAAAACATAGTACGAAATTTAGTAAAGTGTTTTGTTTTGGAAATTTAGCCCCTCAAAAGAAACTACAAATACCTGTATATACTTACTTTCATCAGCCAATGTATTTGAAAATTTCAAAAGAATTACCTTTGAAAGAATATATAAGTTTTTGTATAAAAGAACGTATTTTCAGACATTTACTAAAGAATACAGATGAGTTATGGGTGCAAACCCCATTGATGCAAGCAGGAATTGAAAAAAAGAAGTTTATCAGTGGTCAAAAAATTAAGCTTCTACCTTTTTATAGGAATGAAGATTTGACAAAGAGTTTTTCTAAAATAAAAAATAGTTTTATCTTTGCAAGCACAGGGACGCCCTATAAAAACCACATACGCCTTATTGATGCCTTTTGCAGTTTTTATAGCAAACATCGCCAAGGCACTCTCATATTAACAATAGATGAAGATAAATTTCCTGAACTCGCGCAATTGATTGACAATCGTATTGCAGAAGGATTTCCTATAGAGAATATAGGTTTTGTAGATAGAAAAACCCTTGTAGAGGTGTATCAGCGCACAGAATATCATATCTTTCCTTCATTAGCAGAGAGTTTTGGACTGGGGATTGTAGAGGCTATAGAATGTGGATGTAAAATAATAGGGGCAGATTTGCCTTATATGCACGAGATATGTGAACCAAGTATTGTTTTTGACCCGCTAAATGAAAAAGCTATTGAACAAGCCTTTCAGCAAGCTATCAGCAAAGAGGAACGGCCAACAGTACAAAAGATTACTAATAAAATAAAAGAGTTAATCCAGCGATTGGAATCATAATAATGGAAATAAAGAATAAAATCCTTCTTATCACAGGAGGCACAGGCTCTTTCGGGAATGCCGTATTACAACGTTTTTTGCCTACCGATCACTTTAAAGAGATACGCATCTTTTCACGTGATGAAAAAAAGCAAGACGATATGCGTCACGCCTTGCAAAACCCTAAAGTGAAGTTCTATATAGGCGATGTGCGCGATAGAGCTTCAGTAGATGTAGCAATGGCAGGAGTAGATTACGTATTCCACGCTGCTGCCCTCAAGCAAGTGCCTTCGTGTGAGTTTTTCCCTTTAGAAGCAGTAAATACTAATGTATTGGGCACAGAAAACGTACTCAACTCAGCCATTACACATAAAGTAAAAAATGTAGTAGTGCTCTCTACAGATAAAGCTTGTTACCCTATCAATGCAATGGGCATCTCTAAGGCAATGATGGAGAAAGTAGCCATAGCCAAAGGAAGACAGTTGGGAGAGAGAGGAGAGACCACCATTTGTTGCACACGTTATGGCAATGTAATGGCTTCACGAGGTTCTGTAATCCCACTATGGATAGACCAAATGAAAGACGACAAAGTCATCACCCTAACCGACCCCAATATGACCCGCTTTATGATGACCTTGGATGATGCAGTAGACCTCGTGCTCTATGCTTTTGAAAATGGACATAATGGCGACCTCTTCGTGCAAAAAGCCCCAGCGGCTACCCTTACCGTATTGGCCGAAGCGCTCAAACAGCTCTACAATAAAAATACTGAAGTGAAGATTATAGGCACTCGCCACGGCGAAAAATTGTATGAGACTTTAGTAGCTCGAGAAGAAATGGCTCGCGCTGAAGATATGGGTAACTATTTCCGCATACCGTGTGATACTCGCGACCTGAATTACGACAAGTATTTTAAAGATGGGCAAGAAAGTATATCGATTATAGAAGATTATCACTCTCATAACACTACTCGCTTGGATGTGGAAGGAATGAAAGAATTATTGCTAAAACTAAAAGAAATACAAGAAGACATACAATGATTGAAGTAAAAACCATACAAGGAGAAATCTTTACAGACCACCGAGGACAAATAAGTTCGTTAAACGACTTTGTTTTTGAGGGGGTCGAACGCTTTTATTTTATCCATCATCCCGATAAAAACGTAGTACGTGGATGGCATGGGCATCAACACGAAAAGAAATGGTTTTATTGTGTGAAAGGCAGTTTTACCATAGCTCTTGTGCAAATAGATAATTGGGAACAACCTTCTACAGATTTGGTAGCCGATATTATACCTCTCAGCGAAAAAGACAGTAAGATAGTTTGTGTGCCTGAAGGCTATGCCAACTGTATCAAAGCAGGAGAAGATGGGAGTATTCTATTAGTTTTCTCAGGGAAAAGAGTTCCTGAAGCCTATGAAGATAGTTGGCGTTACGACAAAGATTTATGGGTAGATTGGCAAAAATATTAAACAGATGAAAAGAGTAGGTATTACAGGGCAAAAAGGTTTTATAGGAAGTCATTTATACAACACACTTCAGCTTTATCCAAACGAGTTTAAATGTATCCCTTTTGAGGATGTTTATTTTGAAAGTGAGGATACATTAACACAGTTTGTAGCTCAATGTGATGTGATAGTGCATTTGGCAGCTGTCAATCGACACGAGAGTGAACAAGAGCTTTATGACACTAATGTAGCTCTTACTCAAAAGCTCATAACAGCACTTAAAAAAACTGAAAGTAAGGCACACGTTTTTATATCATCCTCTACTCAAGAAGAACGAGAAAACCTATATGGAAAATCTAAACGTGTAGCGCGAGAGCTTCTAAATGATTGGGCAAAAAACTGTGGAGGAAAAACTACAGGACTGATCATTCCCAATGTATTTGGTGCATTTGGCAAGCCATTTTACAACTCGTTTATTGCAACTTTCTGCTATCAACTCACTCACGGGCAAACCCCTACCATCGCTACCGATGCTGAAGTAAACCTCATTTATGTACAAGAACTCGTGATGTTTATCATCAACGAAATACGTGCAGAAAAAGGTACTGCAAGTTTATATGTTCCTCACACCAGCACTCAAAAAGTATCAGAAGTATTAACACTTTTGGAAGACTTTAAAGCGAGCTATTTAGAGAAAGGAGAAATACCCATCCTTAAAAATCCTTTTGAGCACAACCTATTCAATACCTTTCGCTCATATATAGATCATAAGAGCCATTTTCCTGTCAAACTCACTCAACATACCGATGACCGTGGAGCCTTTGTAGAAGTCATTCGTTTAGGAATTGGAGGTCAGTGCTCTTTTTCCACCACTCACCCGCATATCACTCGAGGCAATCATTACCACACCCGCAAAATAGAACGTTTTACCGTTATCAAAGGAAAAGCCCTAATTCAGTTGCGAAAAATAGATACTCAAGAAGTATTAGATTTCTATTTAGATGGCAACGAACCTGCTTATGTAGATATGCCTATTTGGTACACTCACAACATTACCAACATAGGAAATGATGATTTGTACACTATCTTCTGGATTGATGAACCATATAACCCCGATAATGCCGATACTTATTTTCTAAAAGTATGAAAAAATTAAAAGTAGTAACCGTAGTGGGCACTCGCCCCGAAATTATCCGTTTATCTCGCGTCCTCACAGCCTTAGATGCTTCTGAGGCCATAGAACATATCATTGTGCACACTGGTCAAAATTACGACTATGAGCTCAATCAAATCTTTTTTGAAGATTTACAACTTCGCAAACCCGATTATTTCCTCGAAGCAGCAGGGAAAACTGCTACCGAAACCATTGGTAACATCCTCATCAAGATAGACCCCCTATTAGATAAACTCCAGCCCGATGCTTTTCTAGTGTTAGGCGATACCAATTCGTGCCTGTGTGCAATCCCAGCCAAGAAAAAACACATACCCATTTTCCATATGGAAGCAGGCAACCGCTGTTTCGACCAACGAGTACCCGAGGAAACTAATAGAAAAATCGTAGATCATATTTCCGACATCAATCTCACCTATTCAAGTATCGCCCGTGAGTACCTCCTCAGAGAAGGACTTCCTGCCGATAGAGTTATCAAAACAGGCTCTCCTATGTATGAAGTGCTACACCACTATCTGCCTGAGATTCAAAAATCAAAAGTGCTACAAACTTTAGGTTTAGAGGAAAGTAAATTCTTTGTAGTATCAGCCCATCGCGAAGAAAATATCAATTCCGAAAAAAACTTTACTAACCTGATGAATGCTCTCAATACAATCGCCGAGCAGTATCATTACCCCATCATTGTCTCTACTCACCCGCGCACTCGCAATATGATAGACAAGAGACAAATAGCAATGCGCCCCGAAATACAATTCCTAAAACCTTTAGGATTTCACGATTACAATGCTTTACAACAGAAAGCTTATGTAGTGCTAAGTGATTCTGGTACGATTTCAGAAGAATCTTCTATACTGAATTTTCGCGCCTTAAATCTTCGTGAAGCTCACGAACGTCCTGAAGCAATGGAAGAAGCTTCTGTAATGATGGTAGGTTTGCACCCCGATCGCATTATGCAAGGACTTGCGCACGTATTGCAACAAACGGTAGGCGAAGTGCGCAACTATCGCCCCGTAGCCGATTATTCAATGCCTAATGTATCCGAAAAAGTAGTGCGTATCATCATTTCGTATACTGATTATATCAAAAGAGTCGTTTGGCAAGAAAATATATAGATAATGCATCTTCTTTTTCTCACTTTATCAGAAATCAATACTATTGAGGAACGCGGTATTTATCAAGACCTATTGCGAGAATTTCGCGATCAAGGTCATAATATTACTATAGTTACCCCTTTAGAGCGTCGTAGAAAAATCCCTACTCGGCTGATAGAAACCAATGGCGTAAAGCTTCTGCAAGTAAAAACCTTTAACATACAGAAAACTAATATCTTAGAAAAAGGGATAGGCACTATAGCTATTGAGTATCAATATTTATGGGCTATTAAAAAATATCTATCGGATGAGAAGTTTGATATGGTGCTGTATACCACTCCTCCCATTACTTTGCTGAAGCCTATTTCTTACATTAAAAAACGCGATAAAGCATATACTTATCTGCTTTTGAAAGATATCTTTCCGCAGAATGCAGTAGACTTAGGCTTGATGAAAGAAGGTAGCTTCTTGCATAAAATCTTCGTCAAAAAAGAAAAAAAACTCTATCAAATCTCAGATACCATAGGGTGTATGTCTCAAGCAAATGTAGATTTCTTGTTGCGTCATCACCCCCAAATTCCACAACAAAAAGTAGAAATCAACCCTAATAGTATCACGCCTATTTCTTTTGACAAAAGTGAAGGAAAACGCAAGGCTATTAAGCAAAAATACCACCTTCCCCTTGACAAGAAAATCTTTGTATACGGGGGAAATCTCGGTAAACCTCAGGGCTTAGATTTTCTATTAGAAACAATACAAGCTACTAAAAATGAAGATGTTTACTTCCTTATAGTAGGTAATGGCACCGAATACCACAGAATTAAAATCTGGTTCGAACAGCAAAAACCTCAAAATGCAATGCTCTTATCTTCTCTTCCAAAAGATGATTACGACCACTTGCTTTCTTCTTGCGATGTAGGGCTTATTTTCTTAGACAAACGCTTTACAATTCCTAATTTCCCTTCGCGTTTGCTCTCTTACCTCGAAATGGAACTCCCCGTGATTGCTACTACCGACCCTCATACCGATATAGGAGACGTAATTGAGGAAGCACAATGCGGGTACAAAGTGCTTTCAGGCGATTTAAAACAGATGCAACAAACCATTGATAAATTGTTAGCTTCTGATATAGAAATGTTAGGAAGGAATGCCAAAACCTTATTATTAAACGCATATACTGTTGATGTGTCTTATAATCTCATCAATAGAGCATTCTTAGAGCGACCATAGAACAACCTTGGAGCTACCTTGGAGCTACCTTAGAAAAAATAAGGTAACAAGGTTGTAACTTCAGAAAATAATCGTACATTTGTAGCCTAATTAACCATTTAGAGTTCTGAACGAATGAAGAAACTTCTTTCTTTTGCCACTCTGTGGGTGGCTTTATCACTACACGCTCAACAACAACCTGTGGATTATATCAATCCACTGATTGGTACTTCTAACTTTGGTGCTACCCACCCTGGCGCAATTGCTCCTCGCGGTATGCTTAGCATTTCGCCCTTTAACGTGGCTTTTGATACTACTGGCGTAAAAGCTCCGCTTGAAAAAGATAGTCGCTGGCTTTCTAATCCTTATGTAAATGAAAATAAATTCTTCACGGGGCTTACTCACGTGAATCTCAGCGGGGTGGGCTGTCCTGAACTCGGGGTGATTATCACGATGCCTACCACTGGTAAATTGGAAATTAATCACCTAAAATACGGCTCTACTTACCAAAAAGAAGTCGCTAAAGCGGGTTATTACAGCAATTTCCTCACTAAATACCATATCAAAACTGAAGCTACCGCCACCACCCGTGCAGGTATCACTCGTTATCACTTCCCTAAAGGAGAAGCTAATTTGCTCATCAATCTCGGACTCGGACTCACCAATGAGAAAGGCGCAATGCTGAAATTCGTATCACCTACTGAGGTGGAAGGAATGCGTATGGTAGGGACTTTCTGCTATAACAGTCCGGAGCTAGCTTATCCGGTGTATTTTGTAGCTAAAGTGAACAAAGTAGCCCCTTCGTATGGCGTTTGGCATCAGCCAGAAAAACACCAAGGGGTGGAAGCCCAATGGATGTGGTACAATGGCGAAACTCGTCTGAAAGAACAATTCGCTCGCGAGGTAGTAGGCGATAGTATAGGGGCGTATTTCCGTTATAAATTTGATAAAGAGGAAGTCGTGGAACTCAAAGTAGGCATTTCATACGTGAGCATTGCCAACGCTCGTGAAAACCTTGAAAAAGAAATAGGCAACCGCACTTTCGACGAGGTGTATGCCACTACACGCCAAACGTGGAACGATGCACTCCGCGCTACCGTAGAAGGAGGTACTGATGAGCAGAAAACTATCTTCTACACGGCTCTGTATCACGCGCTTATTCACCCAAATCTCCTCAACGATGTGAATGGCGATTACCCTGAGAGCAAGACTAACAAAATAGGCAAAAATCACCAGCGTTATACGGTGTTCTCGCTTTGGGATACCTATCGCAATTACCACCAATTGCTTACCCTGCTCTACCCCGAACAGCAACTGCAAATGGTGCGCACGATGCTCGACATCTATAAAGAAAGCGGTTGGCTACCCAAATGGGAACTCAATTCTACCGAAACCTTTACGATGGTAGGCGACCCTGCCAGCATAGTATTAGCTGATACTTACCTGCGCGGTCTCACCGATTTTGATATACAAACTGCCTACGAGGCGATGCTCAAAGGGGCAAATACGCTTGAAAACAACCCTATACGCCCAGGAGTGAAAGAGTATTGGAAATTGGGCTACCTGAGTGTAGATGGAGGGGTAAGAGGACCTGTATCTACTACCCAAGAGTACAATGTTGCCGACTTTGCCATTGCGCAAATAGCTAAAAAAATAGGCAAAAAAGCCGATTACGAGAAGTTTAACAAACAAGCCTATTCGTATAGAAAATTATTCGACAAAGAAACCCATTTATTGCGTCCGCGTCACGCCAATCGCAAGTGGTATGCACCTTTCAACCCCGAAAGTGGAGCTAACTTTGAAGAAAACGTGGGCTATATAGAGGGCAATGCGTGGCAATACGTATATATGGTAACCCACGATGTGAAAGGAATGATCAAGCTAATGGGCGGTGAAAAACCTTTTGAAAAGCAACTCGACCATATTTTCGACAGCAAGCAGTACGATATGGCAAACGAACCCGATATTGCCTATCCGTATCTCTACAACTTCCTTAAAGGCAAAGAGTGGAAAACCCAACAGAAAATAGACCAACTCATCAATGAGTATTTTCAAAACAAACCTGCGGGACTCCCAGGCAATGAAGACACAGGGGTAATGTCGGCTTGGCTCATTTATGGAATGGCAGGTTTTTATCCTATTACTCCTGCCGAGCCTAACTACACTTTCACCTCGCCTAAGTTTACCAAAATCACCCTCAAACGCAATCCGCAGTATTATCCTGCTGGTGATTTGGTAATAGAAAGTAATGCATCGCCTGAAAACATTTACATTAAGAGCATTTACATCGACGACAAACCTTACAAATCCTATTTTATCAGCCACGAGGCGCTAAAGAATGCTAAGAAAATACGATTTGAGTTAGGTAAGAGGTAAGAAAAGCGTCACTACACTTTGGCAAAGTTTCACACTTTGCCAAAGTTGAAAACAAATCAGGAAGAAAAACCACCGCTGGCGCGAGCTTGTAACTCATGCCAATAAATTAGTAAATTGACAAATCAATAAAATGAGTATAATTACAGATTTTAGTAACAGACGAATGTATTTTTGGCGTGGATACTACTTCGGAAAAGAGGGTATTTGGTGTCGGGATTTTAATAAAGAAGAAGCATTTTGTGTGCTAAAAGACTCTTTGTACAAGGATTATATGGTTAGAGCAATAGCTGATAATGGGAAAACGATAGCTGTTTCTCGTGATATTAGAACTAATGAACCATTACTTATGGTTGATGTTGACAAGAGAACTGTAATAAATACCATTTCTAATCATACTTTTATCTATCCTTGTCTTGATAGAGAAGGTAACAAAGTATTTTCAGTAACTAAAAGCGATATTTATAAGAATATTTATGGAAACCCTTTTTGTGTAGATGCCGAAACGGGTAAAGTAATAGCTACTCTCGACGAAAAAACACAATGGGGTAACACTGCTTATCATCCTGAGAGTAATTCGGTGTATTTTAGTGCTTTCAAACAGCCTAATCTGTACAAATTCAACTTTGATACACTTGCGTTCTCAGCCGTACCTACTGATAAAAAAATACGTATATTTGATTGTAAAGTAGCTTGCGACAACAAAGGTTACTACTATTTAGGCAGTAATATCTTAGTGTATATGAACAATGAGGACGAGGAAGTTTGGCGTATCAATTTTAAAGAAAAAGAAAAACTTAGTGGTAAAACACTTTTTTCAATATGTCTTTCTGATAATCCTGATTACATAGCGGTCTATTTGTTAGATGGCAATTGGTTGTTCATCGTCAATCGCAATGATTTTTCATACAAAAAATACAAATTAGGAAGAGTAGGGTTTAGTGAGTTTCTCAACAATTCATTGCTGTTGATAGATAAAAATTACAACCTTAGCACACTCAATTTAGAAACATTAGAAGAGAAGCCTTTTTTACCCACCACTGGCGCGAACTTATAACTCGTACCGAATAAAACAATCACCCTTGCGTCACTACACTTTGGCAAAGTTTCACACTTTGGCAAAGTTGAAAACAAATCAGTAAATTAAAAAACACAATGAAAAAAATCCATTTTTTATTAAAACTAACCTTGCTGTTGTGTGGCTTTACGGCTTTGGCACAACCTAAATACGTCATCTTTGATGAAGATGGCAAGCAAGGATTGGTAGATTTGCAGGGAAAAACAGTGTTAGCCCCTACTTTTAATTCTATAGAAGAAAAACAACCATACTTCATTGCTTGTAGTAAAACAAAAGGCTGTTCGATATATAACGAAAATTTACAACTCGTTCTTAAAGGGGGTTATAACTCTATAGAACTTGGCTGTGAAGGTCAGTTTATTGTTAAGAAGAATGGAAAGTATGGGGTGGTTTCTGAAAAAGGTGCCGTAATCTTGCCCTTAAAATACAACAAAATAAACTCTAATAAAAATGGCTATACTGTAAAACTTAATGAAAAAGCAGGTCTTTTTAACTCTGAAGGAAAAGAAATTATCCCTATAAGCTATCACTGGGTTTACACGGATAAGATAGATGACAATATTCCTATTGTAGCAGAATTGAACGACAACAACGCAGGATATATCAATACTAAAAATGAATGGGTGATACCTCCTACTTATCAATATGCATTTGATTTTCAACAAGGTGTAGCTAGAGTAAAAAAAGGTAGAAATTATATGTATATCAACCTTAAAGGAGAACCTGTTATTCAAGATTTTGATAATTATGTGATTCAAAATTATGTGATTGAACCTTCTGACAACACTTACATAGTAGGTGTGCGTAAGGAATGTAATTATATGGTCTATGATTTGAATGGTAATTTATTAGACACCTATGATGGTTTTATAAACAATTGGAGTGGTAATGCTATTTTTGGGGTTAAAAAAGGGGGTAAATGGGGCTATATAGATGGCTATGGCAAGGTAATAGTTCCCTTTGATTATGAAGAAGTTAATAATTTTAGCGAAGGTTTGGCTTCGGTACGCAAAGATGGTAAATGGGGGTATATCAATCCAAAAAATGAGGTAGTGATTCCGATTGAGTTTACTAATAAGGAGGTAGGCTCCTTTAAAAATGGAGGGGCTGAATACTATACTGATAGCGGTGCAGGTCTTATCAATCTGAAAGGAGAAATAATAGCTGAACCTAAATATGATAGTATAGAATACGTAAATGGAAATATTGCTATAGTATCTTTTAATGGTTATAACTATCTATATGATTTTGTAAAAGATAAGAAACTCAAACGCCTTAGAAAGGTGAAAATACATAAAGGCTTTATAGCTGTTGAACCAAGATGTGACTAATTGACAAATGGCAAGAAAACTTCATTTAATTCTTTCCCTAATAGCAGGGGTTTTCATACTGCTGGGGGCTCTTACAGGGGCTATCTTAGCTGGTGAATCGGTGTATAACCAGACGTTGCCTTACAAAAGTGCAGCGTTTGAAAGCACTACCCTTGCCCAAACCATTGCCGTTTTGAAGGAAAAGAATATAGATGTCCTTAAACTCTCTATCGACCGCAATCACTTTGTGCAAGTAGAGACGACTGAGGGCGAAAAACTCTTTATCCATCCGCAATCGGGGGAGGTTATCAAAGGGAATTACAAACCCTCGAAGTTTATACAGTTCGTCAAAACGCTACACCGCTCGCTCTATATGGGCAAAACGGGACGGGTGATTATGGGAGCTACGGCCTTGTGTTTGTGTGTAGTAGCCTTGTCGGGTATATGGCTCATCGCCCGCAAACAGCAACGCTGGGGCAGGTTCTTCCACAAACTTCCTCAAGAAAAATTCTACAATCATTACCACAGTGCGCTGGGGCGCTGGGCGCTCGTGCCTATCTTTATCATTGCCCTCACAGGGGTGTATATGATGCTCGAAACAGTGGGAGTGTTTCCCAAATTCAAAGCCGAACACAATTACGATGTTAGCACACTACAAGAAACACCCGCAAAACCCGCTAAAGACTTCCCCGTTTTCCAAGTGCCTCTCGCCGAAGTGCGCCAAGTGGAATTCCCTGCTTTTGAAGATGTAGAAGAGGTTTATAAAGTAGATTTTATTGATAAAAATATAGTAGTCAATCAATTTACGGGCGAGGTGATTAGCACCTCCACTTCTCCTTACAAAGGCTTGGCGTATTTGGTGCGCACCCTGCACATCGGCAAAGGGCATTACCTCTGGGCAACCGTGTTGTTGCTATCGTGTGTGGCGCTGTTGTTCTTCCTCTACTCTGGCTTTGCGATGACCCTCAGAAAACGAAAGAAAGGCATCAACAATCCGTTTGATAAAAGCGAATGTGAATACATCGTGTTAGTAGGCACTGAAGGAGGTACTACCCGCAAGTTTGCCGTTCTTTTCCATAACGAACTCCTCCGTTTGGGCAAGCGTTCCTACCTCACCGATATGAATGCCTACACTCGTTTTGCTAAAGCAGAGCAACTCATTGTGTTTACTTGCACTTATGGCGATGGCGAGGCACCTATCAATGCGACTCACTTTGCGCACTTATGGGCAAAAAATCCCCCCACACAACCTTTGGCGTATAGCGTACTCGGTTTTGGTTCTGATACTTACCCCGATTTCTGCAAATATGCCAAAGAAGTAGACCAACTATTGTCGGCTACTGCACAAGCAGAAAGTGTGCTGCCTTTGCATACCGTAAACGACCAAGACTTTAGTCAGTTTAAAGCGTGGGCAACGGCTTGGGGTATGGCACAAAAACTCTCTTTGGCTTTACCTGATGATTTCAGCGTACAACCTCAGCGCAAACCGCTCTCTTTTACCGTAACAGAGAAAACCCCCGTAATGGACGACGATATTTTCCTAATAGCGCTACGCCCTTCCAAAAAAAGTAGTTTTGTGTCTGGCGACCTCTTGGGCATTACCCCTGAAGATGGGCGCGAACGGCTTTATTCTATTGCTAAATACCAAGGAGATGTGTGGCTGAGCGTAAAGCTACATTCACAAGGGGTGGTGTCTAACCTGCTGAACAATTTGCAAATAGGCGATACATTGCAAGCTGCTTTAGTAGCCAACAAACACTTCCATTTTCCTAAAAAAGCACCTCAAGTGGTGTGTATTGCCAATGGTTCGGGGATGGCGCCTTTTATAGGAATGATAGCCGAAAATACCCAAAAGAAACCTATCACCCTGATATGGGGTTGCCGTCGTGAAGCCTCTTTGGAAATCTATCGCCCTTATATAGAACAGTTTACTCGCGAGGGAAAAATAGCCAACTATTGGCAAGCCCTCTCGCGTGAAGGGGATAAATTCTACGTGCAAGACATCTTGCGAAGAGAAGCTCCTTTTTTTGCAGAACTCCTCAAAAACAAAGGAATTGTAATGATATGTGGGTCGGTTGCGATGGAGAAAGCAGTTACCGAAGTCTTAGAGGCGATTTGTAGAGAGCATTTAGATAAACCGCTGAGCTACTACCAAAACAAAGGACAAATCAAAGCGGATTGTTATTGATTAGATAAGAGATAAGAGATAAGAATATGACAACACATTTTTTACATATAGACCGCAATACTTCGATAGAGGAAGTGAATTTGCTTTTTGAAGCACACTCGCTTTCGGCTTTGCCCGTGTGCGAAAACAATTCTTTCATAGGGGTACTCCGCAAAGAAGCTGTGGAAGGGGCAGCCAAAGAGGCGTTAGTAAGTGATTATCAGTATGCTTTTGAACACTATTTTATACCTTCAACGGCTACGTGGGATGCTGTGGTAGAGGCTTTTGCGCTCTACCAAACGGATATGTTACCTGTAATCAATGAGGGAGGAGATTTTATAGGCTACTATCATTTAGATGAGTTTGTATTACAATTCATCGAAACTCCTTTTATACAAGAAGCTGGCTATGTGCTTATCTTGCAGAAAGATACGCTGAGCTATTCACTTGCTGAAGTTAGCAGCATCGTAGAGGAAAATGGAGGAAAACTCTTAGGGCTTTATCTCTCTAATCGCACGGAAAACAACGTGCTTATCACCCTAAAAATCACCACCAACCGACTCTCGGAAATACTACAACACCTCCGCCGTTATGGGTATGGTATCCTCACCGAAAAAGAAGATGACCACTACCGGAAAGAACTGAAAGACATCGCTGATTACTTTGAAAAATACTTAGACTTAGGTAACAGATAAGAGATAAGAGATAAAAATAATCTTTAACTAAATATATATTATGAAACGTTTTTTAACTACAATTTTATGGCTTTGCGCTACTTATTTGGGCTTTGCGCAAACCGCGATAGGGGTAAAAGTGAATACTCCATTACATTCTTTTAATTTTTTCAACAATCTCACCTCTAACGAAAGTTATGATATTGAGATTTATCCGCGAATTGCTGCTTTTAATTCAGGTGTATTCGCACATTTCCAACTCGCCAAACATTGGGCATTGCAAACAGAAGTGCTTTATCGCCGAGAGACATTGTCATTCCGTCCTAAAGATAGCAGTTGGGATACCGAAGAACGTCCTTATTACGAGTTTGATTACTTAGAAATCCCTCTTATGATGCAATTCGAGGGCAAAAAATCCGTTAGAGGATTTGCACAGTTAGGTTTTTCACCCAAAATCAGTACAAGAGCAGCTTTTAGAGATAAAGGAAGCGATGAGGTGCAAGATATGAAATACTATTTTGGTACAGGACAACTACACATTAACTTCAATATAGGAGGAGGGTTGCTCATAGAACGCCCCAGATGGTTGTTCTTCGCCGAAGCGCGTTATTCAGTTAATCTCACCAAAATGGCAATGGCTAGCAGTTCTCCTTATTTAAATTTTATGGGAGCGAAAAGTCATACCTTAACATTTTCCTTAGGTGCAGGTTATAAAATCTCTAAAAAGAAAAATAATACTCCTCCTACTGAAGAAATTATCACCCCTACAGAAGAAGCAGTAACCCCTACAGAAGAGGTCGTAACTCCTACTGAAGAAGTAAATAAAGAACCCATAACCGAATAATCTTTAACTAAATATATTATGAAACGCTTTTTAACTACAATTTTATGGCTTTGCGCTGCTTATTTGGGCTTTGCACAAACCGCAATAGGGGTAAAAGTAACTGACCCACTGTCGGCTGTTAGCCTAGCAGCTCCTCTATATACAGCAACCAATGTTGATCTAAAAAACTACAATGCCTTTGTTAGCCTTGGAGGCTTTGTTCGTATTCCTCTAAAAGAACATTGGGTTTTACAAAGTGAATTGCTTTTTAAGCACGAAGCTGTGCGTTTTAGAATAGAGAATAGCAGCAAAGATTCTTATTATAGGTTTGAATATTTGGACGTGCCTTTCTTAGTACAATACGAAGGCAAGAAAGCTATCAGAGGTTTTGGTTTTGTAGGTTTTTCACCTAAATTTCTCATTACTTCTTCTTTTTATGATGCCTCTAAGAGTGTTACTTACGGAGGGAGTTCGCAATTCAATACAGTGATGATGATGGGACATATAGGAGGAGGTGTGCTATTTGAGCGCCCTAAATGGATTTACACAGTTGATGCTCGTTTTTCTACCAACATAACAAACTTAGCTTCGGGAAGCCGTACAGAATATGTCAATTTTGATAAAACGAGAACATTTGTGTTTGGCATTTCATTAGGTGCAGGCTATAAAATCTCTAAAAAGAAAAATAATACTCCTCCTACTGAAGAAATTATCACCCCTACAGAAGAAGCAGTAACCCCTACAGAAGAGGTCGTAACTCCTACTGAAGAGATAAATAAAGAACCCATAACCGAATAATCTTTGGCTAAATATATTATGTCCCCCTATAGGCACGAGCTACAAGCTCGTGCCTATTATAAATTACACACTACAAAAACCTCAAATATCAACTACGCTTTTTTCATTACTCTCACACCTCCCATAATCGCCCGTTTGGCTCACACCTCCCACCTCTCATTATTCCCATTACTCCCATTACTCCCATAATTGCCCGTGCGGCTCGCACCTCCCATTATTCCCATTACTCCCAGCAACCTTACAGCAACCTTACAGCAACCTTGGAGCAACCTTACAGCCACCAATTTGTTAATTTGCTAATAAGAAATTTTGCTGTTATGAGCTTTTCTTTGTACCTTTGTATTTTCAATTATCATAAATATTTGTATGAACGTAAAAAATATATCATTTAAAGCACTCTCTACCAAAGCTCTTTTGGCCATAGCCCCCTTCATTTCACAATTGATGAGCGGGATCGTTGCTTTCTTCGTAATGGTATATAAACTACTGCGTTACTGCCTCAAAAACCTATGGTTTGCCCTTGTTACATTACTCGTTATCATCCCTTACGGAATTTACCGACTCTCACAACAAAAAAAATCCTATAAATTCTACCTCAAATGGGCAGGAATATGCGCCGGTACTATACTCATAATGATAACCTCACTATTCTTATTAGTATATTTCGAGTGCTTCGGAAAAATCCCTACCGAGCAAGAACTTAAAGAATTAAGACAATCCGAAGCAAGCTTAGTATACGATGCCGAAGGCGCTTTTATAGGAAAATATTATATCTTCGACCGTACCAAAATAGAATATAAAGACTTCCCCCCTTATCTAATAAAAGCCCTCGTAGCCACCGAAGATGAACGCTTTTACGACCACTCAGGCGTAGATGTAAAAAGCCTCTTCAGAGTATTCTTCAAAACCTTACTACTTCAAGACGACTCCTCAGGAGGTGGAAGCACCCTAACTATGCAATTGGCAAAAAATATCTATGGACGAGGTAGCCGCTACGGCAAACTCTCAATGCCTATACACAAAATTAAAGAAATGATTATCGCCCGCCGTTTTGAAAACGTATATACTAAAGAAGAAATCATTACCCTTTACCTCAATACAGTCCCTTTTAGCGACAATACCTATGGCATTGAAAGCGCCTCACAACGTTTTTTTAGTAAACCAGCAAAAAACCTTACCCTCAATGAGGCCGCTACTCTCGTAGGAACACTTAAAGCTAATAAAAACTATAATCCACGTACTTCTCCTAAACGAAGTGAAGAACGCCGTAATGTAGTCCTAGCCAAAATGAAAAAAAACGGACTCCTCTCCGAAGAAGACTTCAAAAACCATAGCAAAGATACTCTTAAAATAGAATATAATGCCGTAGAAAACGAAGGCGTAGCCCCTTATTTGCGCGAACAAATAAGATTGCAACTCCCCGAACTGCTTAAAAATATTAAAAAACCCGACGGTTCCTCCTATAATATTTATAAAGACGGATTGCGCATCTATACCACTATCGACCGCACAATGCAAGAATATGCCGAAACAGCCGTAAAAAAACATATGGAACGATTGCAAAAAGAGTTCGAACAAGCCTACGGAAAAAAAGCCCCTTGGCATACCGATAGCGACTGGCTTAAACAGGAAGCCCAGCGTTTGCCCATCTATAAACAACTCAAAGAACAAGGCTTGAACGAAGCTGATATATGGAAAAAACTCAACGAAAAAAAACCTATGGATTTGAGCTTCTATACCAAAGACGAAGTCCAAAAACATAGCACCCTCGATAGCCTCTCCTTCTATTCAGCCCTCTTAAATACCGGTTTCCTAACCGTAAACCCTCAATCAGGAGCTATCAAAACCTATGTAGGAGGAATAGACTTTCAACACTTCAAATACGACCATATATTGCAAAGCAAAAGACAAGTAGGTTCTATCTTTAAACCTATCGTATACGCTACCGCTCTCGAGATGGGGATGCCCCTCTGCACTCATTTCTCTCCTCGCGCACTAACCTATGCCGATGAAAAATTCTGGACTCCCCAAAACGCTTCTAAAACCGATGACGACCCTTCTACCTACTATTCAATAGCCAAAGCTCTCAGGGAATCTCTAAATACCATCGCTGTCCAAACCCTTTTCTATGCAGGATTGAAAAACGTTATCAAAAAAGCTCAAGCAATGGGAATAAATTCCCCCATCCCCAATGTGCCTTCTATAGCCCTCGGATCAGCCGAACTCTCCGTATTCGAAATGGCTAAAGCATATACTACATTCGCCAATAACGGCACCCCCTCTCAGCCATATTATATCGAGAAAATAACTGATAAAACAGGAAAAGTATTGTGGCAACATAAACCCCACAAAGAAAAACCAGCCCTCTCAGAAACTACTACCCAACAGATGATCCAACTGATGAGAGCCACCGTAAACGAAGGTACCGCAGCGCGTATGCGTGGGCAATACGGCCTTACAAACGACCTCGCAGGTAAAACAGGTACTACACAAGATAATAAAGACGGTTGGTTCGCCGGAATGCTACCAAACCTAGTAATGATAAGCTGGGTTGGTAATGACCATCAAATAGGCTTCAAAAGCACCCGTATCGGTCAAGGAGCTAACTCTGCACTACCTATAGCAGCACTCTTTGTCTCTCAACTCAATAGAAACGCTAAATATAAAAACCTTACCCGCGCTTCATTTACAGTAAGCGATGAAATAAAAGAAGAACTATCCGAATGTGAACCCGTAGTCAAAGAAGGTTTCTTCGACAGACTGATAAGTACCCCTGTAAAAGACACCATAAAAGCAGGAGAAGTTCATTATCGTATCTATGAACGAAAAGGAAAACTCAATGAAATCGATGATGAAGATGATATATCAATAGACGATGTAGCTCCTACCAATAATAGCACTACACAATCACCTACACAGCAAGAAACAAAAACTAAAAAGAAAGGATTCTTCGGAAGAATATTTCAGTAATTATAATTAATAACATCAAAACAGCTAAAAACCATATTATAAATGAAAAAAAATCTATCTTTATTACTATTACTCTTCTCATTCATAACTATAAACGCACAGCAAAAGAAGTTTGCCGTTAGAACAGTAGCGTTTTACAATGTAGAAAACCTCTTTGATACTATCAACGACCCTAAAAAGTTTGATGACGACCGTACCCCTAATGGCGCCGACCGTTGGACGAGTAAAGTCTATAATGACCACGTCCAAAAAATTGCAAAAGTCATTTCTGAAATAGGCACTGAGGTAACCAAACACGCCCCTGATATTGTAGGCCTCGCCGAAATAGAAAACGAAAACGTAGTACGAGATCTTATCAATACAGGGTATCTAAAGAAATATAACTATGGCATTATCCATTATGAATCTCCTGATGCTCGCGGAGTAGATGTGGCGCTTATCTACAAGAAAAGCGTCTTTAAACCAGTCTCCTCTTTCCCTTATCCATTATATCTTACCAAAGAGGATGGCAAACCTCTTTACACCCGTGATCAGCTATTAGTAAGCGGTGAACTCGACGGCGAAATGGTGCACTTTATAGTCAATCACTGGCCTTCACGCTTAGGAGGTGAAGCTAAAAGTCGCCCTTATAGAGAGAAGGCTGCAGCCCTCAATAAGCAAATAATCGATTCGGTATTGAGTAAAGACCCTACTGCTAAAATTATAGCTATGGGAGACTTCAATGATGACCCTATCAACTCAGGATTTAAGAACGTACTGAAAACAAAAGATAAAAGAGAAGAGGTAAAACAAGGAGAGCTCTTTAATCCTATGGAGGCAATGCTAAAGAAAGGGATGGGAACTCTTGCCTATCAAGATGGATGGAACCTTTTTGATCAGTTTTACTTTACATATGATTTGCTAAAAGAAGATAAGAGCTCTTATCGTTATTGGAAATCGGGTATCTTTAATCGCTCTTATTTGGCTAATCCTAAAGGACGCTATAAAGGATATCCTTTTCGCAGTATGAGCAATGGGAATTATACTTGGGGATATTCAGATCACTTTCCTATATATATGTATTTGATAAGGGAGTTGAAATAACTCCCTTATTTGTTGAGTACTCTTTTCATAGTGAAAGTAGCTAATACTAAATATACTAAACAGAGTCCCCACATTCCCAGCCAATAAGGCATAATGGTAGTGAGATGAGCCCCCATTTGGGTAATGGAAATAAATCCTTTTGCCCCTAAAGTGGTAGGCACGATATACGAAAAGATATTTAACCACTGTGGCATTGCTATTGAAGGCCACGAAAAGCCGGTGAGCATTACCGATGGCAACGAGGTGTACATAATGAGCATAATCGCATCTTCACGGCGGCGTAGAAAGTTGAGCAGACAAAGCCCCATAAACACTATCGAAAGGATAAAGGGTATCATAAATACCAAGGTGCTGAGCATTGAACTGCGTACTGGAATACCAAACAATGGCATTATAATTCCTAAAATAATGAGCAATATCACCATTGAAAATCCTAAATAGGTAGTAGCTTTACCCATTACAATAGGTACTGCTCCCCAGAAGCTATCTGAATTGGGGTATATTTTGCGTAGCTTGTTACCCTCGCGCATTGTACCTCCTAAAATGCCTACTGCTGTGAGAATGGTGGTTTGGAAAATAATCACTAACACTATGGGAATTAGGAAAGTAGCATAGCCTGACGAAGGATTGTACAAACTCACTACTTTAGCACTCACAGGCATAGCTTCCTCACGTGCTTGGGTAGGGAGCTTGCCTTGTGCCGACGAGCGCTTCATCTCCACGCCTGCGTTGAGATAGGTTGCCGAGAGTTTGGCAGCAGTAAGCACTTGCTTGTAATAGAGCATATAGGAAGCATCGGCGTAGACTGATATAGAGGGTTGTTCCCCGCGTTGTAAGTCGCGTGCAAAACCCTTAGGGATGGTTACGATACCGCGTATTTGCTCACGCTGAAAAGCCTTTTCTGCTTCGCTGAGGTTGAGATAGCTGCTGTAGATAGCCACGCCGCTATTGGCATCTATCATACGCAATAGTTGGCGACTTTGTGCTGTATTATCTTCATCAACTACTCCAATAGGGAGCTTTTGTAGCGTTTCTTCAGAATAGAGGTAGGTGTACAAGAAAGAGACAACCACTGCTACTATCACAAACGAAAAGAACACCGCCTTATCGCGGAATATGTATTTGGCTTCCCAGAGCATTGCACGAGTGAAGTCGGCTGAACTTTGATATATATAACTTCTAAATTGTTTCATATCCTCCTGATTTTATTTTCTTTACAAACATAGGGTAGGCAACTATCAGCAATAAGCCGAAGAGCAATAAGGCTAAAAGGGGTTGCCACGTCATTTCCACAGGGATTCCTTTGATCGCTCGGTTTACGTAGTATTTCATAAAATGAGCATAGGGGAAGATTTGCGCTAAATACTGCATACTCTTTGGCAATCCTTCCATCGGAAAAGTATAAGCGGCAAATGAGAAGGCAATCGCTGTGAAACCACTGCCGATGGTGAGTGCTGACCTGAAATTAGGTAGGAGAGAGACGAGTGTAATCCCGATAATTTGATAAATGATGACTAAGGCAAAGGTGATAAGCACTACGTTGAACATCGGGATGTGGAGGGGAGCGCCTATAAGCCCGAAGAGGAGATAGTTCATCCACCACGCGACAAAGAGGAGCGTTAAGGTATAAGGCAGAAGTTTGCCAATTAAGGCTTTTAGCGGACTGCCACCAGCCTTTTTGAGCCATTGTTTCCCCCGACGGTAACGGAATTCTATTCCTAATACATACACCGTTACCATCATCACAATCATTTGGAGCATCATTGGCAAGAGTGCTGTGAGGAGGTAATAGGCATAGTTAGCATAAGGGTTAAACAATCCGTGGTCGTCTACCTTTACGGTTTGAGCCTCAGCGCGTACCTTCTCTGTCTGTTGACCTTTTTGCATTTTCTTCTTCATTACTAGTCCCGCAGAGAACATCCCTACAGTAGTTTGAAAATCCTTTTGGATAAGACTTGCCCCGAGCATAAACTGACTATTGGTATAGCAAATCACCGATTGATTTTCGCCTTTGAATAGTTTCTGCTGAAAATCGGCAGGGATAACGATAAAACCCATAATCTGCTGTTGCTGGATAAGTCGTTGGGCTTCTTTTTCATCGGTGAGTTTGATTTTCAGGTCGATGTTTGGGGTAGCATCAAGCATACGCAAAAGGTTTTCGGACAGCTGACTTTGATCGTAATTGATATACGCCATAGGCAGGTCGCGAGGCACGCCTTTGTAGAAAATAGCCGCAAAGAACCCAAAAATAACCAAGGGAAACACCAAAACGTAAAATAGCCGTTTGGGTGATAGGAAAAGGTTCTTGCATTCGGTTTTAAAATATTTCATAGTATAATTAGCAAGTTAGGTTTATTCTTTTTCTTCTAAAGTAGCTTCTGAAAGTAATTCATCAAAGCTATTAGCTATTTTGTGAGTAGATTTATCGTCAAGCCAATAGTCCCAAACTGACCCATCGGAGAGGTTGAAGTATAGTCTGGAGTCATCACCTAGACTACCAAAAACAAAAGTGTTTTCAGTATTAGGTTCATCAAGATATTGTAGTAACTGCCACGCTTGATAGTCTCTGCTCAGCTTTTCAAAAAGGAGGTTACGATTTTTAATATCCAAATCTTTACCTTTGTACTGATAAAGGCAATATAAATCAAAACTGTTGAGGATTTCCTTGTAAAAAGCAGGAAGTTCAAAGGAATGTTTTTGTTCTGTTTCTGTAATTCTGTTCATACTTTTTTATTTATTAAAATATAAGAGTTGTAAATTCTCACTAATAGTGAAATATTTTTAATTGTGAATATCTTGCTTTTTTCTTTTTTCAAAATAGTATATTCCCATATAAAAAGAGAAAATACAAATAACACAAGGAATGATGGATTTGTATAAAACATTTATGTTGATTTCCTCCTCTGAATAGGTTGACCAGCAAGCATATCGATGAGAAAATTCCATTTTATTAGCATATAACCAAAATGCCAAAACAATAAGAAGCAAAATATACTTAGCAATAGGTTTTTCAATAGGCTTAAAAATAATGCTATATAAAAATACAAGGCAAAATTGGATAGGCATAAAATGAAAAATCCCTGTAATGATATCGCTTTTTCCATCGATACAAGAATATCCATTTGGTAGGAATAGAATCATTTGAAGGCTACCAACAATCACGGATAAGAGGCTTATTTTAATACTTTCTTTCATTTTCTGTAATTTCTTGTGTATTTGTATTCATTATAAGTATTACATTCATACCCTAAATGAATGATATAGTGCTTGAATCTTGGTTTTAAGGTTATACTATCCAATTTGTTTTTTATGTAGATGGCTTTTTCTTTGGAAGATAAAGTATCTGCACAAGGGATATCCTCTATATATACTGTATAGGTAGTATCTTTTTCAAAATCATATTCGGGCGAGATGGTTATTTCATTGGTTTTAAAAACTACTTTTAAATGTTCGGTAAGCTGTTTTTCGGCTTCGGTTCGTTCCAAAGCATTAGGAGTTGTAAACCAATATACTATGAATAAGCCGTATCTTACAAGTATAAAAACAGCTATCAATACACCTAAAAGGGCAAATATGATTGTTTTATGTTTCATTTTTTGAGGCAATAAATCGGTATATTATATTTCTTCAGCGTCTTCTAAGTTTTCTATTAGGATAGGTTCTTCGTCTTTAAAATGAAAAGAAACTCCATAAGGCTCGCAAAAGCTGAAACCTCCTCCGGCAAAATGCAATATCCATTCTTTGTTGTCATAGAACAGGAATTGCGGGCGTTCAAAAGGGACTTCCTGCAAGGGAACACTGAGCAATTGTTTTTCTTCTTCCAAAAGATGAAAGCCTTCTGAGCATATCAGCAGTTGTTCTTGAAAATAAGAAAGTGCTTTGGCAATGAGTTTATCTGCACTGGTAAGGATCTGTTCAATAAAAACAATAGTATCAGGTGTGATGGTTTTACTTTTGCTAAACACAGAAAAAGGCAGCTGTAAAATTTCTTTGTAGAAATCACTTTTCCACTGATATGAAGCTTCCCAAAAATACTCGTCTCCCACTTTTTGAGAGAAAGCAAGAGTGCCAAACTTGGTGTTATAACTTGATGTGTTCATTTTGTTAATTGGCTTACAAGGTTTTAAGTTTGTTTTTTTCAAATTCAGCGATAGTGTTATCGATGATTTCTTTGAGCTGATAAGAAGCGATGCCCAGCGGCTTGTTTACATCGGTGAGTGACCATTCTACTAATAATTCGTCTTTATCTTTACAGATGAGTAGTCCAATGGTAGGATTGTCGCCTTCTCCGCGCAAGAGTTTATCAACGGCAGTTACATAGAAATTTAATTTTCCGATGTATTCAGGGATGAAAAGTGTGACTTTAAGTTCTACTACTACATAGCATTTCATTGGGATATGGTAAAAAATAAGGTCGGGGAAAAAGCTCTGTCCTTCGGGCATACGCAATTCCATTTGTCGCCCAACGAAGGCGAAACCTTGTCCTAATTCCAACAAAAAGCGGGTAATATTTTGCATTAAAGCCTCTTCGAGTTCTCGTTCGGTATAGTCTTTACCGAGGGAAAGAAAGTCGAAATTATAAGGGTCTTTGAGGAGTTCGGTAGCTAAATTAGCTTGAGGGATAGGCAATTGAGTATCAAAATTACTAATAGCTTTTCCTTGTCGCTCAAAGAGGTTACTCTCAATAGTATGCACTAATTGTACCCTGCTCCAATTATGACTGATCGTCTGCTTGATATAGAATAGAGCCTCAGAGATAGATTTGCATTTTGATATAATTTCAATGTGATGCCTCCAAGGGATTAAACCAAAATCTTTAGGCATCTCTAAAAAGCCACCAAGTTGGTGGCTTTTTGTAAGCTCTTGATAATAAAATAAATACCATTGTCTTATGTATTTAATATTACTTAATGAAAAACCAGTAGCTTCAGGGAAGGCTTCTCTCAAATCCAAACTTAGTTGGTTGATAAAGCCACTACCCCAAGCCTTTTCGGTTTGCATTTTTACTATATCACTACCCAAGCTCCAATAGAACTCTAAAAGGGCAGTATTCACCTTTATGGCTGTTTTGATTTGCGATTGCTGGAATCGTTGTTTGATTTCTATCAGCCATTGGTGGTATTCTTTATCGGGGAGGTTTTGTGCTCCAAAAGTAAAAGTTGGGGTTTCTTTCATTGTAGTTTTGTTTTTTATATAATCACACTCTTCCATTTTTCAGGGTCTCTGTTTTCTGGCAAATACTGTTCTTTGATAGTATCTAATAGCCAGCGATTTTCTACGAGTTTGTACTTGTACTCGCGCTTGTAATTCATTCCTGCATAGACCCTATCGGTAAATATAGAGGCTTTTTTACCCGTGATTTGCACTTCGGTAATGGTTTCTTTAGAAGGGTCGTAGTTAGGAGGAAAGATGTGACTGGTGTACTCAGCGCCACCATATTTGCGTTCGCGTTCGGTGATGTATTCCTTATAAATAGGGATACGAAGCTCAGTTTGCTTTTTGCAAAAATCTTCCCAAGAGAGGGTTTTCTTTTTCTTCACTTCTTCTTCATCCACTCTATTGGCTTCTGTTTCCCAGTCGTACATCGCTTGCAAGAAAGCAGTGAAGCGCTGGCGTAGGGTTTGTTCTGTTTCTGTCATTTTGGATTATAATTTTAAATTGTCATTTTCGTCAAACTCCCAAAAAGGATTATAAGCAACTTCAAAGAGGTAGCCAGCCTAAGTTCTCATAAAAGGCAAGTGCTTTCTTAAAGTCGCGGACACCTAAAGTGATAAGTGTAAATTTCTGCCTCATTTTATTTATGGGTTAAAAGTTCTCTCTCCTTCTTGGGGACTTTGGCAAGTACTTGGTCGTAAGAGTGCTGTATCATCTCCTTGATAAGGACAGGGGGTAAGCCTTCTAAAAGTACAGTATTCCAATGTTTTTTGTTGAGGTGGTAGCCGGCTATAATCTTATCGGGGTATTGCTCGCGGAGTTCTATCGCGCGCTCGGGGTCGCACTTGAGACTCACCCGCAAAGGTACTGATTCTAAACTTGTAAGCACAAAAATACGATTACAAATCCGAAATACTAAAATATCCTCGCCAAAAGGCATATCCTCGGTAACGTGGGGCAAGGAAAGACAATATTCTCTAAGTTCTTCTAAGTTCATTTTGTTTAGGTAAGAGATAAGAGGTAAGAGGGGGCTCATTCCTCATTATCAATTCAGCACACACGTGTGCCAAATTTTTATTCAAAAATCTTATTAATTTGTGCGGAAGGGTTTGCCATAAACTCTTCAAAGGCGCAGAGTTAGGTAAGAGATAAGAGATAAGAGGTAAGAGGGGGCTCATTCCTCATTATCAATTCAGCACACACGTGTGCCAAATTTTTATTCAAAAATCTTATTAATTTGTGCGGAAGGGTTTGCTATAAACTCTTCAAAGGTACAGAGTTCGGTGAAAGTTTCGTGTTCGTAATCGGCGAAGGCGAGTTTTTTGTTCCTAGGATACCATACCAAAAAGCCTTCAGCGCCATACCTATCGGCATCGGAAAGGAGGTCGAGGAACTTTCGGTTTTTCCACTTTACTTCCTTGACATCACTTAGCGGGGCAAACTCTACAAAACTGGTATATTCGCATTCGGGCAAGGGAATACGCCTATCGGTGGCGCGCATTAGGGCGATGAGTCCTTCGGGAAGTTTGTAGGCTTTTAAAGCTCGCAAACGCTCTTCCTCGTCGTGCCACTGGGCAGGCTCTACCGATTTGATATACTCGGCAACTGCTTTCTGCTTGTTGCGCAGAGCGTAATGATACGCACGTTCGCCGTATTTATCTTTGTAGGAAAGGTCGGCACCCAGCTCAATAAGTCGTTTTACCAAGGCAAGGTGACCATCCGAGGCAGCTACTTGTAAGGGCGAGGCGTTGTAAGGATATACCATATCAGACTCACAATAGTTTACATCAAATCCGTGAGCGATAAGGTATTCACATAGACGGGTAAATCCAGCTTCGGCAGCGTGTCGCAAGGTCGTACCATCAGGAGTAAGGCGGTAGCCATTTTCCAAGAGTATAAAAGCTATTTCCTCACTTCCTCCATAGATAGCTGCTTGCAAAACAGTGATATGAGAGTTAGCATTCACATCGGCACCTTGTTTAATCAACCATTTTACCAACTCAGGGTCGCTATTCTCACTCATACAAACATCAATAAGCGCTGTTTCGTATATATGAGCCCCCTTATCAACTAAAAACTCTAATAGTTTCTTTTTCCGATTGGACAGGGCAAAGTCAAAAGGTGTTTGAGAATAACGTTCGTGTACGCGGACTTCTTCGTTGATATCCCAGCCTTTGGCAAGTTCAGCTTCCAAGGCAGGAAAATCTTCCTTACGCAAGAGGGTTACAATTTCAGGACATTTGAAAGGTGCTTTTTTCTGGGCAAAGATGTTTCTTTCTTCCATAATATAATTTGTTTGTATGTTTTAGACTATAAAAAATTCCCTATCATCCTCTGGGGTAGAGATAGGATTGTATTTATTTAATAAATCAATATACTCTTCATCAGAGAGTAAGGCAGTATAATCACTGCGATGTTTTGCTATAAGATAGGGTGAATATCTATTTTCTTCTTTGTTTGCGGAACAAGGAAAGTTTGTAAGTTTTCTATTGTAAATTTCTTTAATTACCTGAGCTTGTTCCTCACTTAGGTAAGGATGATGGGTGCGGTATATATTGGCAATATTCTCATAGAAATCACTTAAGGAAGATGCTTTTGCATAAATGCTATATACAATTGATAGCAAGCCATAGAAAATAAAATTCTGCAAGTTATCAGCTATAATTTCAGCAGCATCAAAATCGTACCAGTCCTTTACGATAACAGGAGGTTGCTCTGGTTTTTCTCTATCATAGAAAAAACAAACCTCTCCTTCACATTCTGAAGCAAAAGGCACCAAAAGATATTCAGTTTTGATTCCTCGTTGAGATCTATTATTTTTTATTCTATTTATAATATCTTCTGCATCATCCAATGCCGTAAATTGATCCCTAAATAAAAGTAACGGAGGATTCTTTTTTAGCTCTGGAAATACTTCCTCCCATTGCCAATGAACATTCAGCATTCCATTCTCATAAAGCTGATGATATAGCTTGGGATACTGAAAGTTATAAGTCTGTTCTATTTTTTGTAATGGGTTCATATTGCTGAGGTTTGATGTTAATTTCTCACATATCTTCTCCTATATCTTTTAAGAAGCTATCTATTGCCTCAAAAGAGCTTTTAGAAGAAGATGCATATATTAATTGACTACCTTTGTCTAATATAGCAATACTATCTGTGGCATTCCCATAAAAGTTGGCTCCTTCTAACCAATGATGGAGGGCAAAAGGTTTTTTGGGGAAACGCTCTTTTATAGCTATCAATTCCTCAGGAGTGATATATTTAAAGCCTTCATAAGCATAAGGAAGCGCAAATACAGCTTGCAAGTGAGCCATTGCCAACAAAAATTCAGCTAATGTGTCACATTCTACTTGCCAATGTTGGTGAGTAAAGTCGGTACTCATATACACCTTAGGATTGGCGGTCTCTAAATCTTCCTTTGCGATAGCCCACAGACAGCAATTTTGATTTTCTGTATAAAAAACAAAATAGTTTGGGTCGCTGAAAAGAGTAAGGTTATCCTTTGGGGTTACCAAGTTATCTTGTGTTTGATTCAGAGCTTGATGTTTTCCCAAAGTAGTGTAATAGTTGTATAGCAGTGTAGGCATTTTCTCTATCACCTTGAAGAAAGGTTGCATCTCTTCATCGGTAAAACCACAATCTTCTTCTAAACCAAAGAGCGTACGGATTTGTTCAAAAATGTTGCTTTCTTCTATTATATTAGCTTTCGTTTTAGTCATTGCTATATTCAAATTGTTTTTCTTCTTTTGGAATGGGAATAAACTTGTTACACAAAGTATCAAACTCTTCTTGCGAAAGTAATCCTATATATTTTTCGGTGTATTCCCTATCATTAAATGTATAGGTGTAGGTAGAGGCAAAAGTTTTTCTTTTATAAATATCTTCTACTATTTTTGCTTGCTCCTCACTTAAATAAGGACGGTGCGTACGGAACATATTGGCTATTTCGGTATAAAAAGAATCGTCATCGGGAAGTAATTTTCGTATATACAATACGCATTCTAACAATCCATAGAAGATAAAATTCTGAAAGTTATCGGCTAAGACATCTACATTAATCCAATCGTGAGCAAATACTACCACCCAAGGTTCAGGGAGAGGGTTTTCTTTATTGTAAAATAAACAATAATAGTCGCCTGCTCCATTCTTCCCAAAAGGGATGAAGAGGTAATCAGGTTTAATTTTATAAAAACTTTCGGCACCGTGTAAGAATTCTATTTCTTCTGATATTTCAGAGAGTTCTAAAATTTCAAAATCCATACGCCCTTCTAAAAGTAATGGTGGATTATCTTTGATTTTAGGATACTCAAGTTCACGCCAACGAGGACCAAATTGCCCCCAATTGAGCATACCATCCTCATAAAGCTGGTGATATAGCTTGGGGTACTGAAAGTTATAAGTTTGTTCTATTTGTTGTAATAGGTTCATATTGGATGTTTTTTTATTCATAATACCTTCCTAAATCTAACAGATGTCCTAAGAAATGCCAGTCGTTAGGAATGGCTTCATCTTCACCTATATAATCACATAAGCCTCGTGCGCCACACTCCAAGAGGTCTAAAGGGTTGAAATTATACCAATCATAGCCTGTTTCGGAAGTGATGCCAAAGGAACGCATTTCGTTATGAAGTTCTTTGTCTTTCATACGGTGGAGTTCAGCTATCTGAAAGAGAATAACAGCTTGGGTATAAGCAAAGGCGGAAAGATGTTCAGTCTCTTCGGGCATTGAGCGAATGCTTGTCCACTGCTCCTCATAAGTAGCAGTCTTTGCACTAAATGCCTTCTTAAGCAGTTCAAGGCAAAGAGTAGGGGAGAAGGGTGTGCTTTCGTGTGGAGTTACAATCCTATATAAAGTCGAGAGATAGGCTTCTAAATCTCTGTTGGTTACTTCTTTAGGAAGCTGTTCTATACAGTTGTAAAATTCGTCGTAGGTCATAGAAATAATTAGCAAATGGGTGTTTCTTATTCATTAGCGTATTCAATGGTACGTTCTACAATCAGGTTGGTATAACGTTTGGAGTATTCGATGCGTTTCTCTATCCAATTGCCGTGATTATCATAACGATAGGTGTATTTGCGAGTGTAGACTTCGCCTTCTTTGTTGCTAATTCGCTCGAAAATTTCGTTGTTATGCTCATCGAAAGTGGTTTCAGTTATTGAATAAGGTTCGGGGTCACCTATATCCTGATGGGCAACATAAATTATATTGCCTTTTTCATCAAAACGAGTTATGGTAAACATAAAAGGCTTGCCATTGGCTGAAAGATTGGTATTGACTTTTTCGGTATCACTATGAAATTCAATAGAGTCGTGAAGAATCTTTTCTCCTGTAGATATGTTTGTATGACAACGATCTATACATCTGCCTTGTGTATCATATTGGAGTTGTAAGAGATATTCGGCATCGGCTGTGCGGGAGTGCTGACTTATGTTATTGCAGTGCGCATCGTATTCGAAAGTAACAGTTTTTTTCCATTTGCCATTTTCATAAGTAATACATTCTACCTTTTGTTGTAGGTCGTTATAGCGGTATTGTTTTTCCTCCCAACAGTCAGTTAGTTCTTCATCTTCAGGGTCGTAGAGGTGAGAACTCAAGCAGTTGCCGTGAGAGTCGTAGGTAAAGAGGAAATGGTATTCCTCGCCATAACAAGCATCTATAAGTTTACCTTGCTCATTGTAAATGAGGGTTTCGGTATAGTCTTCTAAGAAGTATTCTTCACCTTTTTGCCACTGACCATCTTCGGTGATGACAGCAGCATAACAACGCGATTCATCTCGTTTTATCTTCATTTTTTAAGGGTTATTTTAATGTTTTTAAAAATTCTTTGCCTTTATCAGTAAGATAGTATTGTTGCTTGCTACTTGTGGGTTTATCAGGAATGGTAAGCGCTACAAAGCCTTGTTCTATGGCAGGGTTGAGATAGTTTTTTCTGAAATATTCTCTATCAGATAAATTTAAGAGGTTTTGTAAATCTTCTCTATTATGTATATTTTTAAATACCCTTAATAATTCTTTGACTTGCGGGGTACTTGCGGGGTACTTGCGGGGTACTTGCGGGGTACTTGGGGGGTACTTGGGGGGTACTTGAGGGGTAACTTGCATGGTACTTGCGGGGTACTTGCGGGGTACTTGCATGGTATCTTGTGCTTCTTCTTCCATAAGTGCTTGTAAATCTTCATCTATAGGAAAGATTACTCGCAAGGTGTTTTCCATAAACTTAAAAGATTCTTTAGGATAACTCTGCAAAATACGAGGAATACCAGAACCTAAATGTTCTACTAACTCTACATCGCGGAAGATGCGCATCAACTCTTTGTTGCGAGGTATAGAAGTGCCTGAGAAGAATTCTTCTTGTGAAATACCATAGGGAAGTCCGCCACAAGAGGTAATGACCAATCGGTCTTTAAAAATTTCGAACTTAGGGGCTACTTCATAGGTGTAATCGTTGTGTACAAAGGCATTAATCACAGCCTCACGAAGGGCAACAGGATTCCAAAGGCGACGTTCTATACGCTGTTTGTAGGTTATCTTGGTAAAAGTGCGGTTCTCAAGATTGAGTTTGTCTAATACCTGCTGAGTTGCTTTGATAAGAGATTCGTGTCCGTACTCTTCATTCTGTATCAAATCAACTTGGTTAGTACCTGCATAGCGTGCTACTCTCACCGATATATTATTAATATCGTTCATTAAGTAAGCTACATAGTTGTAATCGCCATCTTCATTCAAAAGTTCTAAATTTCTTGCAAATTGCTCGTTGAGGGTTTTACCCATCGATTGGTAATAGATTTGCAACTGCTGGAAGCGTAAATCTTTCTTTGGAGACTTTATCTTACCTATTGAATAACGCGTACGCTTGGTAAACAACTCTTCTATTTGTCGGGAAGGCATAGGTTCTGAAGCACTGCCTATACGGATGAAAGCTCCTTTTTCTGAAAGCCCATATTTCTTGATGTAATAAGGCTTTTCATATCCTCCTGCTACAATGATTTTAACAATATTCTTATCGTCGCGTTTTTCCAAAAGAATATCAAATAACCCCATACACGAGGGGAGAATATTATTTTTAAAGCGGTCTTTGAGTTCTAATTGTACAGCATCGGGGTTAGGAACACCAATGGTTTTCCCTGTTTTATCAATGCCGATATAGATAAAACCACCTTCATTTGTATTGAGAAAAGCAACGACTTCCTTTTCCAATTCAGGGGTAACTTGTCGCTTGTATTCTATGTTTTTGGATTCAATCATTGTAAAATGAGGTTTTTATAGGGCAAAGATAGTGATAATTAGCTAATTTAGCAATAAGCTAATTAGTTAATTGCCGAATTACTTTTCATCATCTTGTATTTTTTTCTTTCTCCCTCTACAGTTGCTACTACTTTAAAACCGAGTTTTGTATAAAGACCTTTAGCTATGAGGTTGTCATCAAATACATTTAAGCTAATAGAATGAACACTTTTATCTTCAAAAAGCATTGCAATGAATAACTGCATTGCTGAGGTGCCTAATCCTTTTCTTGTAAGCGAAGGATTGATAAGAAATCTACCGATATGTACGTTGCTCTCTTCTACTCTTATTTGCTGAATCATCCCTATAAAACTACCCTCTGCCTCAATACGAAAACAATGAGGCAAAGCATTGAGTGCTTCTATGGTAAGAGGATATTGCAAAGTATCTCCTGCCCATTGTTGCAAGAAATTAGCATCTTTGCTATTTGTCCAGCGTATAATAGCTAGCTTATCTTCAGGCAATAAACCTTCAGTTATTCTCATTTTTTTCAATTTGTTAATCCCAAAAACCGTCTTCTACATAAAATACAGTATCAATAAAAGCTAAAACCCCTCCACGAGTAAGCACATTTTCATCGTGTAGATCTTCTATGATAATGCCTAATTGAGGGTTTCTATAATCATTATTACGAATCACCTCAAAGCCATTATTTTTCATAAAGGAGCGCACTTCTTCTATGGAAGTGTGAGTATCTTCTTCTATAAAAGCTTGTTGAACAACGGCATATAGAGTGTTATCAGCTTTATAAAATCCTAAGAGATTATAAGCTGTATCAGGGAAAAAATAGTTGTTGAGTAATAAGTTATAGAAGTAATCTAACCACGAAGTGTAGTAAATAGCATCATTGAGCTTTATCACCTCTTTTTTTCCATTTAGATAGACTTTTTGTTCTGCACCTGCTGAAATGAATTGGGTGAGATCTAAAGTAGTATACCACAACTTTTGCTCCTCTATCCACTGACAGAGTCTCTTTGTTTCTTCTTCTCTGAACGACTTCTGGCACTGACTCTTTTGGCTTGTGCTTTGGCTTTCTCTAAGGTAATGGGTGGCTGCTTGGATAAGAGTTCCATACTTAACTTGGCTCGCTCCGCAAAGGATATTTTTGAGTTCATCTTTATTCACGTTTTATGTTTTTATTGGGCAAAGATAGGGATAATTAGCCAATTTGTAAAATTAGCTAATTAGCTAATTATTTTTCACTCACTAATACCGACATTCCCGGTCTTAAATCCTTTACTTTTTGGGTAGGGTAGGCTTTGATAGCGAAAGTTTTCTTGTCGAAGTCGCCTTTGCTTTTGGTGGCTGTCCAAGTGGCGAAATCAGCTTGTACGGCGATGTGTTTTACTTCCAACTCTATCTCCTGATTGCCCAAAGCGGGTACGATGCCTTTGAATTTAGTGCCTATCTTGAAATCTGCCATTTTATCTTCGCGTATGTTGAACACCACCCACTCGTCCTGAGTATCGATGAGGTTCATCACAGGGTAGCCCGCATTTACGATTTCGCCTTCATTGGGGATAATGGTTTGTATCTCGGCATCGGCAGGAGCGAATACTTTAGCACCATCTTTATAAGCATTTACCTCAGTAATCACGCCTTGTGCTTGGGCGACAAGCGCTTGAGCAGCAGTCTTATCCTCTACACGAGCTCCGTTTTTCGCCATTTCGTATTGTGATTTAGCTACTTCAGCTTGTTTTTGTAAGGCAACCATTTGGGTGTAAGCCTCGTCTTTCTTTTGGGCAGGCAATACCTTTTCATTATAGAGGTTGCTCACACGCTGATAGGTTTTTTCAGCGAGCTGGGCAGCTGCTTGGGCTTGTTGCCATACATTGTAAGCCCCTTGAATCTGTTCGCTACGAGCACCGCGTTGTGCTTTATCGGATTGAGCTTGAGCTGCCAAACGTGCCGCTTCGGCTTGAGAGAGTTTAGCATCGAGTTCAGTGCTTTCGAGTTCCAAAAGGAGGTCGCCTTTGCGCACTTGGTCGCCTTCCTGTTTGTAGATAGCTTTCACCCTACCAGGTACTTTTGGGGCAACATTGATTTGTTTAGCTTCTACTTGTCCTTGCAAATATACAGGTTCGCGGTTGCTGAAGAAGTAAATAGAAAGAATGAGTACTACCGCAAATACAGCGATAGTGATAATAAGTCCGGTGATGTTTTTCTTTTTCATTGTTTATTTAGTTAAGAGTTTATGAGAGGCACGAGCTACAAGCTCGCGCCAGCGTATGATTATCAGGGTAGTCAACTTTGCCAAAGTCTAAAACTTTGGCAAAGTATAGCGATATAAGAGGTAAGAGCATTTGTGTCGCGCTACCTTACTTGTTCGCTGAATTTATCGCTCATTCCGCAGGTTTCGAGGAGCTGGGCGAGGGTTTTGTCCATTTCAAAAAGGGCTTGGTAGCGTTTGATTTTAATAGAAGCCAAATAAAGGTTGGCATCGGCTACATCGGTGGAGGTGGAGAGACCTTCGGCAAAAGCTTTGTCGCGGGCACGTACAAGTTCTTCGGCAAAACGCAAACTCTCTTCTAAGCTGAGGTATTGTTCGTGTTGCTTTTCAATCTCGGTGTACTGTTTTTTCACTAAGGTTTGTACGTCTTTTTCGGCTTGTGCAGTGATGAGCTCCACACTCTCACGCATTGCTTTGGCTTGGGCTATCTTGTTTTTGTCTTGCAAACCGTTGAAGAGATTCCACTGTAACCCTACACCTACCACCCAGTTATCGGGTTCGGTTAAAGGTAGATTTTCGCTCCACAAGTACTTTTTGCCTACCACGGCTACATCGGGTAGATAAGCGGCTTGTTGCGCTTTTACGCTTTGGGTAGCCATTTGAGCTTTCAGCTTGGCTTGCACAATCATAGGGTAGTGCTCTTTGGCTTGCTGTTGGTAGTATTCAAGCGATTGGAGAGGTGCCACCTCAAAAAGTTCGGTGGTGAGGGTAGAGAGTGGTTGCTCGGTACTACCCATTACACCATAGAGCGCTGTTTGCGCTAATTGTATGTCCTTTTCAGCCGCCATTACTTCACGCTGGGCATCGGTAACGGCTTTTTTAGCTTGCAATACCTCTACTGAAGCAATCATCCCGTTTTTTTCGAGTTTTTGAGCGTTCTCGTAGTGATGTTGAGCTGTTTCAAACGACTGTTTTCTCACCGCTAAGGCTTTTTGAGCTAACTGTACTTGGAAATAACGTTCCGCTAACTCGCTAATGAGAGCATTTTCGGTTTTTTTGGTTTCTACGGTGGCTATTTCAGTGTTGAGCGCGCTCACACGATTGCCTACGCGCACTTTTCCGCCAGCAAATAACACCCATTTAGCGTCAGCACTCACTTTCCAGATGTCCTGCTCTTGGAACTTATAACGCCAATCTTGGGCAAAGAGGGGTTGTACCCTGCCGAGTAGTGGGGCAAATAGCGGACGCATAGGCGCAGGTACTTGGGTGGCAAAACCTTGGAAGCCGTTTTGTATGGGAGCTTTATAGTCGTTGAAGTTGAGATAGAGCGGGTCGGCGAGGTGCATATAACTCGCGTTAAGGCTCAGCTGGGGCAAGTATAGTCCGCGGAAGGATTTGCGGTTATAATCGGCGGCTTCGGTCTGTTTTTCGATGCCTTTGAGTTTTTGGTTACCTGAACGCATTTGGCTAAGGGCATCGTCGAAAGAGAGCGATTGTGCTTGTGTTGCGATACCACTACTTATCAGCAAGAGTCCTTGTAAAAAGTATTTCTTCATAAAGATTGTATAATTTGTTTTGACGGTGCAAAATTACGGCGTTTTTTTTGAGGGGCGTAAGAAATAAGGAGGAATGTTTTTAAGATAGATTAAAAAAAGAGGTTAGGGGATAGGAATAAACTTTGCCAAAGGTATTAATAGCTATTGAGCTATGATCTTTGGCAAAGTGTATATATATTTGTTAATTGATAGAGGCTTGGTAAATCCCTTCGATGGTATTGTTTAGGGTATTGTTGAAATCGGTGTTGCTTTGTTGTGCAGAAAGGCCTTCAGTAAGGGCGCGGGAGAAGCTAGCGATGACCCCTTTGTTTTGGGCAAGGATTTCGTTAGCTTTCAAGCGAGGATATCCTCCTGAAAGGGCTACTACGCGGACAACGCGGGGGTGTTTGGTAAACTCTTTATAGAGGTTGTTGATGGTAGGTAAAGAGAGTTTAAGCATAACATTATCAGAATCAGGGAGGGCGTCTAATTGTTTTCGCAGTTCGTCTCTTAGGATAGCTTCGGCAGGAGATTTATCGGGGATATTGATATCTACCTCGGGTTCTATAATAGGCACCAACCCAGCTTTGATGATTTGTTTAGCAACCTCGAACTGTTGAGCTACCACTTGTGATATACCTTCAAGGGAAGCTTTTTTTATTACAGACCGCATTTTGGTACCAAATATATGTCGGTCATTGGCGCGAGAGAGTAGGGAGTCGAGTTCGGGGATAGGTTTCATCAATTGTACTCCGTAGGCATTAATATCTTCTAAGCCTTTATCGACTTTTAAGAAGGGGACGATGCGTTTTTCTTTCCAGAGGTAGCTGGGGGTGTATTTATCATCGATTTGCCTATCCATTGTTTGCTCGAAAAGTATAGCGCCTATGATTTTTTGATGGTTGAAGGCGGGGCTTTTGATGATGCGTGTACGCATTTGGTGGATGAGGTCAAACATTTCTTCTTCGCTGTGATATTGGTCTTGTTCGATACCATAGAGTTTAAGCGCTTTAGGGGTACTTCCTCCGCTTTGGTCAAGGGCAGCGATGAAGCCCTTTCCGTTTTTCATTTGGTCTAATTGTTCTTTTTTCATTGTAAAGTTATTTATATAAGAGCGTACAAAGGTACGGATTAATTAGCAAATGTGCAAATTGGTTTTTAAGGGGAGAGGGGGTAGGGGATAGGGGAGAGGGGATAGGGGATAGGGGATAGAGGGGGTAGGGGATAGAGGGGGTAGGGGATAGAGGGGGTAGGGGATAGAGGGGGTAGGGTTGCTCCAAGATTGCTCCAAGATTGCTCCAAGGGTTGTGTAAGGTAAGAGATAAGAGGGGAAAGGGGAAAGGGGATAGGCAATAGGGGAGAGGGGATAGGGAGTAATGGGAGTAATGGGAGTAATGGGAGTAATGGGAATAATGGGAGTAATGGGAGTAATGGGAGTAATGGGAGTAATGGGAGTAATGGGAGTAATGGGAATAATGGGGTGCGAGCCGCACGGGTGGTTTTTAGGTAAGAGATAAGAGATAAGAGATAAGAGGTAAGAGATAAGAGGTAAGAGATACACGGCGTTTGCAAAACGCTTCTACATAATATACTATAAAAGCTGTTGATAATCAGAGTAATCAACTTTGCCAAAGGTTGTAGCACGACGAGCAATTAATGTGGGGACGGAAAAGTGGTTTTGTGACTTTTTAAAGAGAAAACACCTAATATTCTCTACTATTTTTTGTGGTTTATTAATAAAGTAAACCTATTATCTTAAATGCGAACGCGTGTTAAGGGGGGAGTGAGTTTGTTTTTGTTTTTAAATTTCATTAGTTTTGCGCTTTCATTTATAAAAAGAAGATTATGATTGCGTATTTTCCTTACTTATTGCTTTTGATGGGGGCTATAATGCTCTTGATAATGATTGCTAATCGGATGAAAATAGCGTATCCTATTCTTTTGGTATTAGGGGGATTGGCGATGGGTTTTATTCCTAATACGCCTGCTTTTACACTAAATCCGAACTTGGTACTGGTTATTTTTTTACCTCCGTTACTTTATATGGATGTTTTTTCGCTTTCGCTAAAAGAGATGTGGCGCTGGCGACGTATTATTTTTAGCTTTGCTTTTATAGTAGTCTTCATCACTGCGGGAGTGGTAGCGTGGGTGGCTAATATGGTTTTTCCTGGTTTTTCATTGGCTTTGGGATTTCTCTTAGGAGGAGTGATAGGCTCTACTGATGCGGTGAGTGCATCGGTGATTATGAAGTTTATAAAAGTGCCGAATCGGATAGCTACCATTATAGAATCGGAGAGTTTGCTCAATGATGCCTCTTCGTTAATTGTTTTTAGGTTTGCTGCATTGGTAGTAACCACAGGACAGTTAGTCTGGACAGATATAGCGTTGAATTTTGTTTGGGTGGTGATAGGAGGTGCCTTGATAGGGCTGGTAGTAGCTTGGGTGATGCGCAAGGTACATCAGTATTTGCCGACAGATGAGAATATGGATATACTACTTTCATTAATATCTCCTTATACGATGTATATCATAGCAGATGAGTTTGGGGCTTCGGGGGTATTGGCGGTAGTGACGGGAGCGATTTATATTTCACTTCACATGAACAGTATTTTTGAGGCAGGGACACTTAATAAGGCGAGTGCAGTGTGGAATATATTAAGTTTTGTACTCAATGGGTTAGCTTTTACGTTGATAGGCCTTGCTTTGCCAGAGATACTTGTAGGGATAGAAGCAGAAGGGATAAGTTTGGGAACGGCTACGACTTATGGGTTTATCATCACGGCGGTAATCGTAGGGGTGCGTATTCTTTGCTCTTATGGCGCTATAGTTACGACCCAGATAATGAAGCACTTTATAAAGGTAGCAGATGAGCGTATACCAAAAATAGGAATACCGTTGGTACTAGGCTGGGCAGGGATGCGCGGGGTGCTATCGCTAGCAGTAGCCCTTTCAATTCCGCTTACGCTGGAAAATGGGGAGCCATTTTCGCATCGTTATCTAATACTTTACATTACATTTATAGTGATATTGGTAACGCTTCTCACGCAGGGGCTTACGTTGCCATTTTTGATTCGCTGGGCTAAATTTCCTGACTATGGCGATCATATGCCAGAAGCGGAAGCGGAAAATCTCATTCGCAAGACATTGGCAAAAGAGGCTTTGGATTATATGAACACACATTACAGCAAGGATATGACAGATACATTTTTGTTGCAGAACCAAAAAGATGTGTGGCAATATCAGCTTGATGTACCCGAGTGTAGTACAACGCCAGAGATTAGGAAGAAGTATATTGCTATTTTGCGACATCAGCGCAAGATATTGCAAGAACTCAATAAAAATCCGCATATTAACGAAGAGCAATTGCGGAATTTTCACAGACAGTTGAACTTAGAGGAGGAGAAGTGGAACAGTTAAATTTGTTGTGATTGTAACGTTTAGTTGTTATTTAATGGTTAAAACAATGGAAATTAAAAAAGCAATTATCAAGATATTTAATATTTCTAATGAATTAGGGGATAAAATTATTCAAATATTGAAAGGAATTGAGGCTCATAAGATACCTGATTGGTATGAAAAACAACTTAAATTAGTTACAGAACATCAAATGCTTTATGAAGATGGGTTTATTATGAATTATGATTTTTTTTATGATGACATTATGAATAAAAAATGGAGATTTGAAAATTCTGTAATGAGTAATAGTACTCTCTATCTTAATTTTAGACTATCAGGAGGAACTAATTTTTCTGCAATTTTTTGTATTGCTAGAATGATGGATATTAATTTTAATAATATTCAAGTAGAGGATTCTTATTTTGGTATATATAGTCTTAGTGATGATTGGATTTAAAAATTTACACCTCCTCTTAACACATACCCAGCTGTTATCTTTCGCTGGCGCGAGCTTGTAGCTTAGCACTTGGGTACCCCTATAATGGCATTAGATAGCAAATAATCCGTTAACGTATGAATATAGAAACACACTATAAAGAACTTATTACTCGATGTGAGTCGCTAGATTATTCAAATATTGAGCAAGTTATTCATTATGCTAGCAAAGAAATATTTAAATATTCATCTGAACTATCTATAATAGTGATGGTTAATGCCCTTGTTAGAGCTCCTAATTATCTAAGAGAAACACTATCTGAACAGATAGCAACGTATGTGTATTATGAAGGGAGTATAACTTCTTACAAATACATAAAGTCTAAACTTATTGAGAATGATGATAACAAAGACTTCTATTATAAAGGGATTTTTGAATATTTATTGGAAGCATTAGAAGAAAAATATGAGAAAATGGGTATTGATCTTAAAACGATGGAATAATGTATCAGTTGATTATTAACCTCCAAAGGGGAAGGTGGGGTGCAAAAGCGATAACAATCTGTTAGTCAGGGGTTGTTATTTTTCAACTTTTGAAGCATATTAGTAATAAATATATTAATAGTTGTATGAGAATAAAAGAATTGTTGATAGACTTTTATCAAGAGCTAAAAGGTGATAACAATCAAATTTATGATACAAACGGAATTAGAAGCGAAATATCTTCTAAGGCTGAAAAATTATTAAATATAATAGATAAAGAAGACCAGCGGAGGGATAAAGTAAATTAAACTTATGGAAAAAAGAATTTGTCCGGAGAACTCAGAAATGATCTATTTTGATGACTTCAATTATAGAATAGAAACTGATAATTCTATTTCAAAGCCTATATTTGATATTAGAGATTATGTTTCTATTGACAATATATCAAAAGTTTGTAGAAT
Organism: uncultured Capnocytophaga sp.; assembly: GCA_963521335.1. GTDB lineage: Bacteria > Bacteroidota > Bacteroidia > Flavobacteriales > Flavobacteriaceae > Capnocytophaga. The sequence continues at coordinate 60,277 of CAUQUO010000008.1, forward strand.
GGTATTAACTCAATTTTCAGGATATTCAGATAAGCAAATATCATATTATTTATATTGGTTTAAGCAAACTGATTTAGATGATATTGATGAAAAAGTTCGATCAAACACTTATGAAGATATAGATTTTAAGTACTCTATCAAAACTGAATTTAAGCCAAAGATAATATGTTTTCATTGTAACGAAACACTCAGAAATGCTTTAACAGTGAGTGCTGTACAAATATACCCTAATAATTTCAAAATAGGAGAAGAAAAATTAGCTATGATACAAGATCAAGGTTTATTTCTAAAGTGTCCTAAATGTGGAAAGCCTCTAACTATAAGAGTTGTTCATTTTTTTGGATGATGTTTTAGATGTGTTGTTAAGAGAGAGCAATTGCGCACCGCAGACAGATTGGGTGCCCTATATGAAACCAAAGAGTTATATGAGAATAAAAGAATTGTTGATAGACTTTTATCAAGAGCTAAAAGATGATAACAATCAAATTTATGATACAAACGGAATTAGAAGTGAAATATCTTCTAAGGCTGAAAAATTATTAAATATAATAGATAAAGAAGACCAGCAGGGTATGTGTATTGATAAAAGAATTTTTTCTTTTTTGAATTTTATAAATGGTTATGACACACCAAGATATGAAGATAATATGTATTTGTTTGACAATGCTGATTTAGAAAGAGAATATAATATGTTAGAAGATATCGATTTATTAGAAGGAATTAATTTGTAAATATTAGGGTACGAGCTGCAAGCTCGCACCAGCAGAGGGGTACTAAGCAAGCTGATCGCTTATTAGAAAATCAATTATTAGAAAATTATAAAGAACAAAACGGCGGTGATTTACCTGCGGGTAATAAAACTTGCCATTAAAATAGAAGAATTTTATGGGTATTTTTTTAGAGATAACTTATGAATCAAGATATGCTGGGAATTTTGAAAATAATGTAAAACAAATAAAAGTTGCAAGATATATAATTGATAATCTAAATAATATGATATGGCAGGAATCTATATCTAATCAATTACAGAAAATAGACAGACATCATATATCATTAATCATTATTTTAAGGCTGTTTAATATAAAAGATATTGAAAAAGGTAAATTAAAATCGTATGCTCGGTATATGCGAAAAAAAGACAAACTTGTAATAGACCAAATGCTTGTTTTAAATAAATATGTAAATCTTTCAGAGGACGAAATGCGTAATGAACTCTGTAATGATATTCTTATCTATCTAAAAGAGTTGTTGATAAAATACAAAGGTCATTTTCAAGATTTTGATTCTGTAGCTTTTATTCCTTTATTGGAAAACCGGATTGAGAAAATTAAAAATAACGAATTTGAAGATAATTATTATGAAACACAATCTTTTGCGATGTTAAAACAAGTCGAAGAAATAAAAAAACAACTTAACAGAGATCATTCTTAATTAAAAAAGTATTGTTCAGCTGTGTTGTTAAAAGTTAGGTTTAGAAATCTTGTGAGCTTACTGGAGGTGTGAACCACGAAACTCGCTGAGACTGTTTGGGACGTATATAAGTCAAGACCCTATTGGGCTTGCGAGGGGTAACGATATTGATTTATTAGAAGTAAAAATGAAAGAGATTATAGACTATTCTCATTATAAAAAATCACTTGAGTACTATAACAAAGTTAATCTTGATGAATACAACATTCTTTTCTCAAAAAAGAAAGTAGATGTTATATTTGAAAAAGTTTCTTTATTAACCCATCCCCAAAGAGTGATTTTATCAATTGGCATAGATGAAAAACCTATTGTAAGGCTATGCTTTAATTTTTTAAGAAAGTTTTACGGCTACTCTGATAAATGGGAAAATGTTAGCTTAGAAATTTTTAAGCAAGAAGAACTTCTTTCTTTTAAAGAAGTTCCTAATAGAAATCTTATAATGTCTCTTTATATTCTATATGATAAAGACAATGACTTTATTATTAAAAGTAGTAATTTATATGAGTTGTAATTAATAATGCCAATCAAGAGTTGAATTAACTTTTTGATTTAAAACCTCCCCCCTAACACATACCTAGCTGCAAGCTTGAATCAGCGGAGGGGGACAAAATATAACATTTCACACTTTATGGTATAATGCTAAATAAAAACTTATATGGAAACAAAAAAAGATGTAATTAAGTATCTGAACGAAAAGATAAAGGATTTAATACCTTTGAAGATACAAAAAATCAAATCAAAAGGAGATATTACCTTTTATGAATTAGAAAACAATTGTAGTATAAAGTTTTATTTTCAGAGTTTATTAGGAGGAAGAAGAGGGAAAAATAGTTTTTGTCTCAAAGTAAGTATGGGCTTATATAATCCCTTTTTAGCTAGACTAATCTCTGTAGGTAGGAAACAAGAATATGACGATAGCCTTTTATCTCAATTAGTTTCCCATATAGACTGGGATGAAGTTCTTGAAGAAAAGTACTATGACAGGTACTTTTTTTGGGATGGAGAGGATAAAAAAAATACTGCTGACAGACTAATTGGAGATATTGAGAAATATTATATCCAATTTATAGTACCGAATCTAAGTAACTATAATTTACTTATAGAAAACTTTAAAAATCCTACTTATGTGAAATGCTTAGGTGGTTATGGAGACTTTATTAAGGCAGTAATAGTAGCTATTTTAACACATCAAGAGGATAAAATAGAGAGTTATATAGTGCCTTTTGTAAAAAACAATTTGAGTGGAAGAAAATTTATGGAATTTCGAGATGCAAAAAACTATCGAGAAGAAATTGTAAATCCACTAATAGAATACATAAAGTCTAATAATATAACATTGAAACAAAAATCAGATTCTATTAAGGGATAGTAAGCACTACATTCTCCTACTTTCAGCTATATAAAAGTACGCTACAGATTGATAGTAAGTGTCCTTTTAAACAAGCAGTAAAACAGGCACTTTAAAAGCGAATTACAAGAGGATGTCTGAAAAGTTTTATTTATGTAGGCGTTTGCAAAACGCCCCTACACAACATACTACAAAAATGATTGATAATCAGAGTAATCAACTTTGCCAAAGTCTGAAACTTTGGCAAAGTGTGGCTACGCAAAAGTGGTTTTGAGACTTTTTAAAGAGAAAACACCTAATATTCCCTAGTATTTTTTGTAGTTTATTAATAAAGTATAGACCTATTATCTTAAATGCGAATGCCGTGCGTTGGAGGGCGTTGTATGAGCTAATTATATTATTTTTTGTAGATTTGTTTTTTATTTTTAATTTTGCGCCAAAACTAAATGAAAAGCAAATGAAGTTAAAGAAATTATTTACCTGGACATTCTTTTTGTTGTTGCCAATGGTAGTCTTAGCCCAACAAGTAGAAGTTACAGGAGTGGTGAAAGATGTGAAAGGAGAGCCTTTGTTGGGTGTATTTGTACTGATCAAAGGAACGCAGAGAGGAGCAACTACAGATATAGATGGGAAGTATAGTCTTCAAACGAAAGTAGGAGATGTACTGACCTATTCGTTCTTAGGGATGAAGAATGTAGAGAAGAAGGTAGAGGCGGGAGTCAGCCGTTTGAATATCGTGATGCAGGACGATATACAGGAGCTTGAAGAGACCGTAGTAACCGGTTATGGGACTCGCAAAGTAGCGAGTAAGACAGTAGCCTCAGTAGCTCAAGTACAGTCGAAAGAATTTGCAGAAGCGCCTACCGCGAATGCTATGGACGCCTTGATGGGGCGTGTAGCAGGGATGGTGGTAGTAACGCCCAGTGGTAAACCGGGAGAATCATCAAGTGTTACCATTCACGGCTATGGCAACCTTTATAAGGTTTTAGGGAACGACCAAGCCAAGACGAGTCCGCTTTTTGTAATGGATGGAGTGCCCGTGAGTAGTAATGTAATGACCAATTTGAATGCGAATGATATAGAGAGTATCACGGTGCTAAAAGATGCGGCCTCGACCTCTATTTATGGAGCGCGTGCGGCGAATGGGGTAGTGTATATCACCACGAAAAGAGGTAAGCGCAATGAACGCACACGAATCTCAATAAATCATCAAGTAGGTTTTTCGACTATAGCCAGTCGTAAGTTTTTTGATGATTTGATGTCTCCGGAGGAATATATGGATTTCTGGAGTGAGAAGAACCCTAACTATGTAGGGATGCTATTGGCGCGCAGGTATAGAGGGACTACTGTAGAACAGGCGAAGCAGCTTGCGAGTAGTTATTTAGAGAAGAATCCTTATCATACGCGTTGGGATAAGCTATATTACCGGAACTTTGTACCGCTAACGCGTACAGATGTATCGATTTCAGGGGGTACTAATGGGACCTCTTACTACTTTTCGATGGGATATTTTGATCAAGAAGGAAATACCTATGGTAGTGATTACAAGCGTTATACCCTTAGCACCAGCATAGATACAGACATCACCAAATGGCTAAAAGCAGGGGTGCACCTATCGATAGGGCATAATGAAACTAATAGTAGTAATAGTTCAGTAGGGAATTATACCATCAACTTACCGTTTTATTCACCTATAGACGAGGAAGGTAAAGAGAAAGATTTTATCAATTCAATCTTAGGTCCTCAATATGGGGTGTTCAATCCTAAGTATTTAGCGAATAAAAATCCAAACTTCAACCAAAGTGAAGATATATTGCCTATAGGGTATTTGACAGCAGAGCCCATCAAGAATTTGGTGTTCAAGACACAAATGGGGGTACAGTTTTCGACCTCGCTAACTAATGCAGCCCATTTGCCTTCTTTTATCAACTACAATAACCCGACATCTAAAAACATAGGGAATGCTTCCGAGAGTAATTCGAGGAGTGTACGCAAGACCATTACAAACACCTTAGAGTATAAGTTCAAGTTGGGTAAACTTCATAATTTTACAGCTTTATTAGGGCAAGAGTCTATAGAGAATAACAGTAGGGGCTCGTATGTATATTCAGAGGGGCAATCAGTAGATGGGCTAGTAGCGGTAAAAGATGGTACAAATAAATTTGAGGTAAGCCAAAATCATACCATAGCCACTTATAATTCGTATTTTGGCAGGGTAGAATACAATTTGAAAGATCGTTATTTTTTAGATATATCAGGTAGGCGTGATGGGTCTTCTACATTCAGTAAGAACCATCGTTATGCCAATTTCTGGGCGGTAGGAGCCATGTGGCGCCTCAAAGAAGAAGCCTTCTTGAAGAATGTAAAATGGCTTACAGATTTGAATTTGCGTTTCAGCACAGGTAGTTCAGGGAACCCTAATGGAGGAGGAGATTATTCGAGTGTTACAGAAGTGCGCTCGAACCAATATGACAACAGTGTAGGTTATGAGATAAACAAGCTTGGCAACCCTGATTTGCTATGGGAACAACAGCAAAAAACAACATTAGGGTTGAATGTAGTAATAGCAAGAGGAACATCTTTCAACATAGAATATTACGACAGGAAGACCCGTGGGGCACTTTCGTCTCGCGAAAACGATTTGCTTTCAGGTTTTGGTAATTATCCTGACAACGTAGCAGATATGAGCAACAAAGGGGTAGATTTTTCATTTTCATCGGTAGTATACCGAAGCAAGAATGAAGATTTAACGATACGGCCTTACTTCAATGTGAATTATAATGAGTCGAAAGTATTGGGTATTTTTGATGGTAAAAAGCAACTCATAGGAGAGGGGCGGGATTTTGCGTATGCTGTAGATAACCCCATTTACTATGCCCTTCCGATGTTTAAGGGAGTAAATCCAGACAATGGGAAGCCAGAATGGTACTTGCCAGGGGAAGACAAGATGAACACCCAAACAGATGACAGCAAAATCACAAATACATTTGCTGAATCGCTTATACAAAACACAGGGAAGTTGCGTATTCCACCTGTAAATGGAGGTTTTGGGCTGAATGTATCTTATAAAGCTTTTACACTTGATGCAAGTTTCAACTTTACTTTGGGTAAATGGCTTATCAATCAAGACCGTTTGGCGACAGAGAACCCTAATGTTTTTGGGGTGACAAACCATAGCAGGAAAGTGCTTGATTACTGGAAACAACCAGGAGACAACGCGCGTAACCCACGATTGCAAGAGACTTATTTTACGAGGAGAGACTCTCGCCTATTAGAAGATGCTTCATTCTTGAGATTGAGAAATATCAGTTTGAGCTATCGTATGCCGGAACAAATAGTAAAACAGATAGGATTCTTTGATGGAATTCGTTTGTATGGTTCGGCGCGTAATGTTTTTGTATGGACGAAATACACAGGGGCGGATCCTGAGTACGATTCATCTATAACACTTGGAGGTTACTTGCCTACTCGTCAGTTTACTTTTGGTGTAGAACTTAAATTTTAAAAATAATGAGAAGTATCATAAAGAAATATATATATATAGTAGCTGTATTTCCGTTGTTGAATGGATGTTTCAGTTTAGACCAACAGCCACACGATACATTGGGAGGAGAGACCCCGTTTAAAACAGTAGAAGATGCTAAAAACTGGGCGACGGGTATTTATCCGAAATTGATAAGAAACTACTTTGGGCCAAAGATGTATCTTACCGATTTGCAATCAGATTTTCTAAATATGAAGATAACCTCGCAACTATCGGGTAGAGATTTTCATACTTGGGATTTTAACGATGGGGAGTCTACCATTAAATCGGCTTGGGCAGATAGCTATACCGCTATTCAGAATATGAACTATGCTTTGCAAGGGTTTGCTAATTTTGGTGATCAAGAAGCTATCAAAGAGTATATGGGGCAGGCGTATCTCGCGCGAGCTTACTATAATACATACTTAGTAACGCACTTCTGCAAAGCCTATAACGAGGCTACGGCAGATACCGATTTAGGGCTTTCAATCTTTGATTATAAGGTGAAGGATTTTCCTGATAGGAGTTCGTTGCGCGCTACCTACGATTATATTCTTTCAGATATTAGCAAGGCTAAGGCATTACTTTCAAGCAAGGAAGGGAGTGTAGGGGCACGAGAATTTACTGTAGATGCTGCCAAAGCCTTAGATGCGCGTGTACGCTTGTATAAAGGTGATTGGCAAGGAGCTTATAATAGTGCTAAGGCATTGATAGATGGAGGAAAATATCCTTTGGTGAGCAGTGCTTCTACCCTACAAAAAGTATGGGAGAACGACTTAACGAATGAGAGTATCACGCAGCTAGCCGTGAGTCTTTCAACAGGAGAGCGCCCAGAAACAAATGAGCTTTATATCGCTAAAAACCCTGATGCTATCAATATGATTGATGGGGTAGCTACTTGGACGACAATACGAGGTAGTACTCGCACCACTAGTATAGTGCTAAATGTAGGGATGGCAACTTACCTGCCTACTCAGGCATTTGTAGATTTGTTTGACAGCAGTGATATCAGAAAACAAACCTACTTACTTCGCGATTACGTAACGGTAGCAGGAACAGGAGCGGCTTATACTCTTTATATGGTAGGGAAATATCGTGATAATGTAAACTTGAAAATACGTCCAGATGCGAGTCCTACCTACTTGCACGAGCCTAAAATATTCAGGATAGCGGAGCAGTATCTTATAGCAGCAGAAGCTGCTTATAAAAATAATGATGCTACTAATGCACAGAAGTATTTAAACCTTTTGCGCAATGCCAGAGGGCTTACTAATGTAACCGCTACAGGAGATGCTCTTTATACAGAAATAAAGAAGGAGCGCAACCGAGAGCTTTGTTTTGAGGGATTCCGTCAACACGATTTGAAACGTTGGCAACAAGATGTAGTAAGAGGAACTCCACAGCGTGTAGATGTGATTATAACTACAGATGCAGAGAAGTATTATCAACTAAATAAGCCTTATACAAACTATAAAATGGTATGGCCAGTGCCTAATGCTAATATACTCATTCGTGATGGTAATTATAAGCAAAACCCAGGATGGTAGGTTAATGATTAATGGTTAATGGTTAATGATTAATGGTTAATGATTAATGGTTAATGATTAATGGTTAATGATTAATGATTAATGGTTAATGATTAATGGTTAATGATTAATGATTAATGATTGATGGTTAATGATTAATGGTTAATGATTAATGGTTAATGGTTAATGCAGATTTAAAACGTGTTTGAAATAAAAAAGCGGTCTTTGTGTAGACCGCTTTTTTTATCGTTGATAGGGATCGTTTATTTCCAAAAGAAGAAAGCCATTAGTGATATAAAGATAATACAAAGTATATTCAGTACAAAACCAGCTTTTACCATATCTTTCTGACGTACTTTACCAGTACCATAGGCAATGGCATTAGGAGGAGTTGCAACAGGCAACATAAAGGCACAAGAAGCTCCTAAGCCTATGATGAGGGAAAGTCCTAACGGATCAAGTTCCATATTTTTGGCTACCGAAATGAAGATAGGCACCAAGAGAGCTGCACTGGCGGTATTGCTAGTAAACTCGGTGAGGAAGATGATAAAAGTAGCGACCACAACACCAATGACAAAGTAACTACTATCAGAAATGAGGAACTGCACTGAATTTACGAGTGCCTCGCTGGCTCCCGATTGAGTGAGGATCACACTTAATGAAAGTCCGCCCCCGAAGAGCATTAGTACGCCCCAATCGGTATTTTCTTGTATTTGTTTCCATTCGGCAACGCCAAACAAACACACAAATACAGCAGCAATCATTGCTACCACAGCATCAAAATCTTTTATTTTTTCGATATGTAATAAAGAAGTAATCACCTCATTGATTGTATCGCCAAATATCCAGCAAAGGGCTGTGATCAAAAAGATGAGAATAGTGAGATACTGTTTGGTGTTCAGTTTTTCAGTCATTGTTTCACTTTCTATCTTGATGTTGAGTTTAGGGCGAAATACGACATACATAGCTCCAATCATCAGAGGGAACAAGCCTAAAACCGTAGGCATACCATAGCGCAACCATTGGGCGAAAGTGATGTTCAATTGAGAAGCGACAATGGCATTAGGAGGGCTACCTACCAAGGTACCCATCCCCCCTATACTTGCACTGTAAGCCACTCCTAATATCACAAAGGCATAGGTACCTTTGTTGCTCTCGTAGTCGATATTTTTGAGCATTCCCATAGCTAAAGGGATAATCATCGCAGCGGTAGCGGTATTGCTAATCCCCATAGAGAGGGCAGCAGTGACCAAAAGCAATAAAAATACTGCTACCATAAAATTTCCTTTAGCCAAAGAAATGACTTTATGAGCGATATATTTGTCGAGTTTTTGGACACTTAGGGCTGTAGCAATAGCAAAACCGCCAAAAAACAAGAAGATTGTAGGGTTGGCAAAGGCTTGTAGAGCACTTTTGGTATTTTCTAATCCTAAAAGAATAGCCAACACAGGTACTAAAAGTGCTGTGATAGTGATGTGTAAGGCTTCGGTAAGCCATAAGACAGCTACAAAAGCGAGTAAAGCTAAGCCTTTTTTGGTAGGTTCTTCATAAGGCAAAAAGCAATAGAGAGCAATTGCAAGAAGTAAGGCTATGGCTATAATAGTATAATTTTTAAAGTATTTAGTAAACATATAGATTAGATATTAGGCATTATTTTCAAGGGGAGTTCCTTGGGATGAATTATAGCGATGCCTTTTTGTAATAGCAAGTTATTAGGCAGGGTAATTTCTTCACCTTCAGTAGTTTTTAATAGGGTATAGAAAGACTTGATATCGATGATTTTGGCTTCGATAGGATAGTCGTTATCTAAAATTTTGATAGTATTACCTATTCTGAAAGGTGAGGAAAAGAAAACGATAATTCCTGCGGTAATGTTGCTTAGTATCGACCATTGAGCAAAGAAGGCTACCCCTATTACAGTGAGTATAGAGGAGACGAAAAGGAAGATTTGCTCGGGTTTGATGCCCCATATAGAGACTAATGTAATCAGCGCGAAGAGATAGATGAGATAATCGATATACTTTTTTACTAAGTGAGTACGACTCTCGCTAAACTCGGCTTTTTTACCAAACTTATTGATGATAGAGTTTACTAAATAGCGCAAGGCGATGAATACCACCAAAGCAATGGTTGTAGCGATGATTTGGTATATGTAATTTTGTATATAGGTCATATAACTTTACTTCGCGATATTCACGGCACGAGTTTCACGGATAACCGTTACTTTCACTTGACCAGGGTAGGTCATATCGGTTTGGATTTTTTGAGATAGGTTGAATGATAGTTCTGCGGCTTTATCGTCGGTTACTTTTTCGCTTTCTACGATTACGCGCAACTCGCGACCTGCTTGAATAGCATAGGCTTTTTTGACACCTTGGAAGGTGAAGGCTGCATCTTCGAGGTCTTTAAGGCGTTGGATATACGAGTCGAGTACTTGGCGACGTGCTCCTGGGCGAGCTCCACTGATAGCATCACATACTTGTACGATAGGAGAGAGCAAGGAGGTCATCTCGATCTCGTCGTGGTGGGCACCAATAGCGTTGCACACTTCGGGTTTTTCGCCGTATTTTTCTGCCCATTCCATACCGAGGAGTGCGTGAGGGGTTTCGGTTTCTATTTGAGGTACTTTACCGATGTCGTGCAAGAGTCCGGCGCGTTTAGCGAGTTTAGGGTTTAAGCCTAATTCGGCTGCCATTACGCCACAGAGTTTGGCTACCTCGCGTGAGTGTTGCAAGAGGTTTTGGCCATAAGAAGAGCGGTATTTCATACGTCCTACGCATTTCACCAATTCGGGGTGTAATCCGTGGATACCGAGGTCTATTACGGTGCGCTTACCTATTTCTACGATTTCTTCTTCTATTTGTTTAGTAGTTTTCTCAACAACTTCTTCAATACGTGCGGGGTGGATACGCCCATCGGTTACGAGTTTGTGCAATGAGAGGCGTGCGATTTCGCGTCGTACTGAATCGAAGCAGGATAGTATAATGGCTTCGGGGGTATCGTCTACGATAATTTCGACCCCAGTAGCAGCTTCGAGGGCACGGATATTGCGCCCTTCGCGACCGATGATGCGTCCTTTCACCTCGTCGGATTCGAGGTTGAATACGGATACACAGTTGTCTACTGCTTCTTCAGTGCCTATACGTTGTATGGTGTTGATAATGATTTTGCGTGCTTCTTGGTGAGCGGTGAGTTTAGCTTCTTCGATAGTATTTTGGATATAAGCCATAGCGTCGGCTTGAGCTTCACTGCGAAGAGAGTCGGTGAGTTGTTTTTTAGCTTCTTCGGCAGAGAGACCAGAGATAACTTCGAGTTGTTGGACTTGGCTTTTGTGCAAGCGTTCAATCTCTTCTTGTTTTTTATCGAGAGAGATGAGTTTTAGTTCGGCTTCTTCGGTTTTCTTTTCGAGTTCGTCTTTGAGGCGTTTGTTTTGAGCCAATTCGTTAGACACCTGAGATTCTTTATCACGGATACGTTTTTCGGCTTCAGCCATTTTTTTGTCTTTGGCAGCGACGTTTTTTTCGTGTTCGGCTTTGAGTTCTAGGAATTTTTCTTTAGCTTGATAAATTTTGTCTTTTTTGATGTTTTCGCCTTCATTTTTTGCATTTTTGAGTAGGTTTTCGGCTTCGTTTTGTGCGTTTAGGATGATTTTAGAAGCATTCTTTTTCTCGAGGACTTTAGCGATGCTAAAACCTACAGCGAGGGCGATGATAAAAACGGCAATGATTACTATAAAACTTGTACTATCCATCTTGTTGATTTAAAAATAAAATATTGATATAAAAAGGCCTATATTGATTAGTTTGTTTCACGTAAAACTCTGCAGAACAGGTTTAGGGATACTGAGTGGGGCAAGTATCCGCGATAGAAAGCGGCGCGCTTTAGCCACTACAACTCACCCTTTTTTAAGGTGTTAATGTTGAGTTTACCGAAAGGATAATCAATATAGGCAGTAAATTTTTCTTATGAAAAAGAGCGTTTTTTACGATATGATATCGAGCGAGTTACAAAGTTGTATCAATCGGTTTTTGATGGATTGGTCTTCGTTGTTCTCGTTGAGTTTAGATTGTTCTATTTGTCGGGCTAAGGTAATGGTGCACATAGCCAAAGCGTCTTGTTTGTCGCGTAATTCGTATATAGATTCAAAATCTTGAATCATATCGTTTATTTTTTTAGCTGCTTTTCTAAAACCTTCTTCCTCTAAGGGGTTTATGGATAGGGGGTAAAGTCTATCGGCGATAGAGAGTTTAATATTTAAGGAATCCTTATCCATATGTTTTTACTTAGAGAGTTGTACAATACAGGCATCGATTTCTCGTATGAGAGTATTGATTTTGAGTTTAACTTCTTTTGGGTGTTCTTTACTGCCCAATATACGGTTCGCTATTTTGAGAGTTTGGTTTTGTTCTTTGAGGGCGCTAAGCTCTTCTTGGAACTGCTGATTCTCTAGTTGTAGTTTTTCTACGGTTTGGGAGAGTGATTTGTTTTGCGCTATGATTGCTTGGTATTTTTTTTGAGCAGCCATAGTTTTTTCTTCAAGTAATGTTACTAATTGATGTATATCACTCATTGTAAAACGGCGAACTTTTGTATATTTGGCGCAAAAATAGTATCTTTTTTTTAAGAATGCAACTTTTTTATTGAAATAAATGTAGGGTTTGTGTTTAATGGTTTTATTATCAGTTTTTTATATTTTTGCTCCAAGATTGCTCCAAGATTGCTCCAAGGGTTGTGTAAGGTAGGAGGGGGGTGTTTAGGTAAGAGATAAGAGGTAAGAGGAGGGGATGTTTATGGGAGTAATGGGAGTAATGGGAGTAATGGGGTGCGAGCCACATGGGCGGTATTTAGGTAAGAGGGGGTGTTTAGGTAAGAGGTAAGAGATAAGAGGTAAGAGGAGGGGATGTTTATGGGGGTGATGGGAATAATGGGGGTGATGGGGATAAAGATGTTAAAGAATTGGTAATTGAGAATTGACTATTGAGAATTATTGTTATCTTTGCACCGAAATTTAAATATTTATAACGTTATGAAGAGAATTTTATTGAGTCTTTTGGCTGTGGCTACGCTTGTGGCTTGTAGCAAAAGCGATGATAATGGAGATAACTCAGCGAGTCAATTCGTTAAGAAAATTACTAATAAGGACAAGGATGGAAAGTTCGAAGAGGTAATAGCTATTACTTATGAAGGGGGACGTCCTATATCACACTCTTATACTAAATATGACAATGGTGTGCAGACAGGTACTACTCATGTTTATACCCTCCACTACGAGGGGAGATTTATCAAGCAGGCTAAAAGAGAGAACGCAGGGAGAAATAGCTTTGTGCAGAACTTTATGTATGAAAATGGAAAGCTTGTTACTAAAACAGAAAAGTATGAAAGGAATAACTATACTACTACGTATCAGTATTCTTATGCAGGAGATCAGCTTACAAATGTATTACAAAGCCATCCTACTACTATTTATATGAATGGAGGAGGTACCCAAAGTGGTACTTATTATGAAGAAAGACAGTTTACTTATAGAGGTAATACAATAATTGAAGTAACAACTCAATATGAAAAAGACCTTAATGGTGCAGTGGTGACTAATACTTCTTATTCTTATAGTACTAACACTATAACTTATACTATTTCTGACGGGAATGTAGTGAAAGTGGTAGAAGATGATTCTTATTCTATTTCTATAAGAGAATACACTTATGATACTAAACCTAATCCATTATACTATAAGAATGATTTTGTAGATCCTGACCCTACAAGTTTTCTTGATGCCGATAATGGGAAGAATAATGTCTTAACCTATAAAGATACCGATGAGCACAATGGCAGAAAAGAGGAAACGCTTAGCACCTTTGAGTACACTTATAATGCTGATGGTTACCCAACCGTAGTAAAAAAATATAAGGAAAAAGGAAACGGTGCAAGAGAGTTTCAAGGCACTAAAGAATACGAATATTAATTTTCTTACA
>CAUQUO010000009.1:0-69450 GCA_963521335.1 uncultured Capnocytophaga sp.
CTACTATTTTTTGTAGTTTATTAATAAAGTATAAACCTATTATCTTAAATGCGAATGCCGTGGGTATTGGGTAATTGGTGAATTATTATTACTTTTGCGAAAAAAATTTAATGGAAATTACTTATTCTATAGATGAAATTGAGGTTGTAGCTCGGGAGGTTCTTTCGCATCTTTCTCATAAGGTGGTGGTTTTTAAGGGTGCTATGGGTTTTGGTAAGACGACTTTTATCAAGGCTTTGGTAGGGGCTTTGGGCAGTGAGGATGTGGTAAGCAGTCCTACTTTTAGTTTGGTAAATCCTTATGAGGGTGATGGGGTGCGTATTTATCATTTTGATTTTTATCGCATCAGGTGTGAGGAGGAGGCTTTTGATATAGGTTTTGAGGAATATTTGTATTCTGGGGATTGGTGTTTTATAGAATGGGCGGAGCGTGTGGAGAGGTATTTGCCTGATACATATAGTGTTGTGGAGCTTGTGCAGGTAGATAAGCACACGAGGAAAGTGATTGTGAAATAGGAGATAGGGGGTAATATTATGATTAGATATTTTCTTAATTTTAAGCGTCCGGCAGGTACTTCACGGGGGGTGTTGAGGAGTAAGGAGACATTCTTTTTGATGATGGAGAAAGAAGGGAAGCGCGGTATTGGAGAGTGTAATCTTTTCAGGGGGCTGAGTGCTGATGATGTGCCTGAATATGAGGCTAAGTTGCGATGGGTAGAGGGTCATTTGCATTTGGGAGAGGAGGCTTTGCTTTCGGAGCTTGTAGGTTTTCCTTCTATACAATTTGGTGTGGAGCAGCTTTTTAAGTCGGTTTCGTCTAAGGAGTGGTATCATCTTTTTCCGTCGGCTTTTACGAGGGGTGAAGAGAGGATAGCAATCAATGGGCTTATCTGGATGGGGACGCCGAGCTATATGAAGGAGCAGTTACGGGAGAAGCTATCTCAAGGATTTCGTTGTATTAAGATGAAGATAGGAGCTATTGCTTTTGAGGAGGAGTACCGACTTTTGCGATTGTTGCGTGAGGAGTTTTCGGCTTCAGATATAGAGATACGGGTAGATGCGAATGGTGCTTTTGGAGCTGTTGAGGCTCGAGAGATACTTGAACGTTTGGCTTCATTGGAATTACATTCTATTGAGCAACCAATTAGGGCTGGGCAATGGGAGGCTATGGGAGAGTTATGTGCTTGTAGTCCTCTTCCTATCGCTCTTGATGAGGAGCTTATAGGGGTGTTTGGCGTTGAAGAGAAGCGACGGCTTTTGGAGGTAATCAAGCCACAATATATTATTTTAAAACCCTCTCTTGTAGGCGGTTATAGAGGGAGTGAGGAGTGGATAAAGCTTGCAGAGGCAGCAGGTATTGGATGGTGGGTTACTTCGGCTTTAGAGAGTAACATAGGGCTGAATGCGATAGCGCAGTGGACGCATACGCTTGGGAACCCTATGCCACAGGGGTTGGGTACAGGAGCTTTATACAATAATAATATAGCATTTCCTTTATATGTAGAGAAGGGGGTTTTGGGATTTAGGGCTTCAGAGCGCGTAGCATTTCCCTTTTCATAGGGGGGCCAGGCAATCGTTCAATGATAAATCCGGCGTTTTGTAGGGCTCTACGGACGCTTCCTTTGGCGGCGTAGGTTACGAGGTATCCACCGGTTTTTAGGGCGTTATACATTTTTTGAAAGATAGTTATTTCCCATAATTCGGGTTGTATTTGTGCGCTAAAAGCGTCGAAATAGATAAGGTTGAAAGTATCTATATCGTTTATTTCTTGGAAGAATTGTTGTCTTTTTTTAAAAGTGAATGAAGGAGATAGTTCTATGGGGGTTTCCCACTGGCAACGGTGCATTTGCTCGAAAATGGGGTGCAAGTTTGGGGATAGCACTTCTGTGAAGTTCATTTGAGAGGCTTCTTCCCAAGAGAGAGGATAGGCTTCTACGGTTTGGTAGAAGAGGGATAGTTGTAGTTTGGGGTGTTCTTGATAGGTAACCAGTGCATTGAGGCCAGTTCCGAAGCCTATTTCTAGGATAGCTATAGATTGGTTATGGAAGAGTTGTAGTCCGTTTTTAATAAACACGTGTAGGGTTTCTTGGAGAGCGCCATGCACAGAGTGGTAAGTTTCGTTGAGTTGAGGGATGTATAGGCTGGTAGAGCCATCGGAGGTAGTGATAAGTTGTTTCTTCATTTTTTTATGATACATCTTCGTTTTGTATTTGCAAAAGTAATAAAAAGAGTTTTAAATAATAAAAAAACGTCTTCTTTCTTTGTTATTTGTATTTAAAAGAGTATTTTTGCGATTGCTATTAGATATAAAATATGAGATATATTATTATTTTTATAAGTATTTTTTTGGTAGGTTGTGAGGATAAAAATCCTTATGAAGGGGTTGAGATATCGCTGGTAAATTTAAAGCGTTTTGAGCTTGAGAAGATAAGTGTACGGTCTATGGTATTATTAGATAGGAATGTAGCTTTTGCGGGCTCGGATGCTACTTTTGGGTTTATCAACACAGAAAATCAAACGATGGCGTTATCTAATTTGAAGAATCGGGGTGTTATCTCGGACTTTAGGTCGGTAGCAGCCACTTCAGAGCATTTTTTTATGTTATCGATAGGAAATCCGGCGTTGTTATATAAGGCTGAGGCGACAGGTATGGAGGAGGTTTATAGGGAGGAGCATCCAGAGGTATTTTATGATGCTATGGATTTTATAGATGAGGTATCGGGGGTTGCCATAGGCGACCCTATAGAAGGGCGTCTTTTGGTAATCATCACTAATGATGGGGGGCGTTCTTGGGAAAAGCTAACGTGGTCTCAAGCGCCGAAGGTAGAGAAAGGAGAAGCTGTATTTGCGGCGAGCAATTCGGCTATGGCACATCAAGGGAAGAAGTTGTGGGTAGCTACTGGCGGGAGCAAAAGTAGGCTTTTTTATTCTGACAACAGAGGGTATAAATGGGAAGAGCTATCGGTATTGCCTTTGGCACAGGGGAGTATGAGCAAAGGGGCTTTTAGCATTGCTTTTTATGATGAACGCCAAGGGATAGTAGCTGGAGGAGATTATGAGCATCCTGAGGTGAAAGAAGGGAGTATGGCATTGACAGAAGATGGGGGAAGAAGCTGGGAGGTGATACCAGCTGATAGGTCGATTGGGTATACGAGTTGTGTGAAGTATATTCCTAATAGCAAAGGTAATGCGCTTGTAGCTTGTTCGCCTCTTGGATTGTTTTTTTCTAATGATAAAGGGAAGCGGTGGACGCGGATAGGTGATGAAGAATATTACAGTTTGCTTTTCATTGATGAGGAGAGGTTTGTAGCATCGGGGAATGGGAAGATAAGTATTTTTAAAATAGTGAAGAAATAATGATAACAGAAGTATACAACTTACGCAAAGCTGGGCTATTGAATGATGCGCTTATTAGTGCTTTGGAAGCGTATAAGGCGAATGATTGCCGGGTGAATAAGCTATCATTGGCGTGGGTGTATTACGATTATTGTAAAAGAGCCGTGAATGAAAGACTCATTCACGGCTTTTTGTATACTGTAGGACGACTTAAGGAATTGCTTGTAGCGGAAGATGTAGTGATTTCAGACCGGTTATTATGGCAATATGTAAAGTTCTTTTCGGTATTGCAAAAGGAACAGCCCAAGGCTTACGAAGAGATAGATTTACTATTTGAGAGCTTGAAAGGCATTTATTTTACGATGCCTTCGAAAGGATTTTCGGCTTTGATAGCGCAATTGCATAAGTGCTATATAGAGACGGATAAATATCTTGAGACTATGGGGGAAGTCATTCCTTTTTTAGGGGAAGAGGATTTTCGCCCGAAGATGTATCGCGATATTTATATATATCCTTTGGCAGAGCAAATTTATCTGAGGTATTGCCAGAAACTTTCAGAGATAGGAGATAAAGAGATCATGGAGATGTTTGCTCCGATTCTGTCAAGATGGCTTATAGCGCACCCTGAATATAGATCTTTATTATACTATCAGTCTAAAATACGAGATTACATAGGCTCTTAGCTATTCATTTGAGAACATTGGTTATAGAGTTCTCTCCAAGAAGCGCCTCGTTTTTTCATCACGTTTTCGAGGTATTCTTTCCAAACGAGTTTATCTTTATCTTCATCTTTTACGATAGCGCCTTGTAATCCTGAGGCGAGGTCTTCGTCGGTAACGGTTCCATTGCCGAAACTTCCTGCTAAAGCCATACTATTAGTTATAAGAGAAATGGCTTCGGCAGTAGAGATTACTCCGCTAGGTGATTTAAGTTTTTGTTTTTCGTCTAAGGTAGCTCCTTTGCGCAATTCGCGGAATATGGTTACTATTTTTTCTATAGCTTCGGCATTAGGCAAATGTGCTTTGAGTTTATAATTGGTAGAAATTTCGGCTACGCGTTTAGTTACTATAGAGATTTCGGTTTCTAAAGTAGCAGGAGCGGGTAGGACGATGATGTTAAAACGTCTTTTGAGAGCTGATGACATTTCGTTTACGCCACGGTCGCGTGTATTGGCTGTGGCAATGATAGAGAAGCCACGTTGTGCAGGGAGTTCTTTGCTGAGCTCGGGGATCGCGACGGTTTTTTCTGAAAGGATAGAGATAAGGGCGTCTTGCACCTCGGAAGCGCAACGGGAGATTTCTTCAAAACGCGCGATAGAGCCTGTTTCCATAGCTCTATAGATAGGAGATTTGAGGAGAGCCTCGTTAGAGGGACCGTTGGCTAAGAGCATTGCATAGTTCCAAGAATAGCGTATGTGCTCTTCGCTGGTACCGGCAGTACCTTGAATAACCTTACTAGAGTCGCCACTAATAGCAGCTGTAAGGTTTTCGGAGAGCCAAGATTTAGCGGTACCAGGCTCGCCTATGAGGAGTAGAGAGCGGTCGGTAAGGAGTGTAGCAATGGCTATCTCTACCAAGCGATTATGACCTATGTATTTAGGAGTAATCTCTAGACCACTAGCGGTACCTCCTGTTACAAATTTGAGTACTGCTTTAGGTGATAATTGCCAGCCAATGGGCTTTTCTTCTTTCTTATCTTCTTCTTTTAAGGCTTCCAACTCTTTAGCATAGAGTTGTTCAGCGGGAAGGCGTAAAACGTCTGACATAAGTTTAATTTGTCGATTTGCCAATTTGTTGATTTATCAATTCGGTTGATTGCTAAATTGACTCATCAGCTCATTGGCTTATTTATTATTTATTTTTATAGTTTCTATTATTTTATTGATAATTCTAATAATACTTAACAATTCTAATTTTTCTTTTTCTGTATTAGGGTAATTTGATATAGCAAAATTTTTTCTCTTTTCTAATACATTACAAAGCTCAATTATTGTATGTGAGAATTGAAATGTTTTATCTACATTTCTATAGTTTTAATTTGCCGATTTTCCAATGGCAAATCGGCAAATTGACTTATTGATTAATCGGTGAATGCGTGTTTGTAGCCTTTTTGTTTGTTCCAAGCGCCACGTGTGAAATCGGGGATTTCTACGGGAGCACTACCATTTTCTAATGATAGTTTGGAAAGGGGGGATAGGCAACACCATTCGGCGAGGTCATAGACATCCATATCTAATGGCAAGCCGTTTCGCAAGCAGTAGATAAGGCGGTAATCCATAATAAAGTCCATACCGCCGTGCCCTCCTACTTTTTTAGCTTGTTGTTCTAAATCTTTTAGTATACGGGGTTTAAATTTTTCCATCAGTGCTTTTTTGGCGTCGTTGGGCATAAAGCTGTGTGCTGATAGGTTTTCGTGGTTGGGTACAACATCGCTTGTTACACTTTCGGGTTGCAAGAGGTAACCTTCCATAGGGTATTTGTTGGCAAATCCTTTGGTACCGGTAAGCTGGTACATACGAGAATAGGGGCGTGGGGTAAGCACGTCGTGCTGTATTTGTATGGTTTTACCTTGTTCAGTTTTAATCATTGTGATGGTGAGGTCTCCGTTTTGGAAATTAGTACCGTCTTTACCTGTTATTTTTTGGTATACTTCTTTGCCACGGAAGGGTTTGGTATCTATAGATACGAGATAGTTCATTTTATCTCCGCGGTGGATATTGAGTGCTTGACATACGGGGCCGATACCGTGAGTAGGGTATACATCGCCGCGATTTTTATAGTTATAGTCGAGGCGCCAGTTATTCCAGTACTCTTTCCAGAACTCGTCGAGGTTATGTATGTATGATCCTTCGCCGTGTATTACCTCGCCCAAGAGGCCTTGTTGAGCCATATTGAGGGTAGTGATTTCGAAATAGTCGTAGACGCAATTTTCGAGCATCATACAGTGAAGGCGTGTTTTTTCGCTCATATCGATGAGAGCCCATATTTCTTTCATATCAAGAGCAGCGGGGACTTCTATAGCTACGTGTTTGCCGTGTTGCATAGCGTAGAGAGCCATAGGAGTATGGTGTTTCCAATCGGTTACGATATATACGAGGTCTACATCTGGGCGCTCACATAGGGCTTTCCAAGCGTCTTCGGAGCCTGTGTATTGAGGCACGGGTTTATGTCCTGCTTTTTGAATTACTTTTTGAGCTCTATCTACCATTTCTGGTCGTATATCGCACAAGGCGGTTATTTTGGCTCCTGGGATATGCATATAGCGTTCTACGGCGCCATAGCCTCTCATCCCGAGGCCTATAATACCCACGCGAACGGTGTCCATTTTCGGGGTGGTAAGGTTTAGGACATCTGTTTGGCCTTTAGGGCGTTGTGGGGTAGGGACTTTAATAGTTTTTGATGTGGTTTTGGTTTTGGTTTTTTGTTGTGCATTGCTATTGAAAGAACTGAAGCACAACAAGATGCTAATAAGCATTGGATAAATTTTTCTAATCATAGTTATTAATTATTTTAGAGGTTAATTATAATTACGAGGCAAAGGTATGGGTTAATTATGATATTAGCAAATTTTTTTATTAGTTTTTTAGGAATTATAAATTAGGATTTAGGGGTATGGATAGTTCCAAGATTGCTCCAAGGTTGCTCCAAGGTTACTGTAAGGTAATAGATAAGGGGGAAGAGGTAGAAAATAGGGTGTAAATTAATTTTTTCATTTGCTAATTGACTAAATTATTAATTAATTAGTATCTTTGCCCCCGTTTTTTAATTATCAATTGTTAATTGTATTTTTATGCTGAATGTTCATAACCTATCTGTTTCTTTTCAAGGGGAGTATCTTTTTGAGGATGTTGCTTTTATGCTGAATGCGGGCGACCGTGTGGGGTTAATAGGCAAGAATGGAGCGGGGAAATCAACGATGCTAAAATTGCTTTCGCGTGAGCTTAAACCAGATACGGGAGGTATCGCTACTGATAAAGATGTACGGATTGGTTTTTTGAAACAGGATATTGATTTTGTGAAGGGTAGGACTATTTTGGAAGAGGCTTATCAGGCATTTACAGAGATAAAGGTTCTTGAGGGGCAGCTGGAAGACATTCATCATCAGATAGAAACGCGCACTGATTACGAGAGTGAATCGTATCACGATTTGCTTGACAAGCTAAGTGATTATACTCATAGATTTGATCTTATAGGGGGATATCAGTACCAAGGGGAGACGGAGAAAGTTTTGCTTGGTTTGGGTTTTCAGCGCGGTGATTTTGACAAGCTTACAGATAGTTTTTCTGGGGGCTGGCGGATGCGTATAGAGCTTGCGAAACTACTTTTGCAGAAGAATGATATATTGTTATTAGATGAGCCTACGAACCACTTGGATATAGAGTCTATTATTTGGCTTGAACAGTTTTTGACCACTTATAATGGGGCGGTGGTGATTGTATCTCACGACAAGATGTTTTTGGACAATGTAACAAATCGGACGATTGAGATTTCGGTAGGGAAGATATATGATTATCCGAAGCCTTACAGTGAGTTTTTGGAGCTTAGGAAAGAGATACGCGAGCTACAATTGGCTTCGCAAAAGAACCAAGAGAAGAAGATACAACACACTGAAAAACTGATAGAGAAATTCCGCGCTAAAGCTACTAAGGCTTCTATGGCACAATCGCTTATGAAGAAGCTTGACAAGATAGAGCGGATAGAGGTAGACGAGGAAGACAATGCTGTGATGCATGTACGTTTTCCGGTATCGGTAACGCCAGGGAAGGTGGTATTGGAAATAGAAGATGTATCGAAGAGCTATGGTGAAAAGGAGGTGCTCAGCCATGTGAATTTGCTAATAGAGCGAGGCAGTAAGGTAGCTTTTGTAGGGCAAAATGGACAGGGAAAGACGACTCTTGCGAAGATGATAGTAGGAGAGCTTGCTTATGAAGGAGCTATCAAGCTGGGGCACAATGTACAGCTGGGGTATTTTGCCCAGAACCAAGCGGATTACTTAGATGGTGAAATAACGGTATTGGACACGATGTTTCATGCTGCTAATGATAGCAATCGGAGTAAGATACGAGATATATTGGGTTCATTTCTTTTTCGTGGTGATGAGGTAGACAAGAAGGTGAAAGTACTTTCGGGGGGAGAGCGCAATCGTTTGGCATTGGCGAAGATGCTTCTTTCGGACTTTAATGTGCTGGTGATGGACGAGCCTACGAACCATTTGGACATCAAGAGTAAGAATGTGTTGAAGCAAGCTTTGCAACAGTTTGAAGGAACGCTTATTATCGTATCTCACGACCGTGATTTTCTACAGGGGCTTACTGATAAAGTGTATGAGTTTAAGAACAAGCATCTGAAGGAATATTTGGGTGATATAGACTTTTTCTTGGAGCAACGCGCTGCGAGTAATTTCAGGGAGATAGAGCAAGCAAAGGCGACGGAAAAGGCTACAACGGAAAGCAAAGAGGCAGTAGTGCGTGAAGAAAAGCTGTCGTTTGAGCAACAGAAGCAGCAGAAATCAATACAGAACAAGCTGAATAAGGTAGAGCGGAATATCACAGAGATTGAGAAATCGCTAAAAGCGATGGATATAGAAATAAGTAAGGCGGTACAGAGCGAGGCTTTTTATCGTGATTATGAAGAAAAAAAACAACAGTTGGAGGAGTTGATGAAGGAATGGGAATCTTTAATGAGTTAATAGTATGCAACCTAAAAAAATTTTATTTTTCATTATAGGGCTATTGATAGCTTTATTTGGGATGACACTTTTCAGTAGTTATCATACCACCGCCAACGGTATGGTGAGGGAGGGTATTGTATTTGGCAACAATACGATGTTGCGTTATCCTACTCGGGACATATTGGGGATGCTTTTCAAGGCGAAAGAGAAAGAGAATAACAAGCTTGATGAGCTCATCAAAGATACTAAGACGATTGTAGATGAGAAGATAGATAAGCTTGAGCAGAATGACACGATAACGAATGACAGTATACACAAGCTTGAAACTAATACTGAGGGGAAGATATATTACCCAGGGAATGCTGTGGATTATATCAAGAGGCTGAAGGAGAAATTACGGAAGTCATCTTGCCAGATAGTGCATTATGGAGATTCTCAAATAGAGGGAGACCGTATTACGGGTTATGTACGGAACCGGTTGCAGCTGGCTTATTCTGGGGGAGGGCCTGGTTTTATACCTATAAAGGTGGTATATAGCCAGAACAGTTTAGACCTAACGGCTTCTCCGAACTGGGTTCGTTATGCTTTTTTTGATAGGAAGCAACGCAAAACGGTATCTCACAACAGTTATGGTTTATGGGCTACCTATTCTCGTTTTACGCCTTATGTAAAAGATACGGCTTCACGAGGGCTTACAAAGGCGAGTTTTGTTATAAAACCCTCAACGAAGTCATACGCTCGTTTACAACACTACAACAAGTTTGGACTACATTATGGGAATGCGAGGAGCAGGGTGAGTATCAGGGTGTATCAAGATGGGAATATCATCAAGATAGATACTTTGATAGCTGACGGGAAGTATCATAACTATAAGTTGAACTTTGTTACGACGCCTAAGGAGCTGAAGGTAGAGCTTGAGACGAGAGTAAGTCCTGATTTTTATGGTATTACTCTTGATGCAGCCTCAGGGGTGAAGATGGATAACGTAGCGATGCGAGGGGAAGCAGGGCGTATTTTCACGCGGATGAACTATGAGAATTATCGACAGATGAGTGCTGATAGACAGGTAGATTTATTTATATTTCAATATGGGGGGAATACTATACCATATATGAAGACCGATCAGCAGCTAAAGGATTATGTAGAGGGGTTGATTTTCAATATGAAGTGGGTAAAACGAGCGAATCCTAATGCGATGCTCATGTTATTAGGCCCTGGAGATATGACCACATCGCGCAATGGGCAACGCTTGACATACCCATATTTGCCTAAGCTCAATGAATTGATGAAAGAAGAGTGCTTGAAGAATGACATAGCTTACTTCAGTATGTATGAGGCGATGGGAGGAGAGAACTCTATGATTTCGTGGGTAAAGCAAGGTATGGCGGCGGCGGACTATGTGCATTTTAGTCCTAAGGGGACGAAACTTATTTCGGAAGTATTTTATCAATGTTTGCACAATGATCTTGCTGCAGTAGAGTAATGAATTATGGTAGATTTTTTTAATAACTTTTTCACCTTTGACCCTAAGCATCCTCTAACTTTTGTAAGGATAGATTTTTGGATATTTTTTGCTTTGGTATATGCGGTATTTGTGTTTATTTATAAGCGGAAGCACGTACGCAATCTTTTTCTACTATTGGCGAGTTTTTATTTTTATTACAAAGCCAGTGGTCTCTTTGTATTATTATTAGTATTTAGTACTGTTACTGATTTTTATTTGGGGCATTACATATATAAGCAGGGAGAGGAACGGCGTCGTAAGATAGCGGTAACGATAAGTGTATGTTTAAACTTATTGGTGCTTTGCTATTTTAAATATGCTTATTTTTTCACGGACACATATAATCTTCTTTTTCATACACAACACGAGACATTCAACTATTTAGCTTATTGGGGGAATGGATTTAGTGATAAGGGGTATTTCACGGTAGATAAGATTATTTTGCCGGTAGGGATTTCGTTTTATACTTTCCAGACGATTAGCTACACAATGGATATTTATAGGGAGAAGATAGCTCCTTTGAAGTCTATATTGGATTTTGGTTTTTATGTAAGTTTCTTTCCACAGCTGGTAGCGGGACCTATTGTGAGGGCGGAGGAGTTTGTACCACAGATATTGAAGAAGACAGAAATCAGTAAGGAAGCTTTCAACCGCGCTATTTTTTTAATCCTGAAGGGATTGATCAAGAAGATGATTTTTGCGGATTTTATTGCATTGCATTTTTTAGATAGGGTATTTGATGCGCCTACGATGTATAGTGGTGTAGCGAATATTTTGGCACTTATAGGGTATTCGTTGCAAATTTACGGAGATTTTTCGGGGTATACAGATATAGCGATAGGTGTAGCCTTGCTGATGGGATTTGAGTTGCCTAATAACTTCAATTCGCCTTATAAAGCTCTAAATTGTGGAGATTTCTGGAAGCGTTGGCATATTTCTTTATCGACTTGGTTAAAGGACTACTTATACATACCTCTGGGAGGAAATAGGAATAGTACTTTGGGTACTTTTGTATTTTCGTTGATTTTTGTAGTGATAATGGTAGTAGCGGTAGACAATTTGACTTTTACGCTTATTACGGGAGTTTTGCTCGTAGCGGGTTCGGCAGTAGCTTTGTTTTACAAGCCTTTTGAGCGGTATTTGACTACGAATATCAATATTATGCTCACGATGCTGATAGGAGGTTTGTGGCATGGCGCTTCTTGGAAGTTTGCGATATGGGGAGGCTTGAATGGGCTGGGAGTGGTAGCCTATAAATATTGGCGTAAGATAAGTCCGTATGAGCATAGTAATTTATGGATAGCGCGTGTTTGGAAGATATTGTTTACATTTGTTTTTATCACATTTACGCGTATTTTTTTCAGGAGTAATGATATGGATAGTGTGGGGCAGTGGTTTTCTCAGATTGCTAATAATATGAGTTTTGATACAGCAGGGACATTTATCAAGCATAACAATATTCCGTTGGGGATAATCTTGATAGGGTATATCACACATTGGTTGCCACAACGCTGGAAGGATTATATAGAGTATGTATTTGGTGAGAGCCATTATGTAGTGAAGGGGGCGATAGCGATGGTAGTGGTACTGATATGTTATCAGGCATATTCTACAGATATACAGCCTTTTATTTATTTCCAGTTTTAGAGATAAAGTAGTTTAGTCATTCTATATTTAGCTTTTTCTTATAAATTCCAATCAAGGGTTAAATTAACTTGTTGCTTTTAGAACCTCGCCCCGTGACATACTCCGCTTTCGCTGCACACATACCCAGCTGTGAGCCCTCGCTGGCTATCTCGAAAGGGTAACCTCCCCCCAACCTGCTCGAAAGGGGGAGATGTGATGCAAAAGCGATAACATTCTGTTAATCAAGGATTATTATTTTCAAACTCTTGATTTATATCATTAAGATTTTTGTAGTATTTTTCAGTTTTAGGCTTAGCAGTAAGTAGCTATAAGATATAAGGAAATGGCGGGAGAAAAATTTCTATTGGTATTTTTTGATTTGGTTAGTTACTAAATTATTTGTATTTTTGCCGATTGAAGAGCTATATAAGCTTCATTATCATATAATAAATATAATAACATAAGAAAAGATGAGTTGCAATACTTGCACACATAATAAAAGTAATAGTTGTAGTACGAGCTGTGGGAACCGTAGTTTTGGTACGGTAAAGCTTTCAGTTTTTGATTGGCTTGCGAACACGAAATTGCCAGGAGGAGAGGAGTATTTTGATTGTGTAGAGGTACGCTTTAAGAACAGTCGTAAGGAGTATTTTAGGAATGTAGATAAATTGCCTTTGCAGATAGGAGACACGGTAGCTACAGAGGCACTTTCGGGGCATGATGTAGGGGTAGTGAGTCTTACGGGCGAGCTGGTACGCTCTCAAATGAAGAAGCGGAAGGTAGATTGGGAGAGTGATAGTTTGCCGAAGATATATCGGAAGGCAAATCAGCACGATATAGATGTATGGCAAGAGTCGAGAGCTAAGGAGGTAGAAGTTCAGAAGCAGTCTCGAGAGCTTGCGATTGCATTGGGATTGGAGATGAAGATCTCGGATGTGGAATTTCAGGGAGATGGTTCTAAGGCTACTTTTTATTATACGGCTGAGGGTCGCGTAGATTTTCGACAGCTTATCAAAGATATGGCGCGTGCTTTTTCGGTACGTATAGAGATGCGCCAGATAGGTTTTAGACAAGAGGCGGCTCGCTTAGGAGGGATAGGAAGTTGTGGAAGGGAGTTGTGTTGTTCTACCTGGCTTACGGATTTCAGGAGTGTATCGACTTCGGCGGCGCGTTATCAGCAGCTTTCGCTAAATCCGCAGAAGTTGGCCGGGCAATGTGGTAAGCTAAAATGTTGTCTAAACTTTGAGCTTGACACATATTTAGATGCTTTGCAGGATTTTCCTCGTACTGATGTAAAACTTCATACCCAACGGGGAGTAGCTTCTTGCCAGAAGATAGATATATTCAAGCGATTGATGTGGTTTACCTATGATGAGAACCCTATGACTTGGCATAAGTTATCGGTAGACAGTGTGAAAGAGATTTTGGAGTTGAACAAATCGGGAGAGCCGATAGAGGAGCTTGAGGAATATGCTATTGTTACGGACTTATCGTCGCGGAAGAGTACCTCAGCTTATGAAGGTATAGAGCTTGCGCCAGTAGAGGAGGATAGTATTACTCGTTTTGATACGCCTAAACGCAAGAAAAATAAGCGGAATAATCATAAGAAAGAGGGTAATAAAGGAGGACAGAAAGTAGCTAAGCCGTCTAATAATGATAATGACAACAGGGCTGAGAAGGAGAATAGAGTGGCCAAAGACAATAACAATAGGGTTTTGAAAGAGGGCAATAGGCCTACGCCAAAGAATAATAAACCACAAGGGAAGCCTAAAAATGGTGGGCAACCCAACAACAAAAAGAATAATAATAAGAACAAGGCTAAAACCCCTAATACAGATACGAATAAAAATGAGAATGCTTAGTGCCTTAGTTTTAGTAAGTTTACTTTTTTCTTGTGATAGTAAAGTAAGCTATAGTGAATATGTACCACTTTCTGATGGGTGGGCTAGCCATAAACCGATTACTTTTCAAATAGAAGTAAAGGATACTGTGAGCAAGAAAAATCTTTTTATAATGCTGAGGAATGATGAGCATTATGAGTTCAGCAATTTATTTTTGATTACAAAAATGGAGTTGCCTAATAGTGATAAGATGATTGTTGATACTCTTGAATATGAAATGGCTACCCCTGAGGGGAAATGGTTAGGGGATGGTTTTTCGGCAGTAAAAGAAAGCAAATTGTGGTATAAAGAGCATTATCGTTTTCCTGCTAAGGGAAAGTATATCATCAAGATAGAGCAGGCTATGCGCAAGATAGGTCAGAATGAGGGGGTACCGATACTAAAAGGGATCACGGAAGTAGGGTTGAGAGAAGAAGAGGTGAGATGATAGCGATCAGGTAATAGGTAACAGGTAATAGGAAATCATATGGAAAAAACAAATAGTAATAAAAAGACAAATAGGCGTTTAAGCCCTATAGTGAAGTGGTTTTGGATACTTTTTGCTGGGGGTGTAGGGTCTATATTGCTTTTATTTTTATCGGCTTCATTAGGTTTGTTGGGAGAGATGCCCGACTTTAAGCATTTAGAGAATCCGGAGACTAATATAGCTACGGAGATAGTAACTGCAGATGGCAAATCATTAGGTAAGTTTTATTTAGATGAAAATAGGACACCGATCAAGTTTAAAGATTTACCGAAATCGCTAGTAGATGCGCTTATAGCTACGGAAGATGAGCGTTTTTATGAACATTCGGGGATAGACGTTCGAGGGACATTGCGTGCTATGGTATATCTTGGGAGTAAAGGAGGAGCATCTACAATTTCGCAACAACTTGCTAAGCAGCTATTTCATAAAGAGAAGACAAGAGGGTTAGCTCGTTATACACAAAAGATAAAGGAATGGGTGATTGCTACGCGCCTTGAGAAACAATATACTAAGGAAGAAATCTTGGCGATGTATTTTAATATCTATGATTTTAATAACAATGCAGATGGTATACGCTCGGCAGCGAAGATATACTTTGACAAGGAGCCTAAGAATTTAAAAATAGAGGAGGGAGCTATGCTTGTAGGGATGTTTAAGAACTCGGCATTGTACAATCCTGTAAAAAATAAAGAGGGAGTAATGAACCGTAGAAATGTAGTGCTTGCACAGATGGCGAAGAATAATTATATCACTCAAGAGCAGAAAGATTCTTTACAGAAATTGCCATTGAAGATAAAATTTACTCCTGAGAGCCACAATGATGGGATGGCGACTTATTTTAGAGAGTATCTGCGTAATTATATGAAAACATGGATAGAAAACAATCCTAAACCCGATGGTACCAAACATAATCTATATCTTGATGGGCTAAAGGTGTATACCACGATAGACTCTAAAATGCAGGCCTATGCTGAAGCTGCTGTAAAGGCACATATGAAACAACTGCAAAAAGCTTTTGATGCTGAGAATAACCCTAAGAAAAACAGTACTTATCCGTATGTAAAAGTATCGAAGGAAGAATACCAAAAGTTGATAGAGCGTGCGATGAAAAACTCTAATAGATGGTCTCATCTAAAATACTTAGGATATTCAGAAAAAGAAATACGCGAGAGCTTCTATAAAAAGACAGAAATGAGAGTTTTCAGTTGGAAAGGAGAGAAGGATACAATAATGACGCCTCGTGATTCTATATTGTATTACAAGGCTTATTTACGGACAGGGATGATGTCTATGGAGCCTCAAACAGGTCATATAAAAGCGTGGGTAGGAGGGATTAACTACAAACATTTTCAATATGACCAAGTAGGGCAAGGAGCACGCCAGACGGGTTCTACTTTTAAACCTTTTGTATATGCTACAGCTATAGACCAATTGCACTATTCTCCTTGTTTAGAGCTTCCTGATATAGAGACTTGTATAGAGGCGGGGAAATATGGAAATGCACAAGCTTGGTGCCCTCGCAACTCTACAGGAAACTTTTCTGGAAAGATGATGACTCTTAAATATGCTTTGGCCAACTCAGTAAACTCTATAACGGTAAATCTAATGGACAAAGTAGGCCCCCTACCTGTTATCAACCTGATACGAAAACTAGGACTTACAGGAGAGGTGCCTGAAATGCCTTCAATAGCGCTAGGTACTGCCGATGCGACTGTATTACAAATGGTTGCTGCTTATGGTACTTTTGCGAATGAAGGGGTATATGTGAAGCCTGTATTGGTAACTCGCATAGAAGACAAGAATGGTACAGTGCTTTTTGAAAATACACCTGAAACTCACGATGTGGTAAATGCAGAAGTAGCTCGTGCAGTTGTGAATTTGATGGAAGGCGTTACTCGTTATGGTTCAGGAGCGCGCCTCCGTACAAAAGGGGCTGACACCTATAATACTATCTATAAAAATGTGATGACAGGTTATCCATATCAATTTACCAACCCTATTGCTGGAAAAACAGGTACTACACAAAACAATAGTGATGGTTGGTTCATAGGTATGGTTCCTAACTTAGTAACAGGTGTATGGGTAGGAGGAGAAGATCGATCAATACACTTCCGTACTACAGCTTATGGGCAAGGAGCTACTATGGCTCTACCTGTATGGGGCTATTATATGAAAAAATGTTATAATGATAAAGACTTAAATATTTCTAAGGGACCTTTCCCTGCACCTCAAAATGTAGAAATACAGATAGATTGCAAAGAAAAAAAGGAAATAGAAAATGATGGCTTTGGAGGAATTGATTTTTAGTGTAGTCACACTAAATATCTATAATAATAAGTTTTTGATAGAAAACTGCCTTTGATATGATAAGGCAGTTTTTTTTTTAGATATTTATTATAGATAAAAAATATTTTCAATTTCTATCTTTTTAAAATTTGATATAATTGAAAAAAGAAGCTATTAGAAAAGTGTGAAAAAACAAGAAAGTTGTTTAA
Source organism: uncultured Capnocytophaga sp. (assembly GCA_963521335.1). Taxonomy (GTDB): domain Bacteria; phylum Bacteroidota; class Bacteroidia; order Flavobacteriales; family Flavobacteriaceae; genus Capnocytophaga. The sequence continues at coordinate 16,998 of CAUQUO010000009.1, forward strand.
ATAAAATTAGGGTTTAAGTGGCTTTTTAAACTTCAAGTGTTAAAATTATGATAAAATAACGATGATATACTAAAATATATTACTAAAAAGTTGGATTGTATATTCTTTTTAAAGACTTTTGTGCGCGAATAATTAAAAACACGTATGTACAATGGAAGAAAAAGAATTTCTGGACAATGAAGAAATTTTCTCGAAAGTCCTAAGGGCGGGTAGGCGCACTTACTTCTTTGATGTGAGAGCTACACGCGCAAACGATTATTATTTAACCATTACTGAGAGTAAGAAGTTTACTCACGATGATGGCTCATTTCATTACAAAAAACATAAAATCTACTTATATAAAGAAGATTTTGAATTATTTAAAGATATTTTAAATGAAATGACAGCCTATGTCTTTGATGAGAGAGGTGAAGAAGTAATCTCTGAACGCCACCAAAAAGATTTTAAACGTGAACTATACACAGAACAAATAGATGAGGTAAACCCTAAACGTTCTTACCGAAGTCTTGATTTTGAAGACCTTTAACCTTTTTACAACTACACTTGCTAAGATGAGACTTCACTCAACATTGTACAAGAGTGATGACGTAATGGGAGCTATTGGGTAAAGCTCATCTTTTGGCGAGGGTGATATTTCACTAATGCTTCTCGTAAATAACTCTTTTCTAAGTGTACATAAATCTCAGTGGTTGTAATGTTTTCATGCCCTAACATCATTTGAATTGCCCTTAAATTAGCCCCATTCTCCAATAAATGTGTAGCAAATGAATGTCTAAAAGTATGTGGGCTTATCCTTTTCTTCAAATTAATATTTGTCGCTATCTGTCTTACAATAGTAAATATCATAGCCCTTGTAAGCTGTTTCCCCCTCCGATTTAGAAATACATAATCTTCGTGTCCTTTAGCTATTTTAAGTCCTCTTCTTTGGTTTTCAATATAATTATTTACCTGTTGCTGAGTATATTTCTCTATGGGTATTAGTCGTTGTTTACTACCTTTCCCCATAACCCTAATAAAATCTTCTTCAAAAAACAAATCTGAAAGACGTAAAGATATCAATTCTGATACTCGTAATCCACAAGCATAAAGCATTTCTATCATCGCCTTATTCCTATGACCCTCATCACTACTGAGATCTATTGAAGCTAGCATCGCATCTATTTCTTGTAATGAAAGTGTATCAGGAAGCTTTACCCCTATCTTAGGACTATCTATAAGACTCATCGGAAAGTCTTCTCGACCCCTTTCATACATCATAAACTTAAAAAAACTCTTAAGCGATGAAATAAGTCTCGCTTGCGATCGTGCGTTTAGCCCTTTTGCTACTTCATATACAAACTGCCGTAAAGTATCTTCCTCTATGTTATCTGGGGTTTCTGTGATATTATTCTTTTCTAAATATGCTATCAACTTCTCTATATCCAAACCATATGACACTACTGTATTCTGCGACAACCCTCTTTGCAGTCGCAGATAATGCTGAAAAGCCATATTTATTTCATGCCACACCTATTATTTATTACTTGATTACCTGATAGACAATTGTTCTCTATCATTATAGTGTTTTTTATCTATAATAGTCCCCTTTGATAACAATATAAGTCCTGGATTAGCACGAATCATCGTTTTAAGCGTTGTAGCATCACTAAAATAAAAATTAAAATTCAACTCATATTTTTTCATTATGTAAGGCGCTTTCTCTATTTGTGAAGTAAGTCCCACCACTTTATATCCTTTCTTCATTGCTTTGTCTGTTACCTCCTTTATCCCCTTAAACGCCTCTTGATGTGTGCGATCTAAACGATATGCTACTACTAGCAATAGCTTTTCTTCTTGCATCAGCATTCCCAAAAGATTTTCCTTATCTCTATTCTCTATAAAAAAATCGTGTATAGGAGCCTTAGGCTTTTCATCTTTTACCTCTATCACTTTCGCCCAATCTCCTTTAGAATCCTTAGGAAAATCTCCTCGATTAGTAATCTGTTGTACCTTCCCATCCATCTCTACTGTCCAATGATAAACAATCTTATCTTTAGGTACTTCCATCGCTTGAGGAATATTCACCCCTATTTTATAAGCTCGAAAATCCTTTATAGGCAAATGATTATACACATAATATACAAATCCCATACAAAAAACTACTGAAAGCAATGTCAAAACCAGCGGAAGCCTTCCTTTGCTTATAGGTTTTATGTAGCGTTGCCCTGCACATATCACCAATGTAAGAGCCAAAAGCACCAAATCTTTAGTAAACGACTGCCAAGGTGTAAACTTAATAGCATCTCCAAAACATCCACAATCTGTCACTTTATTGTAATACGCCGAATAAAACGTGAGAAAACCAAAAAATACTAACATCGCCAAAAGCAACCACAATGTCTGCTTCTTTCGATAACCTACCAGCAATGCTACCCCTAATACTACCTCAAAAATACATACCAATACTGCCAATGCTAGTGCATAAGGAACAAAATAAGGCATATTCAATACATTAGGAGCAAAATAATCTTCCAATTTAAATGCAAATCCCATAGGGTCATTGAGCTTGATAAGCCCACTGATAATGAAAATTACCCCTACTATTATACGACAAATATTTGCTAAATATTTCATTATTAATCTATTTTTTAGTTATAATTATACACCTATTAGGCCACAAAAGTAAAAAATAATCAATATATATACAAATTAATATTTTAAACTCTCTGCTATGATATACCCCCCTGTCCACGCATTTTGAAAGTTAAAACCTCCCGTGATAGCATCTATATCAAGTACCTCCCCTGCTAAATATAGCCTTTTAAATAGCTTGCTTTCATAGGTTTTGAAGTTGATTTCTGAAAGCTTTACACCTCCCGCTGTCACAAACTCTTCTTTAAATACACTCTTCCCATCAATAGGAAAACGCATCTGCGTAAGCCCCTTAGACAACTGTTGTATCTGGGGTTTGTTGAGCTCTGCCCATTGCTGCATCGGTGCTATTCCTGCATTTACCAATATTGCTTCCCATAAGCGTTTCGGAAGTTGAAAAAGCGACATACTCTGCACCGTTTTGCGCCCATTACTCTGTTTAAAATCTTGTAAAACTAAAAGTACTTCATCATAACTAAACTCTTGCCCTTCATTAGATGTAAAATTAACTTCCATTAAGCACTGATAGTTTAACGATGCCAACAATCTTGCTCCCCAAGCCGAAGCTCGTAATACCGCAGGACCACTGAATCCTTTATGTGTGAATAGTAAAGGGGCTGTTTCTTCAATTTTTAAATCTTTCCCTGTTTTATCCAGCAGATGTATCGTCGCTATTACCGATATGCCCGAAAGAGATTTTACCCACTCTGTAGATGTAGAAAATGTAAAAAGAGAAGGTACTGGTGGTATTATTGTATGCCCCAAAGTTGCTAAAAGTTGCCATACCTTTGGATTACTACCTGTCGCTATTACAAGGTTGCGAGCCGTAAATGTTGCTGTTGAAGTATATACTTGCCACCCTTGATCTATAGCTGCGATTCTTTCTACATTTTGCTCTGTAAGTATTTCTATTGAATGTCGGGCTACTTCATTTAAAAAACAGTTGAGTACACTTTCTGAAGTATTTGAAGCCGGAAATACTCGCCCATCTAGCTCTGTTTTCAACGGCACATTGTGCGCCTCAAACCATTCCATTACATCACCACACATAAAACGGTGAAACGGACTAAGTAGTTCTTTGCTTCCGCGAGGATAGTTCTTTACTAATTCCTCTGGAGTAAAAGTAGCATTGGTAAGATTACACCGCCCTCCTCCCGATATACGCACCTTTTGAAGTACTTCTTTACTCTTTTCAAGGATAGCTATCCTAAAATGTGAATACCTTTCGGCAGAATTAATAGCGGTGAAGAAGCCCGCAGCTCCTCCACCGACAATAAGAAGATCATATATCATTATTTAATCCCTATGAAGTTGAACTGGTCGTCAAACTTGAGCTCTTGGTCATCAGTAAGTTCCACTTTATATTTCTTCTTGTTAATATTTCGCGATACCTCTCTGATCGCTTCAAAAGGATAACTTGCTTGTATATGTGCCAATATCTTCTCTGGCACTACATGATCTGGCACTTTCCCCCTCCGCACTTTTACTTCCTTCCATTCGCCTTCTCCGTCAAACTCCACTTCCAAGCCATCTTTAAAAATAACATTATACTCATTATCTTTATAATCCGCATCCTTCCATACCGAAGTGATGTCTGCTACCAAAAAGTGCTGACGTACAAAGTTGATTGCATCTGCTGGAAGCTCATTAAAATCTATTTTCTTATCTTGAGCAAATACTGTGTGAAGTGACAAAAATGCCCCTGCCAATAATATTATTTTCTTCATTTTTTAATCGTCTAATTTTAAAAATCTACCATCTTTACTGAAGTCCAATTCCAATCCATTAGAAAGCTTTACTTCATATTTATTGCGCTTCTTTTGGATTTCTTTCACCAAAGCCTTAGGGTAATGCTTCTGCAAATACTTATTGATTTTATTAGGGATAACCTTAGCCGATACAGCACCATTCCTAGATTTTATCTCTTTCCAATCTCCATCTGCACGAAATTCCACTTCTGTGCCATCTGCAAAAAGAGCCGTATAATCTTCCACTCTACCTCTTTCTGTATCTTGCCATACCGAAACAATGTTATTCATCCCAAAGTTTTCTTTGATAAAAGACTGTGAAGATGCTGGCAACGATGTCGCTGGTACCAACCCCTCTTCTTGCGCTGTAGCTACTCCAAAAGTCAATAAACTAAAAGCTACTAACGATAACGTTTTAAAAGTTCCTAATTTTTTCATTGATATATTGTTTTTAAGGTTCTACAAATCAAAAGCAAAGACTATGCCTATTTTTCTAGTCTGATATAATCCTACCATCTACCATTACCAGTTTCCTATCTGCCATAGTAGCGAGCTCTTCGTTGTGTGTTACTATCACAAATGTCTGTTTAAACTCATCTCGCAACTGAAAAAAAAGCTTGTGCAAGTTCTCCGCACTCTCTGAGTCTAAATTGCCACTGGGCTCATCGGCAAATACCACCGCAGGCTGGTTCATCAAGGCTCGTGCTACCGATACCCGTTGTTGTTCCCCTCCCGATAAAGCATTGGGCTTATGCCCTGCTCGATGCCCCAAGTGCAAAAAATCTAAAAGCTCCATCGCTCGCTTCTCTGCCTCCTTCTTCTCTACCCCTCTGATAAGGGCAGGTATGCAAATATTCTCCAAGGCCGTAAACTCTGGTAATAACTGGTGAAACTGAAAAATAAACCCTATGTGTTCATTCCTAAATTTCGCCAAAGCTTTAGAGGATAACATCAATATATCTGTACCATCAATCACCAAGGATGATGATTTATTGGCATCCGCACTGTCAAGTGTCCCCAAGATATGAAGTAAGGTCGTCTTCCCTGCTCCCGAAGCACCTACTATCGAAACGACTTCTCCTTTAGCTACGTTCACCGATACCCCTTTGAGCACTTCTAAATCCTTGTAAGTTTTATGTATATTACTCGCTTGTATCATCCTATTTAGCATTTTGATAGATATATACTTCTGTAGCACCTACGCCGTATTTGGCGTATTCAGCATCGTAGAAAGTAACATTGGAGTAACGCCCCAAAAGAAATTCTAATTCGGTGCGCAATACCCCCTCCCCTACGCCGTGAATAAACACCACTCGCTGTATCCGCTGCGCTATGGCAAACTCCAGCTGCCGGCGGGCTGTCTCTAGCTGCAACGTAAGCATATCGTGGTTCGTCATATGCTTTGTCGAACCTACCAACTGCTCTATGTGCAAATCCACTTCCATTGGCGGGATATTGCGCTCTTTTTTAGTGAGGGGCGATTTGTTCTTGCGCTTGCTCACTACATCCTTGCGCAAACTCTCTTCATCCATATTCACAAAAGCTCCTTGCAAAGTGCCTTCTTCTTCTATTACAATCACTTCGTCACGACGAAAAGTTAGCTCAAAACCCTCTGTAGTAAGCACCGTTACCTCCTGAGGCGTAAAGCGCACTATATGCCCTCTGATGGTGTCATCTAATACTTCTATGTAATCTCCTATCTTCACAATGTCTATTTGTCTATTTACCAATTTGCTAATTGTCCTCAGGGTTTCCTATCCTCGTCGCCGGATCCTGATAATCTTCCTCATTCTTAGAAGGAAGATTACGCGAAATCCTATAAATCCCCATCATCAGCAAGACTACCCCTCCTATGAGCAATGCTTGGTCATATTTAGGAAATAGATAACGCAACATCGCTACTATCACCCCTAAAATTATTAGTATGTAATTCATTTTTTTATCAGATTTTAAATTTCAGGTATCAGAGGAGTCAGCCTAAAACCTGACCCCCTAAAATCTATTTAATTGCTAATATCCCCTTTGCTAATTCTATCATCTTTGGATCTCCCGTATGCTTGTTTGGCTCATCTGAAAGCTTCACCGTAGGCACCCACTCATTATCACTGGTGAGCACCTCCGTCAGTTTCATCACTATATTCATCGGACGCAAACCTACATCATTCGTAAGGTCTGTCCCTATCCCAAACGATATCCCTATAGTGCCCTTACAAGCCTCCGTAATAGCCTGCACCTTCTTAGGGTTCAACCCATCCGAGAAAATAATATATTTAGAAAGAGGATCTATCCCCATCTTCTTATAGTGCGCAATCGTCTTTTGTGCAAATACTATAGGATCCCCACTATCGTGGCGCACCCCATCAAAAAGCTTGCTAAACTTCTTGTCAAACTGCTTGAAAAACACATCTGTAGTATATGTGTCCGACAATGCTACGCCAAGATCCCCCCTAAATACATCTACCCAATGCTCTAAAGAAAGCGCATTAGCCATTTTATAACTGTATTCCGCCGCGTGAAACATAAACCACTCATGAGCGTGAGTTCCTATTGGCTTTACCTTATATTTCATCGCAAAATGCACATTGCTCGATCCTATAAAAGTTTGATTATAACCCTCCATCAAAGTGTGCATCACTATATCGTGAACGTGATATGAATGACGCCTACGTGTGCCAAATTCTGCAAATACTACCCCCAAATCTTTGTATAACAACTCCTTCTCCCGAGTGTTCGCTATCACCTGCTCATCTGTCCATGCAGTCGCATTAGTCAGCTTGTAATATAACTCACTAATCACCGATAACAGAGGCACTTCCCATAAAATCGTCCGATACCAATAGCCCTCAACCGTTACACGCAAATCACTCCCCTCTTGCTCTATATACACCTCCGAAGGGTCATAACGATATCCCTCCAAAAAATCTAAGTAAAGCGGACTCAAATAAGGGCAGTTCTGAATGAGAAATTTCTTCTCTGCTTTGCTCAGCTTCAATTCTGCCATAGCATCTACCGCAACTCTCAGCTCTTTAGCAAAACCTTCCGGAAACTGATGCTTCCCTCGATTGATAAACGTATAACGCGCCTTATTCCTCGGAAAAAGCTGCACTACACCACACTGCATCGTGAACTTATAAAAATCATTATCTAATAAAGAATGAAGTATTGCACTCATATATATTCATTTAAATTCAATTTTTGGCAAAGATAATAATTAATTAGCAATTAACAAGTATCCACTATAAAACTTACACCTACCTTACACCAATCTTGGAGCAATCTTGGAGACCCCCTATCCCCTACCCCTCTCAATCCTGAATTTTGCCATTTATGATTATTTTATTACTTTTGCACCCAATAACTCAAAAGTATTAAGCGTATGGCTAAGAACGTAGTGATTGTAGAGTCGCCTGCTAAGGCTAAAACTATTGAAAAATTCTTGGGTAAAGACTATAAAGTCGTATCGAGCTATGGACACATTGCCGACCTGCCCTCTAATGAAATAGGCGTAGACATCGCCAATGGTTTTAAACCCCATTACCTCATTTCAAACGACAAAAAAAACCTCGTTAAAGAACTCAAAAACCTCACCGCCTCTGCCGAAACCGTTTGGCTCGCTTCCGATGAAGACCGCGAAGGAGAAGCCATCGCTTGGCACTTAGCCGAAACCCTCAAACTAAAAAACTCCAATACAAAGCGCATCGTCTTCAACTCCATAACCAAAAGCGCTATCGAAAACGCTATTAAAAACCCTCGCGGTATCGATTACAACCTCGTAAACGCACAACAAGCTCGCCGTATACTCGACCGTTTAGTAGGCTATGAACTCTCCCCTGTACTCTGGAAAAAAATCAAAAGTGGCCTCTCCGCAGGTCGCGTACAATCAGTAGCCGTTCGCCTTATCGTAGAACGCGAACGCGAAATACAAGAATTTAAAACTCATTCCTCTTATAAAGTAACCGCCGAGTTCCTCACTGCTGATGCCAAACCCATACGCGCTACCCTTATCAAAGCTTTCGATAGCCTCCAAGAAGCCGAAACTTTCCTTCAGCAAAATATTGGCGCCCGTTTTAGAGTACAATCTCTTGAGAAAAAACCCTCAAAAAAAACACCAGCCCCACCTTTTACTACCTCTACCCTACAGCAAGAAGCCGCTCGCAAACTGCACTTCTCCGTAAGCAAAACAATGACCATCGCCCAAAGACTCTACGAGTCTGGGTTCATCACCTATATGCGTACCGATAGCGTAAACCTCTCTCAAGAGGCTCTAAACACCGCTAAAAACGCTATTGTACAACTCTTCGGCGCTCAATACAGCCAAGTACGCAACTTCGCCACTAAAACTAAAGGCGCTCAAGAAGCTCACGAAGCTATACGACCTACCGATATGAACCGCGCTTCTATCCCCGCCGAACCCGACCAAAATAAACTCTATGAACTCATCTGGAAACGCACACTCGCCTCTCAAATGGCCGACGCTCAAATAGAACGTACTACCGTAAAAATCGAAGCTAATAAACACAAAGAATGTTTTATAGCCAACGGCGAAATAGTTCAGTTTGACGGATTCCTAAAACTCTACCTAGAAAGTACTGATGACGACGAGGAAGAACAAGATGGAATGCTCCCTAACCTGCAAAAAGAAGAACTCCTCACCGCTCAATATATCACCGCTACACAGCGATTTACTCGCCCTTTACCCCGATATACCGAAGCTTCTCTCGTTAAAAAACTTGAAGAACTCGGCATCGGTCGCCCCTCTACCTATGCCCCTACTATCTCCACTATACAAAACCGTGGATATGTAGAACGTAGTGCCCTAGAAGGCGAAATACGCAACTACCAACAACTCTCCCTTGTAAATGACTCCATCTCTACCAAAACTCTTAGCGAACGTATAGGTGCCGATAAAGGTAAACTCATCCCTACAAATATAGGCTCTGTCGTAAACGACTTCCTCGTAGCCCATTTCAACACCATAATGGACTATAACTTTACTGCTAAAGTAGAAAATAGCTTCGACGAAATCGCTGAAGGTAATGAAAACTGGACTGAAATGCTCACCTCTTTCTACAACCATTTCCACCCTATAGTAGAAAACGTAGAAAAACACACCGGACGCGAAACTGGCGAACGATTCCTCGGTACCGACCCCAAGTCTGGAAGACCCTTAAGCGTCCGATTAGGCCGATATGGCGCTATGGCACAAATAGGAAACCCCGACGACCCCGAAAAACCTATCTATGCTAGCCTTTTAGCCGGTATGTCTATCGAAACCATCACTTTCGAAGAAGCTCTCAAACTTTTCGAACTCCCTCGACAACTCGGTATAATCGACGGCAAAAATATAGAAGTTAATGTAGGACGATTTGGCCCCTACGTTCGCTATGGCGACGCCTTTATCTCTCTTGATAAAACTGACGATGTGTTCTCCATAACCCTCGAACGCGCCAAACAACTCATCGGAGAAAAGAAAAAAGCCGATGCCCCTATCGCTACCTTTCAAGGTGCTGAAGTAACCAAAGGCGTCGGAAGATTCGGCCCCTTTATCAAATGGAACAATACTTATATCAATGTCCCTAAAAAATACAACTTCGATAATCTCTCTCAACAAGATATTGAAGAACTCATAGAAGACAAAATCAAAAAAGAATCCGAAAAAGTAGTCAAAGAATGGACTGACGACAATATCCGTATCGAAAAAGCTCGATGGGGACGTTTTACCCTAATAAAAGGTAAATCTAAAGTAGAACTCCCTAAAGATACCGATATCACCTCTTTTTCTAAAGAACAAGCTATCGCTCTGTTAGCCGAAAAAGAACCAAAAAAAACACCCTCTAAGAAAACCTCCTCTAAGAAAAAATAACATAATGAGAATCGTATTTATGGGAACCCCCGACTTCGCGTTGGCCTCCCTAAAAGCTTTAGTAGAAAATAATTATAACGTCGTTGGGGTCGTCACTGTAGCCGATAAACCCTCCGGACGCGGTCAGAAATTACACCAATCTCCCGTAAAACAATACGCCCTAAGCAAAAATATCCCCGTATTACAACCTATAAACCTAAAAGATAAATCCTTCGTCGAAGCTCTCAAAGCCCTCAACCCCGATTTGCAAATCGTTGTAGCTTTCCGTATGCTCCCCGAAGTAGTATGGCGCATCCCTAAATATGGAACCTTCAACCTCCACGCTTCTCTCTTGCCCAACTATAGAGGCGCCGCCCCTATCAATTGGGCTATTATCAACGGCGAAAAACAAACCGGTGTTACCACTTTCTTTATCGACGATAAAATCGATACCGGCGCCGTTATAATGCAAGCTACTACCCCTATCGAACCTCACGAAACAGCAGGTTCTCTTCACAACAAACTAATGATTCAAGGTGCTTCCTTAGTCTGCCAAACAGTAGATAACATCGCCAATGGCTCTTGCAATCCTAAACCCCAAAACAAAGAAATCAGCTTTGCTGAAGCCCCTAAAATCTATAAAGATACTTGCCAAATCAATTGGAATGATAACGGCATAACTATTGAACGTCTCATACGAGGAATGAGCCCCTACCCTACCGCTTGGGCTATACTCCAAAACGGAAACGAACAACTAAATATAAAAATATACAACGCTATTTTTCAACCTTCCATTCACCAGCTAAATATAGGCGATATAGCTATCGAAAAAAAACAATGGCGCGTAGCTGTAAAAGATGGCTATATATCCCTCCTAGAACTACAACTGCCCACCAAAAAACGTATGAAAACCGCCGACCTGCTAAATGGCTTCTCTTTAGATAGCTCCGCCAAAATGATATAACTAATAATAACTACAAAACAAAAAGTCAAGAATGCTATATCACATTCTTGACTTTTTGTTTTCTCTTGAACTTCCCCTTTATCCAGTAAAGCAATCTATTCGTTATCGGAAAATCAAACACGGCTTTATCTGTAGTAACCCTCGCCGTCAGATATATCCCAAAAGGCAAAAGAATAATCGCCGGTATCCATGGCGCCAACGCCGGATTTATAGTATTGTTCTCCGCTATGTTCTTCATAAACATCCCTATAAAATAATAGGCTAAGAACACCGTCATCGCTACTAAAAATGGCAACCCTATACCTCCCTTCTTTATAAAAGCTCCCAAAGGCGCTGCTACAAAGAACAGTACAAAACACGCTACCGTAAGAGCAAACTTATCACTCAAATTCAAAATATGTAAGTTCATTAGCTTATAACGATACTCTACATCTCCTTGCCTAAACTCCACATTGTCAAACTGAGATTGATTATTATTGATTGCCATATCCAATATCATCGACTGCTGACTGTGATTTAAATACTTCAAAAGTCCCCTTACCGAAGTAATTACTACAGGTGATGAAGCCGTTTTCTTAACCTCTTTCTTCAATGTATCAATAGCTATAGGTGATGAAGGGGATACCGTATGAAACCCGGTACGCCGAAACATATTATTCCCATAATCCGTGATATTCTGTTTAAAATCCGACTTTAAAGAGTCTATCGCATACCCCAGCTGACCCACATTCATCATACGATAAGTCGTCGCATCCGATTTCTCATTAAAATCTACATTGTTCAAATGCGACAAATCCAAGTTAATAACATATTTCTTGAAATGCACCTTCGCAAAAGGCACCTTCTGTTGCCCTTCATATGTGTTCGTCTTGATATCTTCGTAATAAGTACCGTCTTTTAAAATTAATTGCAAAAAATTGCTATTCGTTTTAGCACTCTTTAGCTCTCCATACTTAGCATTGATAACCGTCCGATTTATCTTGTCTGGCGTCTTTTTATGAATAAGAACCCCATGCAAATATTGATCATTATCACCGCTCTTCTTACTCACCTTTATACTGATTTCCTCCCCTATATTAGAGAAAACACCCTCAGCAATCGCCATCGCAGGCTTTACCTTTGCTATATTACTCCTCAGTGTATACCCTTCTCTATAAGCCACCGGTATAACATTATTAGCCAAGAAAAAAGTACCTATACTCAATAATGTCATCAAAATAATAAGAGGGCGCATCACCCTCCATAATGAAATACCCGAAGCCTTCATCGCTGCAAACTCATAATTCTCAGCAAACGCTCCAAATGTCATAATAGAAGATATAACCACCGCCAAAGGCATAATGATAGGTATCAGTTGCGGAATAAAAAATAAAAGAAATTTAAATATAATCCATAACTCCAATCCACGCCCCGCCAACTCATCTATGTAAATGAAAATCGTGTGAAATACAAAGATAAGTATCAAGATAGAAAGTGCCCCCAAAAAATTGGTGAGAAACTGCGTGAGTATATATCGGTCTAATATCTTCATCTAATAATAAAGTACTAATTTCTATTCCTTATCCTCTACAGCTCCGTAATCGTATAACCGTCCTTTTTATACTTCTCTCGGTCAAACTTAAAAATATTAGCTGATAACGGCTGATTTGTCTTAAAAGTATTCACCGTAATAGTCGTCTTTGTACCGTTCTTCCCTATCTCTATAAGATTGTAAATATGCTTCGTCTGGATATCAATCCCCAACAATATCTGCTTTACCTCAGCATTCGCCTTTTGAGGCTTCAACTCTACATATTGAATCTTCCGCCCACGCACATTTTGCTGGATATCCCATTTATATTTATACCCTTTCTTATAAAAAGTAAGCATTTTAGAAGGCGTAATTGTACAGTCATCTGTAGTGCTCTTCTCTATTGTTACTTCCTCATTCTCTGGAACTACTGTGTAAGTCTTACTACCATCATACATCTTAGTAGCTCCCAAATAGTTCAATACATATTTATCCTTAGCTATCGTAACATTCCCTTTTGTCTCCTGACTGATATTCTCTGAAATATTATCCAAGTTATACTTGAAATCTATATAAATATTATTGTAGGCTATCATCTTGTTATAGACCTCATCCAATAACTTTTTAGCTTTATCAACTTGCTGATTTTGAGCTTGTATCCCAATACTTAAAAGAGATATAATCACAAATAGTACTTTTTTCATCTTCAGTGTTTTTTTAATAACTCATTTCTGTCTCCCAGCAAATATCGTTCCAATTTTATGTATTGAGCCAAAAGATAAAAATTTAAAATAGTTTTTTTTTCTCCTGCCTCTATCCAATATCTCAGATATACCTGCGATATACCCACACTATACCTACCCCCTACCTACCCCAAAAGTATAAAAAACTACAAAAACCTCTATCCGCAGAAAAATATACTACAAAACACTAAAAAAATAGAAAATAAAAATTATTCCTCAGTTACTCAATTACAACACCTCACTTTGCCAAAGTTTTTAGTCTTTGGCTAAGTTGATTACCCACATATAATATAAATCAAAAGTAAAAACCAATAACTGAAGAAAAACGAGGGGAGTCCTTAAATACAAGTATTATAAATATTTTCTCATTAAATACCATTTTCTTAATTCTTTATCATTAATTGTTAAATTTCTCTTAATAATTATCTTTCAGCATATAAGAGCTTTTTCCTTTTTTAAACCGATTATAAATTAAATGATGCTACCAGTTTTTTATTGCACACTATATAAAAAAGTCATACCTTTGTAGCGAAATTATTTAACGTAATATATATAAAAAACTATAAACGAATGGCAGGATTATTTAAAACATCTGTTGCAAGAAAAGTGGCGATGGCTCTCTCGGCACTCTTTCTCATTCTCTTCCTAATCATTCACTTAGCGGTAAACCTTACCTCTGTGATTAGTGAGAGTACTTTCAACGAGCTATCCCACTTTATGGGTACAAACCCGCTGATTCAGTTTGCTATGCAACCTGTATTACTCGCAGGGGTATTGTTCCACTTTATTATGGGATTTGTCTTGGAAATCCAAAACAAAAAAGCTCGTGGTAGTGAGGCATATTACAGCTACAATGGGAGTGCTAACTCCTCTTGGATGTCCCGTAATATGATTATCACTGGGGTGATGATTCTACTCTTCTTAGGGTTGCACCTCTACGATTTCTGGGTAGGCGAAATGAACTACAAATACATTGAGCAACTACCTCCAAACCCCGACCGCTACTACGAAGAATTAGTAGAAAAATTCCACCAACCTCTTCGCGTGGGTATTTATGTACTTTGCTTCGTTTTCCTTTGCTTGCACCTATTGCACGGATTCCAATCTGCTTTCCAATCTATGGGATGGAAAGACAATGCGCGCAAAAAACTCATTAGCTGTGTCGGCAATTGGTATTCTTATATTATCTGCGGAGGCTTTATCTTCATCGCCCTCTTCCATTACATTAAATTTTTAACAGCTTAATCTTATGAGTACATTAGATTCTAAAATTCCTGAAGGTCCTATAGCGGACAAATGGACGAAATATAAAGACCATATCAACCTCGTAAACCCTGCTAACAAACGTAATATCGACGTGATTGTAGTAGGTACTGGCTTAGCTGGTGGTTCGGCGGCGGCTACACTCGCTGAATTAGGCTACAACGTAAAAGCATTTGCTTACCAAGATTCTCCCCGCCGTGCGCACTCTATCGCTGCTCAAGGGGGTATCAATGCCGCTAAAAACTATATGGGCGATGGCGACTCTAACTATCGCTTGTTCTACGATACTGTAAAAGGGGGTGACTACCGCGCTCGTGAGGCTAACGTATATCGCCTTGCTGAAGTATCTGGCAACATCATCGACCAATGTGTGGCGCAAGGCGTACCTTTCGCTCGTGATTACGGCGGACTCTTAGACAACCGCTCTTTTGGTGGGGTATTGGTTTCTCGTACTTTCTACGCCAAAGGTCAAACAGGACAACAGCTTTTGCTCGGTTGCTATGCAGCGATGAACCGCCAAATTGCTCGTGGTAAAATTGATATGTACAACCGCCACGAAATGCTCGATGTGGTAATCGTAGACGGCAAAGCGCGTGGTATCATCGCTCGTAACCTTGTTACTGGTGAAATTGAACGCCACTCTGCTCACGCTGTAGTTATCGCCTCTGGTGGTTATGGTAACGTATACTTCCTTTCAACCAATGCGATGGGCTCTAACGCTACCGCAGCTTGGAAAATCCACAAAAAAGGGGCTTACTTTGCTAACCCTTGTTTCACTCAAATTCACCCTACTTGTATCCCTCGTTCAGGCGACTATCAGTCTAAATTGACTTTGATGTCTGAATCTTTGCGTAACGACGGACGTATTTGGGTACCTAAGAAAATAGAAGATGCTGTAGCGATACGCGAAAAACGTAAAAGACCTACTGAAATCCCTGAAGAAGACCGCGATTACTACTTAGAGCGCCGTTATCCTGCCTTCGGTAACCTCGTGCCTCGTGACGTAGCTTCACGTGCTGCTAAAGAACGTTGTGATGCGGGCTATGGTGTAAACGAAACAGGTGAAGCTGTTTATTTGGATTTCTCTTCTGCTATCGAACGTTATGGTAAAGAACAATGTAAAATTCACGGCGTAGAACCTACTAAAGAGGAAGTTACTAAACGCGGTGAAAAAATTGTAGAAGCTAAATATGGTAACCTTTTCCAAATGTACGAAAAGATTGTAGCCGAAAACCCTTATAAAACACCGATGATGATTTATCCTGCTACTCACTACACTATGGGTGGTATTTGGGTAGATTACAACTTGATGACCACTATCCCTGGTTGTTATGCTATCGGTGAGGCTAACTTCTCCGACCACGGAGCTAACCGCTTAGGAGCTTCTGCTTTGATGCAAGGTTTAGCCGATGGTTACTTTGTATTACCTTACACTATTGGCGATTACTTAGCAGCCGATATCCGCACCGGTAAAATCCCTACTGATACTCCTGAGTTTGACGAAGCAGAACGCATCGTAAAAGAGCGTTTGGCTTACTTCATCAACAATAAAGGCACGCACTCTGTGGATTACTTCCACAAAAAACTCGGTAAAGTGATGTGGGATAAAGTAGGTATGGCGCGTAACGCTGAGGGCTTGAAAGAAGCTATCAAAGAAATACGCGAAATACGCGAAGATTTTTGGAAAAACGTAAAAGTACCTGGTGAACTCACTGGTATGAACGTAGAGCTTGAAAAAGCAGGTCGTGTAGCCGACTTCCTTGAACTCGGTGAACTCTTTGCTAAAGACGCTTTAGAGCGCAACGAGTCTTGTGGTGGTCACTTCCGCGAAGAGTATCAAACTCCTGATGGGGAAGCCCTCCGCGACGACGTGAATTACGCTTATGTAGCCGCTTGGCAATACACCGGTAATCCTAAAGAAGTAGTGAATACTTACAACCCTAGTGAAGAGGTAATGCATAAAGAACCTCTTGTATTTAAAGATATTGAATTGAAACAACGTAGTTATAAATAGAAAGATATGGCAACGATGAACCTAACACTCAAAGTGTGGCGACAAAAAAACTCGCAAGAGAAAGGTCGTATGGTAGATTATAAAGTAACCAACATTTCAGACCACATGTCTTTTTTGGAAATGTTGGATGTACTCAACGAACAACTCATTGAAAAAGGAGAAGAACCTGTAGCATTCGACCACGATTGCCGTGAAGGTATTTGCGGTATGTGCTCGCTCTTCATCAATGGGGAAGCTCACGGACCCGACCGTGGGGTAACTACTTGTCAGTTGCACATGCGTATGTTCAAAGATGGTGATACCATCACTATTGAACCTTGGCGCGCTACTGCTTTCCCAGTTATCAAAGACTTAATAGTAGATAGAACCGCTTTTGAACGCATTCAACAAGCAGGGGGATATATCTCTGTAAACACTTCTGGTAATACTCAAGATGCTAACGCTATTCCTATCCCTAAACGCGATGCCGACCGCTCTATGGATGCTGCGGCTTGTATAGGTTGTGGAGCTTGTGTGGCTACTTGTAAAAACTCTTCAGCTATGCTGTTTGTAGCTGCCAAAGTATCGCAATTTGCCCTCCTTCCTCAAGGTCGTGTAGAGGCTACCGAGCGCGTACTCAATATGGTAAACCAAATGGAACACGAAGGTTTTGGTAACTGTACCAACACTGGTGCCTGCGAAGTAGAATGCCCTAAAGGTATTTCACTTGAAAATATCGCACGCCTCAACCGTGAGTACTTAAAAGCAAGTATTAGATAATTTGCCGATTTGGCAATGTAGTAATAAAAAAACTGCCTCAAATTGTTTGGGGCAGTTTTTTGTTGTATATTTGCAGTCAAAATACAATCTTTATGAAAAGAATACTCTTTCTATTAATCGTTTCTCTATTTGTGGCTAATTGCTGGCAGCCTTCTGATAAAAAGGAGAATAATGAAGCAACTCAAGCAAATGACATAAAAGAAAATCCTAAAGAGGATTTCGGCGAAGAAGAAATGTCTAAACAAAGTAATGATACTATTATTACTCCTAAAGATGTACAAGTAAATGAAGATGGCACTATTTTTTATGATCATCACCAACTTATTTACATCGAAAAAATTTCTGAACTTATAAAACGTATAGAGAACACGAAGATTTTTATATTAAAGAAAAGTTATAAATGTGACCTCAATCAAGATAATTTAGAAGATACAATTTTAGTTTTTTTTAATAAACACTCTCGCTTTAATCAAGAAGATATCGATTGGACTGTAGCTCCCATTATAGTGCTACTCAACAAAGGAAATAAACTATATAAAATGTCTTACAATTCAACAATTTACCCTAATTCTTTTGATGATTACTTCAGTAATATCACTATAAAGAATAACTTTTTTACTATTGAATTGGGAAATGTAGTCCCTGATAGCTATGATTATAAGAAGTACATTACTTTTAAATATGACAAACAAAAGGAATGTTTACTTCTTCATAGATATGGAGAAATTATTAATTGGTACGAAAAAGGTGAAAGCACCAATACACAACTCACTACGAAAGATTTTGGAGGAATATCTTTTGAAAAATACGATGATGATACGATCAATGATTTAATTTATAAGGTAATGAATAAATAAAAAACTGCTCCAAAATAATTTGGGGCAGTTTTTTTATAAGTTTCTTACCAGAAAAACCTCGAAATGAATAGTAACAAGGAGAGTAACAATATCACCAACCAAAATTGGTTTTCTCTCCAGAATACTTTAAACCCTTTTTCTTTAAATTCTCCATCAAAAATAATATCTTTATAAGGATAATCATTGAATTTTTCAGCTTCAAATAGGGCGGCTATCACAGGTTTAGCAGAGGGGTAAGGATTATCCCCTGTAAAAGAGTTGATTGCTTCCCATACAATGGTTTCTGTAGTTTCACTTTCGTCATCTATAAAAGGTGATTGCAAAAAGTAAAACAAACTGTCGCGTTGCTCCAAAGGTGTGAGGTAAATAGCCATACAACAAATCATTACCTTTTGTGCTTCGGAAACAAAATTGTCTGCCTTGATATATTTCCAACATTCGCGCAATACTTCAGGCTCATCAGAAGGCATATCTACATCATAATCACAATTCCAATCAATATAAGCTAAAGTAGTTGCATCAGTATTGCGAAAATAAACTTCTAAAAAAGATTGTATGCTTTTAAATGAAGGTATAAAAGCAGTAGCCTCCAAGTCGGTTATCACCACTTTTCCCTTTAAGAATCCTGTAGTATAAATCAATAGATAGCTGTCTTCAGTATCTGTGAGGAGTGGCAATAGCTCAAACCCCATCTTAACTTGTGAAATTCTTTCTTGAGCCAGACGATATTGTTCCTTGTTGAGTAATGTAATCCCATTTCTGGAAGCAAATAACCTTAGAAAGCTATCATCAACATCATTTTCCCTGCAAATTTCCCTCCAATTCATAATGATAATATGTTAGTTTCACCTTCTTATTTCTTATTTCTTACCTCTTACCTCTCAGCACAGGGTTCAACTCATCATCATTGTACATCTTCATTTGTTTATAGACCTTCATATATTTGCGACCTGCAGCAATATCGTCTAAAAGTTGGTTGAGAGCGGTAGAGAGGTCTTTTTTCTGTTCGAGGAGAACATTCAGTTTTTCTTGGCATTTAGCGCGATGTTCAGGAGTGGCATCGGGGCGGTTTACCTCTTCCTCCATATGGTAAATTTTCAGTGCTAAAATCGAAAGTCTATCCACTGCCCAAGCAGGACTTTCAGTATTGATAGTAGCCTCAGGAAGCGGTTTTACCTCCTTATATAAATCTAAAAAATAGCTATCTATATACTCTACCATATCGGTGCGATCTTGGTTAGAGGCATCGATTTTGCGCTTAAGGCCGAGGGCAGCCACTGGGTCGATATGTGGGTCGCGAATAATATCCTCATAATGCCATTGCACGGTGTCAATCCAGTTCTTGCGATAAAGCAAGTGATTGAGCAAGTCGGTTGAGGGATAAGGATTTACAAAAGGCTGATATACATCATCGGCAATATGGTATTGCGCGATACTTTCTTCAAATATTTTAAAAGCTTTTTCTGAAAACATAGTTATTAATTTTTGGGCAAATATAAAGTTTTTCTTTAATAAATCAAACCTTTTGCGTAACTTTGCCACAAATTTTAATTTTTCTATGAAATACTTCACTTTTATTATCACTTTATTCATCCTCACTATGGAAAATCTACAAGCACAAAACAACGCTGATAATCAAACTATTTATCAGTTTACCGTAGAAGATATCAACGGCAAACCCTTTGCCCTTGCCGACCTCAAAGGCAAGAAAGTAATGATTGTAAACACCGCCTCAAAATGCGGTCTCACTCCTCAATACAAAGAACTCGAAGCGCTTTATCAGCAGTATAAGGACAGAGATTTTATCATTATAGGATTCCCCGCTAATAATTTCTTAGGACAAGAACCAGGTAGTAATGAACAAATCGCTTCATTTTGCAGTATCAACTATGGAGTAACATTCCCGATGATGAGCAAAATATCAGTAAAAGGAAAGAATATGCACCCTCTATATCAGTTTCTTACCCAGAAATCGAAAAACGGTGTAGAAGATTCTAAAGTAAAATGGAATTTTCAAAAATACCTCATCGGGCGAGATGGCAAATTAGAAAAGGTAATCGACCCTAAAACCTTACCTTCTAGCGATGAAGTAAAACAATGGATTGAAAAATAATCAAATAGAATCGAGAATTAATGACGACAAGAGAACTACTACACGATGCTTTGGCTTTAACAGAACGTAGTTTTGCCAACGAAAATCCTAAATACATCAAAAAACAAAAGAACAAGATACTCTTCCACACTTTGTTGAACATTCCGTTTGCTAAAAAATGGTTTAGTTTGATACAATCAGAAGAGTATAAGTGGATACTTTTGCACCGTCCGCGTTTCTATTTTAAGCCTTTTAGAGTGTATATGTCTACAAGGTGGAATAAACAACAACGAATGAAGGCTTTGCTGAGTTGTTATGCCTTCATCAAGGAACGTCCTTTGCTAAAACGTATGATTGAATCTGAAACTCCTATCAAATTGGCAGAGTTTACAATGAAATACAACAACGAAAAAGGACAAATCTATTTAGGTAATAACGATCGCTACCGCAAGGAAGGTGAATTAGTCGTTTCATTACATTGTGATAGTTATCAAGAGGCTATCTGCGAAGCCTCGTTTGTGATTGATAAAGAAAATGAAGAATGGGTATGCCGTATAGGTTGCGTACAGGGCAATAAAGCTACTGAAAATGAAAATGCTATCAAAGAACTACAAAAACAAATGTACGCTCTTCGCCCTAAAGCCCTGATGATATTTATCATTCAGGAGCTTAGCAAGCAATTAGGCTGTACCGCTTTGTATGGCGTAGGCAGTAAAATTCAAGCACATAACAAAAAACACTTCATTCATATAGAATGGTTGCACAAACTCACTTTTAGTTATGACACGTTGTGGAAAGAAGCCGATGGCACTCCCAATAAAGATGGATGGTTCAAACTACCCATTCAAATGCAACGTAAGTCTATGGAAGAAATCAAATCGAGCAAACGGTCTCTTTATCGCAGTAGATATGAGATGTTAGATAAAATTGCAGCTGAAATACAGGAAACAATTAACAAGTAACAAATAATAATTAACAAGTAACAAGATGAAATTAGATATATTAGCTTTTGGGGCGCACCCCGATGATGTAGAATTAGGAGCAGCAGGCACCATTGCCAAAGAGATTAGTTTAGGCAGAAGTGTGGGCATCATCGACCTGACTCAAGGGGAATTAGGCACACGCGGTAGTGCTGAAATACGTCACCAAGAAGCGACTAAAGCCAAAGAATTATTAGGGGTAAGCATACGCGAAAACTTAAAATTCCGCGATGGCTTTTTTGTAAATGATGAAGCTCACCAAATAGAGATTATCAAGAAAATACGCCAATATCAACCTGATATAGTGCTTTGCAACGCCATAGACGACCGCCATATCGACCACGGCAAAGGCAGCAAACTCGTGAGTGATGCTTGTTTTCTAAGCGGTTTGCGCCGTATCGAAACTACTCTCAATGGCGTAGCACAAACAGCTTGGCGACCTAAAGTGGTGTATCACTACATTCAGTGGAAGAACATAGTCCCTGATTTTGTGGTAGATATCACAGGATTTATGGAAGCCAAAGCGAATGCTGTGTTAGCGTACGGCTCTCAGTTTTACGACAGCAATAGCAATGAACCTACTACCCCTATTTCGGATAAGAACTTTTTGGATAGCGTTACTTACAGAGCACGCGATTTGGGTAGGCTAATTGGTACAGATTTTGCGGAAGGTTTTACTTGTGAGAGAGTTCCATCCGTAGAGTCTCTTTTTAATCTTAAATAACTAAAAAATGAAATTAATATTATTAACTATTGGTATATTACTGCTATGTGTGGCAGGTATGGCAATTAAGATTTGGGGCAAGAAAGGCGGTAAGTTTGCCGGTACTTGTGCAAGCCAAAATCCACATTTAAATCCTGAGGGGGAACCTTGCAGCTTTTGTGGTCGCTTACCCGATGAACAAGAATGCAGAAATAAATAATGGTAGAGGCACTTGCTGAAAATATAGCCGCTGCAAAAGCAGGTAAACAACGAGCTTTTAGTTGGTTGTTAGACGAGTTTTGGACTGATGTGTACAACTTTCAGCTAAAGCGTGTGAATGATGAAGTAGAAGCAGAGGATATTAGCATACAAACCTTTGCTAAAGCGTTTGACAAGTTACATACTTACGACGAACATTACTCTTTCCGTACTTGGCTCATCACTATTTCTAAAAATATTCATATAGATAACCTTAGAAAACAGAATGAAACGCTGTTGCATTTAGACCGAGAGGAAAAACAATCTAAAACGCTGATAGATGAGACCCCTATTATAGAAGATAGCCTCATAATGGAGCAACAATTCGACTACCTTTTAAAAAGCATCAAACAACTGAAAGAACCTTACAGAACAGCTATACAACTGAGATACCTGCACGAGAAAAGTTATAAAGAGATTGCTGAAGAAATGCAATCGCCGATGAGCAGTGTGAAAATTACCCTGCTAAGAGCCAAGAAGATGCTGGCAGAGATATTAAAGAAAAACAGATGAAACCTTAAGAGATTTCATCTGTTTTTTTATGTTTTATAACGCTACGTTTTTGCGGTGTATATCTATCACTTCGGTGATTTCATATTCATCAAAAAGATCTAAGAGTGCTTCTACTCCTTCTTCTAATTTCAAATCCATTTCTTCTGGATAAATAGGCAAAATACTGTAGAAATTGATAATCGTACCATCTTTAGTTTGCAACTTCAAGAAATCTTGTGGTGCTGATAAGTAAGGAGGCATCAGGAGGATGCAACCGAAATCGGTGTTGGCGATAGGCTCGGCGTCAGGACCATTGGGGATAGTATGCCCTTCAGCCATCCACGTTTTGTATTGGTGAGGGAAACGCGCTATCATTTTAAGGAAGTACACAGGCCAATAGTTATCGTCGTCCTTAAAAGCCTCATCGCTGATAGGCCAGCTTTCGGGGAGATAGACCACTAACTCGGCATGGCTATAATCGTTCGGGTCTTCCAGACCTTCGGGCAAATACATAGGATAATCACTCATACCGGTAGTAAATAGTACGTGGTAAGGCGTTTCGGGGGTAGGTTTAATCCAATGTACATCAATATGTACGTACTCTGAGATGAGTTCGTGGAATACGCTATCTACTTTTCCGATGTATTTTTCGAAATGGTCGCAAATTTCGTCCATATAGACACAAGAGCGATCGGGGAATACGAAATCACTACGGTCTTTTTCGGAATAGTTATAGACATTAGAGCCACCTTCGGATACATAATCAGGGGTGGGGGCGAAAATATTAGGGAGCTCTTCGTCGAATGGGGGTGTTACATCGAGGAGGGTATGGAGTTCATTGCTATAGGTTACGATTCCTTGTTCGATATCATCGGAAAGGAAGTCGAGCCATTCATTGATAGATTCGTTTATTAGGTCTAGGAAGGAGTCTTCGATAGAGTCTAAGACGAGGTCTATTTCTCCTATTTGCCCCACGACGCCATTTTTATCGGGGTCGAGGTCGATGAACATAAAGCAAGCGCCATTGGAGAGGAAAGGAATCCATTTAGGATTATAGAATTGGTTTTTCACTACTTTATCCCAGCACATATCGATAGCTTCTTCTTCGTCGAAACGGAGGGATTGCCAATTGGGAATTTCTTGTAATTGTTCGAGCCAATGTTGCTGTGTACGTTTAATTTCTTCGAGAGGAATAAAACGCATTCCGTCGAGGAAGAAGTTATCGTTTTCTCCTGCTTTTTGTCCGTTAAATGTTTGGTATAATTTTCTAACATCGGCAGGGAGTGTGATATTCATTTCGCGTTCAAAATCGGCTACTTGTTGATCGGTAGCACCTTTATTGAGAGTAGCCATTAGTGGAGTGGCTTGGTCGAGGATGAGGTCTAAGAATCGTTTAACTGTTTTTTCCATAGTTATTTTTTTATACAATTAGTTTTTCGAGGCAAATATACGACTTTTTTTATAATAAGCAATTTTTAGGACAAGTAAGAGAGAAAAGGTAAGGGATAA
This sequence comes from uncultured Capnocytophaga sp., assembly GCA_963521335.1. Classification (GTDB taxonomy): domain Bacteria; phylum Bacteroidota; class Bacteroidia; order Flavobacteriales; family Flavobacteriaceae; genus Capnocytophaga. The sequence goes on from CAUQUO010000009.1 coordinate 41,363, forward strand.
GAGTTGATTGTGGTTAAATTTTAAATTCTAATTTTTAACGTTTTTGTAGTATATTTTTCTATGGATATGGTTTTTTGTAGTATTTTATACTTTTGAGATGGTTGGGGGGTAGGTATACTGTGGGTATACTGTGGGTATAGTCGAGATGTAGTGGTGTGGTAGGAGAAAATTTTTCTGATTAGGAAATTGACAGATTAGGAAAATAAGGAAGATTAATTTGGATAATTCAGTTTTTTTTTGAAAACTTTGCGCCTATTTTCACTAAAAATAATTATGAGAGAGAGATTGACAACCAGTTATGTTTGGTTATTCTTTTTGCTGATGGTAGGACATTTAAGCGCTCAGCAAATAGATATTTCGGGAACTGTAAAAGACAATAAAGGCGAACCTTTGTTGGGGGTTTTTATCTTGGTAAAGGGCACTCAGAGGGGTACTACTACTGATTTTGATGGGCATTACTCGCTAAAAGCGAATGTGGGTGATGTGCTTAAGTTTTCATTTTTAGGGATGAAGGCGGTAGAGAAGAAACTCACAGCAGGAAGTAAAGAGCTAAATGTGACGATGCAGGAAGATGTACAGGAGCTTGATGGCACTGTAGTAGTAGGCTATGGAGGTAAAAAAGTAGCCAGCCGTACAGTAGCTTCTGTAGCCACTGTGCAAGGAAAAGAAATAGCCGAAGTGCCCAATGCCAATATAGCTGATGCATTACAAGGTAAAGTGGCAGGTATGGTGGTAACTACCGAGTCTGGAAGACCAGGAGAAAGCTCTTCGGTACTTATTCACGGACTCAACACATTTATGTCGGTTTTTGATAAGACTATTGTTTCATCGCCTTTATATATCATAGACGGGGCTCCTGTAAGTGGCGATATAATGACGATGTATAATCCTTCGGATATAGAAAGTGTAACGGTACTGAAGGATGCGGCTTCAACTTCTATTTATGGGGCGCGTGCTGCCAATGGGGTGATACTCATTACCACCAAGAGAGGGAAGAAGAATGAGCGCACAAGTATTACGATTAATCATCAGTTAGGCTTTTCGATGCGCACTAATGTAACTCGGAAGTTTTTTGACAATATGGCGAGCCCAGAAGAGTATATGGACTTTTGGGTAAAAAAAGACCCCAATGCTATTGTAGCCTTCGGTAGGCGTTCGGGTTACAGACAAACTACGGCAAGAGCTATCGCCGATAGTATTTTGACTGCAAATCCTTATAATACACGTTGGGATAAAGTTTTCTTTCGTGATTTTGCACCTATTTCGCGGACAGATGTATCTATTTCTGGAGGAAGTAGTATGAGTTCTTACTATCTTTCGTTGGGGTATTTAAATCAGCAAGGTATCAAGGCGCGTTCGGATTATAAGCGTTATAATTTGAATGCTAATTTGGATACACAAATAACAGATTGGTTAAAAGCTGGTCTTTCAATTTCTTTAGGAACTACTAATACTGAAGGTGTTTCAGGTGGCGGTGGTGGTGAAACCGATATATTATCTCTCCCTATCTATTCTGATAAAGAAATTAATGGGAAAAGAAAAAACTATATCACTTCTTTTGTCAATCGCCAAAATGGGTTCTTTCACCCAGATTATATAGCTGAGAAATATCCTTCTAATAGTTATAGTGAGGATGTGATGCCGATAGGGTATTTGCAAATAGAGCCTATTAAGAATTTGACTTTCAAGACACAAGTAGGGATACAATACAATGTAAGTGAGGATGAGAATAGGGGACCACTACCTTCTTATATAGATTATCGTTATAGCAATGATAGCAGCAAAACGGTAGCGCAAACTTCACGTTATTTTAATAAATATATACAGCGCACTTACACTAATTTATTGGAATACAAATGGAATATAAAGAATGTTCACGATTTTGATTTCTTGTTGGGACAAGAATCTATAGAGACTTTGTGGCGTGGGTTTCAAGCATCGTCTAAGGGGCAACCTTCTGATGCTTTATCAATGCTCACTCATGGAACTAAGGAGTTATCGGTAGGAGATAGCCAATCGGAATCAGGCTTTAATTCCTATTTTGCCCGTTTGGAATACTCTTATAAACATCGTTACTTTTTGGATTTATCGGCGCGTCGAGATGGTTCATCTGCCTTTGGTGCAAACAACCGATATGCTAATTTCTGGGCAATAGGAGCGATGTGGAAGCTAAAAGAAGAGCCCTTTTTGCAAAAGGTAGAGTGGCTTACCAGCTTGGATTTGCGTTTTAGCACTGGTATTTCGGGCAACTCATCTATTGGCGACTACCGCAATAGAACCTTGATAAATGCAGAAAGCTTATACAAACAAAACCCCGGATATTTTATAGCAATGCTCGGTAATCCTGATATTATGTGGGAAGAACAACAGAAAACGACGTTGGGCTTGCATATAGGTATTGCGAAGGGTACTACTATCAACTTTGAGGTGTATGAGCGGAATACGTATAAGACGCTAGCACAGCGCTATATCAACTCAGCTTCAGGTTTTCCTTCTATCCCAGACAATATAGGAGATATGCAAAACAGAGGTTTTGACCTTACTATCTCGACTATTGCTTATAGGAGCAAGAACAAAGATTTAAGCATACGCCCTTATTTTAATATGAATTACAATGATCAGAAGGTAACTTCGCTTTTCTTGAGGAAAGACAATTTTGTAAATAGGCTTTTTAATAATGGGTATAGGCTAAATGAGGCGTTGCAATGGGCATTGCCAATCTTCAAAGGTATCAACAAAGACGGAGATGCAGAGTGGTATCAGCGGAATGAGGAGAACCCTATGATACAACAGAAAGACGACTCTAAAGTTACAACTCAATTCAGTGAAGACCTAATACAAACTACAGGCAAGAAGATGTTTGCGCCTATCAATGGAGGTTTTGGGTTAGGAGTTACTTATAAGAATGTATCGCTTGATTTAGCCTTTTCTTATGCTTTAGGCAAATGGCTTATCAATGAAGATAGATACTACACTTTGAACCAAAGTACTTTTGGAGGCAAGAATTTCAGTAAAGATTTGTTGAACTATTGGAAACAAGAGGGAGATGATACAGACTTGCCAAAGTTGAGCAGTGCTTATTATATGCGCAAGGACACTCGTTTGCTTGAGAATGCGTCATATATGCGATTGAAGAATATCAGTTTGAGTTATTCATTACCACAGGAAGTGATAGATCAGATGAAGTTCTTTTCGGGAGTTCGTTTGTATGCATCGGCACGTAACATATTTACTATTACGAAATATTCAGGGGCTGATCCTGAGTTTTCTAATACATTATCAAGAGGAGGGTATCCACCTACTCGTCAGTTTACTTTAGGTGTGGAACTTAAATTTTAGAAGAGAAATATGAAAAAAATAATACATACAGCAATTTTATGTTCTTTTTTGGTGTTGTTGCCTACGGGATGTGCTCGTTTGGATTTAGACCCTTATAATTACGCTAGTGAAAATACAAGTTTTAAGAATAAGAAAGATGCCCAAATGTGGGTAAATGGGATGTATAATGCTTTGCGTAATCAGAATCAGGGGCGACAGATGTATGCTTCTGATATCCAAGCAGATTATCTGAACGCTACTACGGGAGCTATGGAGAAATTAGCAGATATGCATCGTTGGTCTGTTTTTGCTTCTTCAGAGCAGGCTACTGCCTCTATATGGAAAGAGCGTTTTCTTATCATTCAAGATATCAACACAGGTATTAAGGGCTTCCCTAATATACCTGAGCAATCGGAAATACAAGAACTTACAGGAGCCCTCTACTTAGGGCGTGCTTATTGCTATACCTATTTGGTTACGCACTTCTGCAAGCCATACAACAGCAGTAGTGCGAATAGTGATTTAGGTTTACCTCTACTTACCGCTCCTACGCTCAAGAACTTTCCTTCGCGCAGTAGTTTAGCCGAGACCTATGATTTTATACTCAGCGATATTCAGAAAGCTGAAACCTTATTAGCAAACCAAACAGGAACAACAGGAGCTGACACTTTCACCCTCGATGCTGCCAGAGCCCTCAAAGCAAGAGTATTGCTCTATAAAAATGACTGGGCGCAAGCCTACCAAACAGCAGTAGCACTTATCAATACTAATCGCTATCCATTGGCTACCTCTTCTGATGCTTTCAAGAAAATATGGACAGAAGATAGTAATACAGAAAGTATTATCCAGTTGTACGCAGCTGTAAATGCAGGTGTTTATGAAACTTCTGACAATACGAATGACCTTTATTTGAGTGAAAGTGAGAGTTTCTTTTTCCCAGGACAAACAGATGCTAATCCTAATGTGTTGCCTACTCAGGATTTTGTAGATTTATTTACGACAGCAGACTGGCGTAAAGATGTATTTTTGAAAGAAGTAGAAATAGGTTTTAACACTCTTTACGCAGTGAATAAATATCCTAGAAATAGAAATTTGGAACCTACTGATAGTTTTTATTTTTATTATGGGCATAAGGCTAAACTATTCCGTATAGCAGAAACCTATCTAATAGCTGCTGAAGCTGCTTATAAGAACAATGACGAGACTAATGCTAAAAGGTACTTAAACCTATTGCGTGCTGCGAGAGGGCTTGGAGCAGTTAGTACTTCGGGTAGCAACCTCTTTACCGATATACAAAACGAGCGGAATAGAGAGTTGGCTTTTGAAGATTTCAGGTTGTATGACCTGAGTAGATGGGGAATGCCAGTGAAGAGAGGTACCCCTCAAGATGCAACCGCTATTAGAAATACTCCTGCTGAAGACTATAGTGAACTCAATATACAAGTAGGAAGCGCAAACTATTATAAAATAGTATGGCCTATCCCAGTAGATGACATTGACTATGAACAGGGGAATTGGCGACAAAACCCAGGTTGGTAATCCTAAACATTAGCAAATTGGCAAATGTGAAAGTTTGCTAATTTGCTAATTTTCTAATTTATAAAAATATGGAATATTACGAATTGTACAACGAGCTAAAAGCGATTTTCGATACCCAGCGCGATACTGAAGTGCCTGAATTGAGTATTCGTATTTTGCACAGCAACTTCTTTTCAGAAGGCGCTAAGCATTACCTGCCAGGGAGTCCGCATTTGTTTTGCCAAGAACACAAGGTAGCGTTTTCCTCTCAACTCAATGATGCTCAAGATGATTTGCATTGGGCTGACTATGATGTGGATTGTAATATCCACTTTCAATATCACATCGTGCAACCCCTCAACACTGAAAAGTCTAATGGGGTGATTATCGTTTTCCACGGGCTCAACGAGAAAAAATGGGATAAATATCTGCCGTGGGCTTATGGATTGGCAACCCAAACAGGCAAAGCGGTAGTGCTTTTCCCCATAGCATTTCATATGAGTCGTGCCCCTGAGCGTTGGAGTTCTCGCCAAGAAATGTACGCCATTGCTCAAAAGCGTATGAGTGAGTTCCCTGATAATTCTGAAACTTCTTATGTGAATGCAGCAACTTCCACGCGTTTAGATGCTTTTCCTCAGCGCCTATTTTGGTCGGGTTTACAAACCTATAACGATATAGTGCAGTTCATCACCGATTTGAAAGCGGGAGTTTTCCCTACCATTGCTCGAACCGCTACAGTAGATCTCTTTGGCTATTCCATAGGCTCTTTTCTCTCGGTAATACTGATGATGGCAAACCCTAAGGGATATTTTGCCAATGCCAAACTCTTTTGCTTTTGTGGAGGAATGACCATCGATCGTATGTTCCCTATTTCTAAATACATAATGGACGGTCGTGCTGCCATAACGATGCAAAAAACCTTTGCCGAGTTGCTGAGCACCAACTTCAAGAACGACGATCGTCTAAGGCATTATCAAGATAGTGAACTTCATTTTGATGAAGGTTGGTTCAAAACGATGTTGCGCTATAACTATTACCAGAAAGAGCGTGAGCAACGTTTTTCGCAACTCGAAAATCAAATTAAAGCCTTGGTATTAGAAAAAGATGAGGTAACCCCTCCTATCGAAGCTCTCAATACCCTAAAAGGTGGTTATCGCAATATCAATATAGAGGTACAGATAGACGATTACGATTATCCTTATACCCATATGAACCCCTTTGCCCTTACCACCAAAAATGCCCCACAAGTAACCGAAGCCTTTAATCGTTTCATAACAACCGCTACCAAGTTTTATAATGAATGATATTATTAATACTACCGATTACAAAGATTGGCTACAATCTTTAAAGGGAAGAATACAACAAAGCCAAATAAAAGCAGCTATACAAGTAAATAGTGAGTTGCTAAGTCTTTATTGGCAAATGGGAAAAGACATCGTTGAAAAGCAAGCACAAGCTAAGTGGGGCGATGGTTTTTTGCAAACACTTAGTGCTGATTTGAGTAAGATGTTCCCTACAATGAAAGGTTTTTCTTATAGGAACCTAAAATCAATGCGACAATGGTATTTGTTTTATAATCAACAAAATATAATTGGGAAACAAGTTGTTTCCCAATTAGAAGTTTCTTTGTTTAGTGTACCTTGGGGGCATCATCTAATGATTATGCAGCGTTGTAAGGATATACAAGAGGCTATTTTCTACGTTTATAAAACAATAGAAAACCATTGGAGTCGGTCGGTATTGGAACATCAAATAGAGCTGAATTTATATGAGCGACAAGGGAAAGCTATTACCAAATCCGATAGGTATTTCATCTTATAAATTATTTGATGAGTTATCAAAAGATTATAAATCATCTTTGCCAAGTATCGAAGAAATAGAAAAACAACTAAATATAACTAATTAATAATGAACACAGAAAGCATCATCAAAGAAATCCTACCAGGGGTAGCTGCTACCTTTGACCGATTAGACCTCCCTAAAAAGCCTTATGGCAGAAATGAACTCTGGGAAGGCATCACCGATTATTTAAAAATCAAGCAGCGAAAGGACAAAATAGAGTTTCATAATACACCTGAAGAATATTCGGGTAGCCCTTCTATTACTATCAAAGACTTTGACCAGCTTCCTAATGATTTTATAGACAATGAGTTGCTTCCTGCTTTGGAAGAACAACTTACTCAAATGTTCTTCAACCCTGAGTTTTATTATCGCTTCGAGTATAAACTTACCATAGTGTTTGATTTTCTTTCAGCCACTGGGCATCACGCCCGCAAACAACTGCGATTAGAACACCCCGAGCGCAAGGCAGAACTCAAAGAGCGTTTGGATACCTATGTGCAAAAGGTAATCTATGAGGCTACCGAGAAAATGAAAGAGAAGGAAGTGCATACTTTCTTTGATAAACTTTTTGATTTTGAACTCACTGGCTATAGTGAGGATAAGGTGGTTGAAATCCTCAATAAAGGCATTACCCTCATAGACCCCAAGTGGAAAAAGACTTTAAAAGAATATCAATGGTGCTTGCTCTACCATACACGAGAGTGGAAAGAAAAGGTTTTTATGAAACTATATTACAAAGGAGAAGACGATGATTATTCACTTAAAAAAGGTATAACACCCGAAAAAGTAGATGCTCATAAACTAAACCTATTTGTGGCACAAGCCCTCTGGCATATCAAATACAAAGAATATAGCTGGGATGTAGAGGACGCTTGTGAGGATTTAGAGCGAGCCGCTAAGGAATTAGGCTCTAAAAAAGCAGCTATGTACCTCAAAGAGGGGACAGGCATCTTGCCTAACGAGCTTATCCATTACAAGGATAGTGATGTGGAATGCGATGCGAATGATGTTTTTGCTGAAATCAGTGTGAAAATCAAACAAGAGTCTGCTACGGCTTATGACAAAGTATTAGATTTTATCATCGCCCTGCTCAAAGCTGATTTCCCTGCCAGCTACTATATCAAGTTCAGCAGTAAAGCCTCTAAACAGTTTTTAGACATCAAAGGCATTGCCAAATCGCCTACTCATCGCTTCTTTGCTCAAGCACTGCAATACGAGGAATTGCGTCCTAAATTGGTAGCTTATGCTGAGGTAGCTATGAAAGAATTCCAGTGGTATAATGATGTAGAAGAAGGCGAGAAAAGCTGTATGCCGGGCAGTTATGCCGTCTTTGGTTTAGGCTTGATAGGAGAGGAGTATTTCCCTTTGGTTACCAAATATTTTTCGCTGTTGGACGACGAGCACCAAATGATACACAAATACTTTGTTAGCGCCCTTATCGATCGTTATGGAGTGAATGAAAAATCCTTACCACTTATCTGCCAAGGAATCACCTCGGCACAGTTTGATATGGTGTTTAAGAATTTGGAAAAAGAAATGGAAAAGCCAGAGAACAAGGAGTTACTTGCGAAATTCCTCAAAGAAAAAGAAGCCTTTTTTATTGCCAACAAAGAACCAGGTTTCTACAAATATTACGAAGAAGATATCTATTACGCCATCTATGGCAAGCAATGGAAGAAAAAGATAAACTAAATGATCGATACTCATACACACTTATACTCAGAAGAATTTGATCTCGACTGCTCCGAGATGATAGCACGCGCAAAAGCAGCAGGCGTAACCCATTGCTTTCTGCCAGCCATTGATAGCAGTTATACCCAGCGGATGTTCCACTTAAAAAACGAATATCCTGATTATGTTTTCTTGATGAACGGTTTGCACCCTTGTAGTGTGAAAGAAAATTATAGAGAAGAACTCGATCACGTAGAAGCCTTAATGCCTACACATCCTTTCTGTGCCATTGGTGAAATAGGCATCGACCTCTATTGGGATAAAACCTTTCTCAAAGAACAACAAGAGGCTTTTGCTTGGCAAATACAGTTGGCAAAAAAATACCACTTGCCCATAGTAATTCACTGTCGCGAGGCTTTTGAGGAAGTTTTTGAAGTCTTAGAAACCGAAAAAAGCGACGACCTTTTTGGTATTTTTCACTGCTTTACGGGTACAGAAGAGCAAGCCCATCGCGCTATCAGTTACGGATTGCATTTAGGAATAGGAGGTGTAGTAACTTTTAAAAATGGAAAAATCGACCAATTCTTAAAAAATATTGATTTGTGTCATATAGTTTTGGAAACTGATAGTCCTTATTTGGCGCCCGTGCCTTATCGTGGAAAGCGCAACGAAAGTGCTTATATAGTGAAAGTTGTAGAAAAACTATCGGATATATATGAGCTTCCAGAAAGCGAGATAATCCGCCTTACCGATAGCAATGCTACAAAAATATTTAACATTTAATTAGGTGTTATCAAATAAATTTCGTTACTTTGCCTTTCGTTATGCAAAAAACAAAATAATCTAAGATAGTGGATTCGTTTAAAAACATACGTCCTTTCTATGACGAAGAAGTAAGAGGAGCCTTGCTAGAAATCAAAGATAATCGTTTGATTCAGGCGATGATGGCCTATGCTTTTCCTGATTTTACGCCAGCACAGCGAGAAGAGAAACTGCTTGCTTGTGAAAGGGTATCGGACTTTCAGGAGGATATTATGTATCAAGTAGTGACGAAGGCGATAGAGAAGAGTATTTCGGAATTTACGACGGAAGGTTTTGATGCGCTTTCTCCTGAGCAATCTTATGTTTTTATCTCGAACCACCGTGATATTATTTTAGATACTTCATTATTGAATGTAGTTTTACACGATCATCATCTTTCGATGACGGCCTCGGCTATGGGTGATAATCTTCTTAGGAAGAAGCACTTAAAGATATTAGCGATGCTGAACAGAAATATTATCATATATAGGAGTCTCCCTCCGCGAGAGGCATTGGAGCACTCTAAGTTGGTATCGAAATATATTTATCATTGTATTGTAGAGGAGGGTCGGAATGTATGGCTTGCGCAACGAGAGGGGCGCACGAAAGATGGAGATGACCGGACGCAACAGGGAGTTCTGAAGATGCTGACTTTGAATGCTTCAGAGGAGGTATCGCCGATGCAATATTTGAAGCAGTTGCATATAGTGCCAATGTCTATTTCGTATGAATTTGACCCTACTGATGTATTGAAGATACCTGCATTGGTAGCGCAACACAACGGTGTGGAATATGTAAAATCTAAGAAGGAAGATTTTGAGAACATCATTCAAGGTTTGATGGGACAGAAGGGGCGTGTGCATATTTCAGTAGGGCAACCTATAGATGATGTTATAGATGCTATAGAGAGAGAGCATCAGCATTTAAACAAGCAATTGCAAGCTTTGGCAGAGTACTTGGATAGGGCTATTCACCGGCAATACAAGCTTTTTCCTGCGAATTATATTGCTTATGATTTGCTACATCACACATCTATCTATAAGGACAAGTATAACGAGAAAGAGTTTAGGCAATTTGAGCGCCGTATGAATAATAGGAGTAACGCGGGGGATATTTCGCAAGAGAAGTTTTTGGAGATGTATGCGAACCCAGTAAAGAATAAAGTTGATGGAAAATAATCGTTCAAAAGTATTGCTCATCTATACGGGTGGCACCATAGGGATGATAAAGGACTTCCAAACGGGAGCTTTACGAGCATTTGAGTTTGACAATCTTTACAGTCGTATCCCTGAGCTTTCGCATTTGGATTGTGATATTTCTGTACATTCTTTTGAGAAGGTTATAGACTCTTCGGATATGAATCCTAAGCATTGGATAGCTATAGCTGAGGTAATAGAGAAGTGTTATGACCAATATGATGGTTTTGTAGTATTGCATGGTAGTGATACGATGAGTTATTCAGCTTCAGCTTTAAGTTTTATGCTAGAGGGGCTTTCTAAACCTGTGATATTCACGGGGTCTCAGCTACCGATAGGAGATTTACGGACAGATGCGAAGGAGAATCTTATTACTTCGATACAACTAGCGACGCTAAAGGAAGAAGGGAGATCGGTAATACAAGAAGTGGGGCTTTATTTTGAGTATAAGCTATATCGAGGAAATCGTACTACGAAAGTAAATGCAGAGCGTTTTCAAGCTTTTGCGTCGTTTAATTATCCTATATTGGTAGAGAGTGGTGTGCATTTGAAAGTAATGAAAGAATATTTGTTACCTCAAAAAGGGTGTACAAGCTTAAAGGTTTGGAAGGATTTTGAGAGCAATGTAGCCATCATCAAGATGTTTCCAGGTATTACGGCACCTATATTAAATGGTATTTTTGATATTCCTAATTTGAAGGGGGTAGTATTGGAGACATATGGTTCTGGGAATGCCCCTACTGACAGTTGGTTTATAGAGAGTTTAGAAAGGGCAATAGGGAGAGGTATACAGATAATAAATGTGACGCAATGTTCAGGAGGGAGTGTAATGATGGGGAAATATGAGTCGAGTGAAGCGCTGAAAAAGATGGGAGTGATAGATGGTAAAGACATCACAACGGAGTCGGCAGTTACAAAATTAATGATTTTATTAAAGAAAAATATTTCTCGTAATTTATTCAAAATCAAGTTTGAAGAGAGTATATCGGGAGAAATTTAGCAAAAAATTAAGAAAAAAATTTGCCAGTTACAAAAATAATTTGTTACTTTGGCATTTAGAAATGGGATAGAGAGGTGTCCGAGTGGTTGAAGGAGTACGCCTGGAAAGTGTATATACGCCAAAAGTGTATCGAGGGTTCGAATCCCTTCCTCTCTGCTTTTTTCTATTAAAAAAAGTATTATTAAACATTAAATTATCAACTAACAAATTAAAAGATTAAACAAATGAAAAAAATGTCATCTAAGCTACTTCTAGTAGCAATGTTAATTTTAAACGTAGCTATGGTTAGCGCTCAGGAAGTTGCTGATAAAACGCAACAAAGTAAAGGCTTCCACCAGATATTTAAGGAGCGTTTTATTGAAGGGGGTCCTATGTATATGGCGCCTATCTTGCTTTGCTTGATTATAGGTTTGGCGGTAGCTATTGAGAGAATTATTTACCTCAATATGGCGACTACTAACTCTAAAAAACTTCTTACAGACATAGAAAGTGCATTGGACAGCAAAGGTATTGAAGCGGCTAAAGAAGTATGTCGTGATACAAAGGGTCCAGTAGCTTCTATTTTTTATCAAGGTTTAGACCGCGCTAGTGAAGGTATTGATATGGTTGAAAAATCGGTAGTATCTTACGGTGGTGTACAGATGGGTCAATTAGAGAAGAACGTATCATGGATTTCTTTGTTTATTGCTATTGCACCGATGTTAGGGTTTATGGGTACGGTAATTGGTATGATTGAAGCGTTTGACAAGATCAGTACAGCAGGTGGACTTGATGCATCTTTGATTGCAGGGGATATCAAGGTAGCTTTGCTTACCACTGTATTTGGTTTGATCGTAGCGATGATTCTACAAGTATTCTACAACTATATCATTGCTAAGATTGATGCTATTGTGAACGATATGGAAGATGCTTCTATCTCTCTTATTGATCTTTTAGTAGCAAGAAAGATAAAATAATTTATTCACCCATTTTAAAGAACTTTAAGTATGTATAAAATAGCAAAATATGGAGCTCTTGCATTAGGAGCAATTGGGGTAATATTATGGATAACCTTGTCATTTGTAGGGGATTCCAACGACCCTAACAATGGTTCTATGCAAGCTTTGTTCGCGCTTACTTATGTATTATTGGGTATTGCTTTTGTAGCAGTAGTGATATCAGTGGCGCAGAACATTTTGGCTTCACCACAAGCCCTCAAAAAAACGCTTATCTATACAGGAGCTTTTGTAGTTATTCTTCTTGTAGCTTATATATTCTCATCAGGGGCTGTAGAAGCTAATGCAAGTGAAGAAGTTAAGAAAGCCAGTGAATCTGTAAGAAAATGGACAAGCACAGGTTTAATCGCTTTATATATATTGGTAGCTACAGCTATAGCAGCACTTGTAGCATCTAATGTAAAAAAAGCACTAATGAAATAGACGAATTATGGCAAAACGTTCAATACCTGAGGTGAACGCAGGTTCAATGGCTGACATAGCTTTCTTGTTGCTAATCTTCTTTTTAGTAACAACTACTATTGAAAGCAATGCGGGGATTACAGTTAAGTTACCTCCTAAACAACCTATTGATGCGCCTAAGCCACCTCTTGTAAAAGAGAAAAACGTATTGGTAGTGGTTGTAAACAAAAACAATCAGTTATTAATAAATAATGAAATTAAGGAGCTCAAAGATGTAAAACAAACAGCTATTGATTTTTTGGATAATAATGGAGATGAATCTTGTTCTTACTGTGAAGGTAAAAAAAATTCATTGTCTTCTGATAATCCTGATAAAGCTATTATTTCTTTGCGTAATGACCGTGAGACTTCTTATCATACGTACATAGCAGTACAAAATGAGCTAATAGCAGCTTATAATGAATTGCGTGAGCGTGAACGAAAAAAGAAATTTCCTAACGAAGTTCCTTATGTTCAAATTGAAGAAGAATTTAATGCGGCTCGAACACCTAAATCTCGCAAAGATCATCTTGAGCCTATAATAGTAGAGCTACAAAAGCGTTTTCCAAGAAAACTGCTTGAAACAGCACCTAAAAAACACTAAAATTAAAAGATTATGTCAAAATTTACTAAAAAGAAAAGTGGTGAATTACCTCCAGTTTCTACAGCTTCTTTGCCTGACATTATTTTTATGCTTTTGTTTTTCTTTATGACAGTAACAGAATCAAAAGATAGTGACTTAATGGTGCAAAACAAGTTGCCTGTAGCTGATCAAGTACAAAAATTAGATAAGAAAGACCCTGTGGTTTATCTTTATGCTGGTAAACCTCTTCCTAAATACCAATCTAAATTTGGTACTAATGCAAAGATACAAGTAAATGATAAATTTATAGATGTCCCAGAAGTTAGTCACTATATCTTAAATTATAGAGAAGGACTACGTGACGCTTTGAAAGATGTTTATATTACAGCATTGAAAGTAGATTCTGATACTAATATGGGACTTGTAAGCGATATACGTGAACAATTACAAGAAGTAAATGCCTTGAAATTGAACTACATTGTACATGAGGGTTCCCCTATTAAACAGAAATAAACAATAACATTTTCATAGAAAAAAGACTACCTTTATAAAATATGGTAGTCTTTTTTTTGGATATTATAATTTTAGTAGTACTTTTGCATTGTTAAAACAATTAATAGTAAATTTTTTATGAAAAAAATGTTTTTATTTTTAGGATTACTTCTTATTGCAGGAGTATCTTCAGCTCAATCAGCTGGTGATGTACAAATCAATGGTGGGATAGGCTATTCTGGCCCTGGTTTTATGGTTTATGGTTCCGCCGATTTCGGTGTTGCTGATAAAATTACCATTGGTGGTGAACTCTTCTACCGTGGTAGAAATTATAGTAATGTAAAATACAATAGCATTGGTTTTTTAGCTAATGGTAATTACCACTTTGCTAAACACATCAAAGGAATCCCTTCAAATGTAGATTTCTATGGAGGTCTGTCATTAGGATATTACAGCTGGTCTAATAATAAAAATAATTGGTACTATGATAGTCCTTACTACGATTCAGGATTTGCGGTACGCCTCCAAACTGGCGGTCGCTACTTCTTTACCAAAAACTTCGGTGTGAATGCTGAACTATTTGTAGAACACAACTCTTTCGTCGCAGGTGGTTTCAAAGCTGGGGTTACCTATAGATTCTAAAACTTATTTTTATACTTTATACATTAAGAGGCTATACTCTATGCGAGTATAGCCTCTTTTGTTGCTTTAATTTCTTTTCAAAAAGCATACTTTAAACAATCGTAATTGCCCATAATCATACTTCCCATTACATTTCTCATAAATACCTTTAGTTGTTGTTAGATCTTCCTCCATCTCAAAAACCCTTTGAAGCTCTTTTATATCCTCATTAGAAAAAATTGCCTCTATAACTTCCTTATCCAAAGCCCCCTTTTCTATCAACTTGCACAAATGTCCATAAATAGTTCCTTCTGTAAGCATACGTTCTTTAGCTATCTCACTTACAGTTTTGTTCTGTTGCCATAACTGCAAAGTAATATCATAAGTAGAAACCTTTTCTTGTTTTCCTCCCTTATTCTTTTTAGATAAAGTCTTTCTCTCTGTTCCTTGCTCAACAAAAAGCTGTTCACTTTTCAAAACATCACCTACTTTATGCAACACCTTATCTCGTATCCATTGCAACCTTTCTGATTGTATATTCTCTTTATTCAAAGGGCGATGTGCTTCCAAAAGCATCACTATCTGTTCTATCTGCAATATCTTTTTCAACACCTCTGTAAGAGTATCATTAAGCTCCCTAAGCTCCTTGCTAAACTCCTTAACCTTCTTCTGCCCTGCTATCTTATACTCTGTATAAAACAACTCATACCATATATCCTCAAATAAAGGTACAAAATAATTCACACCTTTCTTAATCCGCTCAAAAACAGTCTCAATAGCTACTCTATTATCAAAATATTCCTGTAGCTGCTTCCTAAATTTCTCAGCCACCTTCACCATCTCCTCTACCCTCTTGTACTGCTTAAAAGCCCAATCCCTATAATAATTCTTACTCCCTATCTCCCCAGAGTAACCATTACAATGCAAATACCACCCCTTCAAAAAATGATCCCATTCAAACACCTTCAATATCATCCCCCGCAAAAAAACTAATCCCCCCTCATTACAAGCCTTAGCTATCTCCTCTTCTGAAGCCCTATTAGTTGCATATCCCATCACCTCTTCATCATTCTCTATCCCCTCTCGATTGATTGACGACAACAACACCAACCCCTCCAACGACCGCAACCTTGAAAATGCCACATAGGCCTGCCCCGAAGCAAAAACCGAATTCAAATCCAGCACCGCCTTCTCAAAAGTAAGACCTTGACTCTTATGTATCGTTATAGCCCACGCCAATCGCAATGGATATTGCACAAAAGTACCCAAAACCTCCTCCTCTATATCTTTCGTTATCTCATTTACCCTATAACGCACATTCTTCCACTCATAACGATCCACCCCTATCTCCTCCCCTCCATCCAAAACCACACGCACCTCTTCTGTCGATAGAAAAACCACCGTACCCATCTTACCATTAAAAAACAAATGATCTCCCGAAATATCATTCTTTATAAACATCACTCGGGCTCCTTCTTTCAGCTTAATCACCCTATCAATAGGATACAAATACTCCGGAAAATCCCCCTCTACCTCAGCCTCATAAGAAAAACTAGAAGTCTCAAGCTTCTCTATCTCTGCCATATTCATAGCATCAGCCTTCGCATTATGCGTCGTCAAAGTTATATAATCCTTCCTATGCTCCTTAGAAAAATTAGGCCTCACATAAGACTCAAGCAACCTTATATCCTCCGCCGTAAGCGCATTATCCCGCAAATGATTTAAAATAGAAATAAATACCCCATCCGTCTGCCTATAAATCTTATCAAGCTCCACATAAAGAAGTGGATGATTACTGATAACCCTCGAATGAAAAAAAAACACCCCCTTATAATACTGTCGCAATACCTCCCACTCCTCCTGCTTCACCACAGGAGGAAGCTGCAACAAATCTCCTATAAATACCACCTGAACTCCTCCAAAAGGATCATTATTCCTCCTGATATACTGCAACATATAATCCATCGCATCTAGCACATCAGCTCGCAACATACTCACCTCATCTATAATAAGCAACTCCATATTCTTAATCACCTGCTGCTTATGCTTATGCATCTGAAAATGCTTCCGTAAAGATACCCTATTCTCAAACCGAATATACTCATTCACTATCGGCGGACTACTATACGTAGGCAAAAAAGACGCAAATGGCAACTGAAATAAAGAATGTATCGTCACCCCTCCTGCATTCAACGCCGCAATCCCCGTAGGTGCTACCACCACCGTATTCTTATACGTAGTAGCCATAATCTTATGTAGCAAAGTAGTCTTACCTGTACCCGCCTTCCCCGTCAAAAAAAAACTCCTATTCGTTTGATTGATAAGTCTTAATATATAATCTTCCATAATACAATATGAACGCAATATAACCAAAAATTGCTCCTTCAATACCCCCAATCTAAACCTTACAGCAAGCTCGCAGAAAGCTTGGAGATAGCTTGGAGATAGCCCAAAGCAAACTTATAAACATCCTAAACTCCCCTAAACTCGCACAAAAATATAAAATATTTTGGATATACAAAAAAATACATTACCTTTGCCACTCAAAATTAGATTATTATATTTATGAATAAACCCACAACAGAAGAAAGTCTAGAAATCGTAAAAAAAGTACTTACCAAATACCTCGAAGATAACGGACACCGTAAAACCCCTGAACGTTATGCCATAGTTAAAGAAATCTATGAATATAACGACCACTTCGATATAGAAACCCTCTATATCAATATGAAAAATAAAAAATACCGCGTCAGTAGAGCTACTCTATACAACACTATAGAACTCCTACTCGAATGCGGACTCGTTCGTAAACACCAATTCGGACAAAACCAAGCCTATTACGAAAAATCATACTTCGATAAACAACACGACCACATAATCCTCACCGATTCCGGTGAAATCATAGAATTCTGCGACCCTCGCATCCAATCTATCCAAAAAACCATAGAAGATATATTCGATATCGATATATCAGCTCACTCCCTATACTTCTACGGAAAAAGAAAAAATCAACAAAATCCCACCCAAAAATAACCAAATAAAACATCATAATGGCAGTAGATTTATTATTAGGCCTTCAATGGGGCGACGAAGGCAAAGGCAAAATAGTAGACGTATTCACCCAAAAATACGACATCATCGCTCGTTTCCAAGGCGGACCAAATGCAGGCCATACCCTCGAATTCAACGGTATTAAACACGTCCTACACACCATCCCCTCTGGTATATTCCACCCAAAGGCCATCAACATCATCGGTAATGGCGTAGTCATTGACCCCATCATTTTCAAAAAAGAAATCGATGAACTAGCTCCCTACAACATCAATCTCAAAGAAAATCTTTTCATCTCGCGAAAAGCCCACATCATCCTGCCCACTCACCGCCTCTTAGACGCCGCTTCCGAAGCCTCCAAAGGAAAAGCTAAAATAGGCTCTACCCTCAAAGGAATAGGACCTACCTATATGGATAAAACAGGACGCAACGGAATTAGAGTAGGAGATATAGAACTATCCGACTTCAATGAGCGATATCACAACCTTACCCATAAACACCAAGAAATGATCGCCCATTACAAAGCCGATATACAATACAACCTAAAAGAACTCGAAACCGAATTCTTCCAAGCAATAGAAGTACTAAAACAATTCAAACTCATCGATAGCGAAGAATACTTCCACCAAGCCCTCAAACAAAACAAAAAAATACTCGCAGAAGGCGCTCAAGGATCTCTCTTAGATATCGACTTCGGTACCTACCCCTTCGTCACCTCCTCTAATACCACCGCAGCAGGAGCCTGCACCGGATTAGGAATCGCACCCCGTAGTATAGGGCAAGTCATCGGAATCTTCAAAGCCTATACCACACGCGTAGGAAGTGGCCCATTCCCTACCGAACTATTCGACCAAGTAGGTGAAACTATGACCCAAGTAGGCCGCGAATTCGGAGCCACTACAGGCCGACGCCGCCGTTGCGGATGGCTTGACCTCGTCGCTCTTAAATACGCCGTACAAGTAAACGGAGTAACTCAACTCATAATGATGAAAGCCGACGTCCTCTCCGGATTCGACTCCCTCAAAGTATGTACTTCATACCTATATAAAGGTAAAGAAATCAAACACCTACCCTATAATATTGAAGAGCAAAACGTCACCCCTATCTATACCGAACTCAAAGGTTGGAAACAAGACATCTCTTCTATCAACTCATATGACCAACTCCCCATCGAACTCCTAGAATACATAAACTTCTTAGAAAAAGAACTCGAAGTCCCCATAACAGTCGTATCCGTAGGACCCGATAGAACTCAAACCATCATAAAATAATAAAAAAAGGCTATTCGTGAATGAATAGCCTTTTTTTTACTTCTTATTTACTACCTATTTGATAAAGTCAAAACCTTCAAATGATTTCCCTATAAAAGGCAATGGCTTCTTCTCTCCATTTAAAACATTAATGATACCTATCACCATAAATGCCAAAATAACAAAACCAAAATAAGAGAAAATACTAGCAATAGTTCCAGATATCAACGCTATAATTTTAAAAACTATAAAATACACAATCATCAAAACCATTAAACCAAATCCTTGCCTAAGATGATAAACCGAACTATCATCCTTCTTCCCTGCAAAAAAAGGAAGAGGCCATAAAAAAGAAATGTAACTCAAAATAGAAGTCAATTTACTATCCATAAAATTTTTGCTTTTTAAATTATTCGGGGCAAAAATACCATTTATGTCTATAATATCAAAATTATAAAACAGAAAATTTTTCTCCTATACATAACCTATACCTCAATTATACCCACACTATACCTACCCTATACCCACCCACTATCAACCCCAAAAGTATAAAATACTAAAAAAACAGAATTTCTTAGAAAAATATACTGCGAAAATGTCAAAAATTAGAAATTAAAAATTAGTAAACTTTTCAGCTATCTCAAGTTTATAACTCACCTCTACCCTACCTAATTATACCTAAAATATAAAAACTATTTAGAAGTAATATAAATTTCAATAAATTATTTTGAGATATTTTAAATATACCATACCTTTGTCCTATCAAATCACTATTTAATTTACTCAACATATGGAAACAGAAATTTTAGCACGCGTCCAGTTCGCCTTGACGATTGCTTTCCATTACATCTATCCACCATTGAGCATTGGATTAGGGCTCTTAATGGTAGTATTCAAAGGACTATACTTGCGCACAGGTAAAAAAGAGTACGACACACTCACCCGCTTTTGGACTCGTATCTTCTCCGTTACTTTTGCCTTAGGCGTTGCCACCGGTATCGTAATGGAATTTGAATTCGGTACCAACTGGGCTACTTATTCACGCTATGTAGGCGACATCTTCGGAAGCGCCTTAGCTGCCGAAGGCGTGTTTGCTTTTGCCCTCGAAAGTACCTGCCTCGGTATTGTACTTTTTGGGTGGAACAAAGTAAAACCCATATGGCACTTCTTAGCCACCCTCGGCGTATTCTTAGGGTCTATGTGCTCCGCAATATGGATTGTCATCGCCAATAGCTGGCAACAAACCCCAGCAGGATATGTAGTTGCCGGCGAAGGAATGAATGCTAAAGCCGTCATTACCGACTTCTGGGCAATGGTCTTCAACCCCTCAAGCGTAGACCGTATTTGGCACGTGTGGCAAGGCGCCTTCTTAGCTGGCATCTTCTTAGTACTCAGCGTACACGCTTGGTATCTACTCAAAGGTCGCCACATCGAAATATCCAAAAAAGCCTTCCGCGTTACACTCATCATCGGTACAATAGTATGCCTCTTACAACTCGCCTCAGGACACAGTTCTGCCGAAGGCGTAGCTCAAAACCAACCCGAGAAATTAGCCGCTATGGAAGGCCATTTCCAAACAGGCCCCGCCGACCTATATCTCTTTGGTTATGTAGATAAGAAAAACGAAGTTACCCACGGAGTGAAAATCCCCAACGGACTATCATATATGCTTCATTATGACACAGAAGCTCCTGTTACAGGCCTAGACCAATACCCACTCAAAGACCGCCCCGGGCAAGTAAACGCCGTATTCCAATTCTATCATATAATGGTAGCTATCGGTATGTTCCTCATCGCCCTCACACTCTATGCTTCCTTCCTATTATGGCGAGGAAAACTCTACCAAAAACGTTGGCTCTTGCACATCTTCGTATGGAGTGTATTCCTACCTCAAATAGGTAACCAAGTAGGATGGTTCGCTGCCGAAATGGGTCGCCAACCTTGGATAGTATACAAACTCTTGCGCACCAGCGATGCCCTCTCTAAGGCCGTCACAGCAAACCAAATACTCTTCGCTATCATCCTCTTCACTGTAGTATACATCATCCTCTTCGCCCTATTCATCTACCTGATGAACAAGAAAATCGTTCATGGTATTGATGAACACGAAGAAAATACTCAATTACAAACCGCATAATAATATACAATATGGAAACATTTTTAGGAATAGACTACCCTACGTGGTGGTTCATCATAGTAGGCTTTTTAATTACAGGATATGCCATATTAGATGGCTTCGACTTCGGTGCAGGATCTTGGCATCTACTGCTAGATAAAAAAGAAGAACGTCGCATCGCTCTAAACGCCATCGGCCCCGTCTGGGACGGCAACGAGGCTTGGCTCGTCATAGGAGGTGCCTCCATCTTTGCAGGATTCCCCCTAATGTACGCCTCCCTCTTTTCCGCTATGAATACCCCCTTTATGCTCTTCTTAGTATTTCTCATATTTAGAGCAGTCTCTATTGAATTTAGAGGAAAAGAAGACAACCAAACTTGGCGTAATACCTTCGACACCATCTATAGTATTTGTAGCATCGTATTGCCTCTACTCTTAGGTGTAGTAATTGGCAATCTCCTCCAAGGCCTCCCCTTAGATAACGATTTCGAATACACTGGTGGAGCTCTCTTCACCTTCCTCACCCCCTACGCACTATTAGTAGGTCTAATGACCGTATTCCTTATGGCTCTACACGGAGGACTCTATCTACTACTGAAAACTCACGGTAGCCTACACGAGCGCATTGCCAAACGTATCAATATAGCTTATATAGGCTTCCTAATACTATTTGTAGCAGTAGCCATCTACAGCCTACTTACCCCACATTTGGCTTCCAATACCGCACAAAGTACTGCCCTTATAACTGTAGGAGCCTTACTACTGATATGTATAGTAGCCATAGCTGTATTCATCAATAAAAGAAACTACAAAAAAGCCTTCATAGGTACAATACTCACCATTGTATTCTTTATGCTCATTCTAGCCTTACAATTACACCCCGTATTCTTAAGAAATACCGAAATTATAGGGCACGATATCACCGTATACAACGCAGCTGCAAGCAATAAATCACTCGAAATAATGCTCATTATCGCAGCTATAGGAGCCCCTCTCCTACTCATTTACACCTACTTCGCCTACAAAGTATTCTGGGGAAAAGTAGAAATCGATGAACACAGCTATTAATAAAAAATCAATAGTTAATAATTCTTTTGCAAAGAAAAAACGATAGAATTTTGGTAATTCAAAAAAATAGTCATACCTTTGCACCCGATTTATAAAAAACAATAATTAAAAACGTTAAGCTATGTATGCAATTGTAGAGATAGCAGGGCAACAATTTAAAGTAAGTAAAGACCAAAAGGTTTATGTACACCGTTTGCCCAATGCAGAAGACGAGAAAGTAACTTTCAACAATGTACTTCTCATTGATAACAACGGAACCGTAACCATAGGCGCCCCAGCTATAAACGGAGCTTCTGTAGAAGCAAAAGTTTTAAAACATTTGAAAGGAGACAAAGTACTCGTATTCAAAAAGAAAAGACGTAAAGGTTACAAAGTGAAAAATGGTCATCGCCAATACCTCACCCAAATTGTAATCGAAAACATTGTTGTAAAATAATTATTAAACTTAAAAATTAAAGAAAATGGCTCACAAGAAAGGTGTCGGTAGTTCTAAGAACGGTAGAGAATCTCACTCTAAACGCTTAGGCGTGAAGATTTTTGGTGGACAAGTTGCCATCGCAGGAAACATAATAGTACGTCAACGTGGCACTCAGCACAATGCTGGTGAAAATGTATATATAGGTAAAGACCATACATTACATGCTAAAATTGACGGTATTGTAAAATTCGAAAAAAAGAAAAATGATAAATCTTATGTTTCTGTTATCCCATTGGAAGCATAATTAATAGGTTTTAAATGTTTTATGAAGAGTAGCCTTAGAAAATTTCTAAGGCTACTCTTTTTATATTAAATAATTATTTTCAATTACCTCTTGCCGTTTGCCATTAATTTCATACCTTTGCCCTTATATTTAAAACAAGAGTAAAGAAGTAAAATCATATTTATGTTGTACATTAAGCAATTATTACAAAACGAAAAAAGTATACAAAATGAGATAACACTCAAAGGATGGGTACGCACCTTTCGTAGCAACCGATTTATAGCCCTCAATGATGGTTCTACTATCGAAAATCTACAAATAGTTGTAGACTTTGAAAACACCCATCCCGAAATTCTCAAACGTATTACTACAGGCGCAGCTATTGAAGTAAAAGGTAAAATAGTAGAAAGTCAGGGAAAAGGACAAAACGTAGAACTACAAGCCTCTGAAATTATTATCCTAGGTGATAGTAATCCTGAGGAATACCCTATACAACCTAAAAAACACTCATTAGAGTTCTTGCGCGAAAATGCTCACTTGCGTGTGCGTTCTAATACTTTTAGTGCTATAATGCGTGTGCGTTCTACTTTAGCATATGCCATCCACAAATATTTTCAAGACAATGGCTTTTTCTATGTCAATACCCCTATTATTACTGGTAGTGATGCAGAAGGAGCAGGCGAAATGTTCCGCGTAACTACTTTAGATGCTAAAAATCCTCCTCTCACCGAAAATGGCGATATAGATTATAAAAAAGATTTTTTTGGGCGCGAAACTAATCTCACCGTATCTGGACAGTTAGAAGGGGAAACTTTTGCAATGGCGCTCGGCAAGATTTACACCTTCGGACCTACTTTCCGCGCTGAAAATTCAAATACTTCACGTCATTTAGCCGAATTTTGGATGATAGAACCTGAAATGGCTTTCTTCGACCTTATCGACAATATGAACCTTGCAGAAGATTTTATTAAGAATGTACTACAATACACATTAGAAGTACGCCGTGATGATATAGAATTTCTCAACAAACGCTTTTTGGAAGAAGAAAAAAGTAAACCTCAAAACGAGCGTAGTACAATGTCTCTTATCGAAAAACTTGAGTTTGTAATTCACAATGAATTCAAACGTGTGAGCTATACAGAAGCTATTGATATTCTTAAAAATAGCAACCATAACAAAAAGAAAAAATTTCAATATCCTGTAAATGAATGGGGAGTAGATTTACAAAGCGAACACGAACGTTACTTAGTTGAAAAACACTTTGAATGCCCTGTAATACTTTATGACTATCCTGCCAATATTAAAGCTTTTTATATGCGATTGAATGACGATGGTAAAACAGTGCGTGCTATGGATATCCTTTTCCCTGGTATTGGAGAAATTGTAGGAGGATCTCAACGTGAAGAACGTTATGAAGTGCTCAAACAAAAGATAACAGACCTCAATATGGATGAGCAAACTCTCTGGTGGTATCTTGATCTCCGTAAGTTCGGTACTGCTGTACATAGTGGTTTTGGGCTAGGTTTTGAGCGTTTGGTACTCTTTGCTACAGGAATGAGTAATATACGAGATGTTATACCTTACCCACGTACTCCACAAAGTGCCGATTTTTAAAATATATTATTCTAAAAAAATAGAGAGGATTATCACAATGATAATCCTCTCTATTTTTTTAGATAAAATACATCTTACATAGAGTATTTATTTACTTTTTCTTTAGCTTTGATAAGATCAAGACCAAGGCTGTTGATTTTTTGCTGTTTATTGAGTAATTTACTTTTTAGCTTAGCTTCATCTTGAGGAGAAAGAGTACCTTTAGCTTTCTTTATGTCAAATTTAGATTGCTCTTTTGCTAAATCAGTTTTAGCTTTTGCTATTTTTGCTTCTACTTTAGCTACTTCACTATTAGCTTTACTCAAACGTTCTTTTTTCTTTTGAGCTTCTTTCTCAGCTTTAGCTTTTTCTTTAGCTGCTTTTTCTTCAGCTTTTTTAGCTTTCTCTTGAGCTTTTTGAGCTTCTTTTTCAGCTTTAGCCTTTTCTTTAGCCGCTTTTTCTTCAGCTTTTAATGCTTTTTCTTGAGCTTTTTGTTCTCTTTGCTGTGCTTTAAGCAATTCTTTTTGATTTTTAAGCTCAGCTTCAGATTGTACTTCGGTAGGAGCTACGATTGGGTTTTCTACTACAGGAACAGTAGTATCTGTCATAGTTCCTACTTCTTCTACTTGAGCGAATGATACTTGGGCTATAAGTAAGCCTGAAAATAATACGATGTTTCTTAATTTCATATGTGTTTAGTTATTTAGTTTTCTCGCGGCAAAGGTATATAAAAATAATAACTTTGCTCATTTTTTATAATACTTTAACAAAAAAAGTCGCCTGCAGAAGAGGTGTGTGGCAGGCGACTTTGGGGAGTAATTAAAATATAAATAGTTATGGATTATTGAACATTTCCTCTAATACGCAAACCTTTTACAGGGGTTGTTTTGGCGTTAGAAGTTACGGTAATCGTTTTGCTGATAGGGCCTACACGATTGGTATCGTATTTAACTTCAATTTTCCCTTTTGCTCCTGGTGCCACAGGTTGGTTTGTCCAAGAAGGGACTGTGCAACCGCAAGAAGAAGCAACGTTAGTAATTACGAGGGGTGCTTTTCCTGTGTTAGTAAATTCGAACACACGCACGCCGTCTGCACCTTGTTTGATGTTTCCGTAGTCAATTTCTTCTGCTTTAAAAGAAATTTCAGCGTCTTGGGCATAAGCCATTACACCAAAAAATGCTAAAAATACAAATGTTAAAAACTTTTTCATAGTATAAAAAAATTAAAATAAAATATTTACGGGAGATAAGAGTACAATAACTGTGCCATTCTTTAATTATTTAAAATTAGAATTTAGAAATTAGGAGGTATATAAAAGATAGGTATAAAGAGAATGTATTGATTTATAAGCTTATATTTATGTTGGGTTACTTCAAACTGTCTCCAAGCTATCTCCAAGCTGTCTCCAAGGTTGCTCTATGATAAAAGGTAGTGGAAAAGGATGAGAGGAAGAGATGGTGATTGTTATATTATATGGTAGGAGATTTTTTCTGTTTAGAAAATAGTTATAGGTGTTATTTATTTTTTTATCTTTGCGCCATAAAATAATTTATTATCTATGAATGAAGTGGTGCTTCAGGGAAGTATTGCTAAGTATGTAAAACAGTTGTTATTGGAGGGTAATGTACTTGATCCTGTGGCGAAGAGAGTGCCTAAGGGTACTGTTTTTTTCAAAGAGGGGGAGTATATTAAAGGTATTTATTTTTTGGAAGGAGGGGTGTGCAAGATGAGCAAGCTGAGTACTAATGGGAAAAGCCATATTATTCGTTTTGTAAAGAAGGGGGAGCTTTTGGGGTTGCGCAGTGTGATGAGCCAAGGGCCTACGAATTTGATGGCGACAGCTCTTAGTGAGGTAAGTTATTACTTGATTCCGCAAGAGTATATTTTTTCTTCTTTCAGTGAGAATCCTCCTTTTGCGATGGAACTTTCTAAGATATTGAGCAATGAGCTTCGGAGGTCGGATAGTCTCATTGCGGATATGGTGCATAAACGTGTGAAACAGCGTTTAGCTGAAACTTTATGTTTGTTAGAAAACACTTTTGGCACGGATGCGCAAGGTTATATTGCTTCTCCTTTGGTGCGTGAAGAAATTGCTAATTTGGTGGGCACCGCTACCGAGTCGCTTATTCGCACCCTTTCTGATTTTGCCAAAGATGGCATTGTAGAACTCAAAGGCAAACACATCAGGATTGCCAACCGCAACCTTTTAAAGAAAATACACGGATAGAATGACGCGTTATACTCGACAAATACAACTCATTGGGAGTGAAAACCAAGCTAAATTACACCGCGCCAGAGTGTTGGTCGTAGGGGTAGGAGGCTTGGGTTGCCCTGTGCTGGAACTGCTTTGCTCGGCGGGGATAGGCACGCTGGGATTGGTAGATTTTGACAAGGTGGAGCTTCACAACTTGCACCGCCAGTTTCTGTTTGCCGAAAAAGATGTGCAACAACTGAAAACAGCAGTTGCTGTAGAGCGACTGCAAGCGCGCAACAGTGACACTATTTTCAGAACGTACCCTTATAGCCTTAGCGCTCAGAATGTATTTGCTATTATCGACAGCTATGATATAGTGGTGGATTGCACTGACAATTTTGCAGTGCGCTATCTGCTATCAGACGCTTGTGCTATTGCAGGTAAACCCTTAGTATATGGAGCGCTGTATCACTACGAGGGGCAGGTGAGTGTGTTCAACGTTAAGAAAGATGGTTATACGACTACTTATCGCGACCTCTTCCCTACCCCACCGCAACCTGAGGAAGTACCGACGTGCAATGAGGCGGGCATCTTACCCACCGTTTCATCGATGATAGGGCATTTGCAAGCCAATGAGGTGCTGAAACTACTCTTAGGAAAGATAGATGATTGCCTTGTGCATACTCTTCTGTTATTCAATACACAAACTTATCAACTTACTAAAATCAAATATTGTAAAATGAATACTTCATCCCCACAAACCCCTAAAGAAGTAGAGGGGTATAACTATCCTGCTTTTTGTCATCAAACAGAAGGCGAGGAACTTCACAGCGTAGAGGATTTGCAAGCGTTTTTGGCACAAGAAAACAGTGTGTTAGTAGATGTGCGCGAAGCTGATGAAATGCCTAAAATCAACTTGTTTAAGGCATTGGAATTGCCTCTTTCTGAACTTCCTACGCAATGGGAGCAACTGAAAACATACGACCATATTTGCTTTGTGTGTGTAGCGGGCGTGCGCAGTATGAAGGCGCTCCGTTTTGCCAAAGAAGTATTGGCTGAGAAAGATTTGAAGAGTTTTAAACTTGGTTTTTCTTCTTTAGTAAAATAAAAAATCATCATTATGAAAAATATCTTTAAACAAGGGGCACTCTCCCCTACTCTTGTGGCTGAGAGCATTGCTAAACATCAAGTAAAAACGCAGATTGGTGGGCATAGCATCTTTTTAGGTCAGGTGCGTGCTGATGTGATAGACGGCAAAACGGTGTCGGCTATTGAGTTTACAGCTTATGAGGCAATGGCGAATGAGAAAGCTGCTGAGATACGCGAGGAAATAATAGTAAAATACGGTTTGTCGTGTGCGCATATCTACCATTCACTGGGAGAGATAAAGTCAGGTGAATTGTGTTTTTTTGTCTTTACCTCGGCGCCTCATCGCAAGGCCGCTATTCAGGCGTGTGATGAGATGGTAGACCGCATCAAGAAAGAAGTGCCTATCTTTGGGAAAGAACTCTTTGAAGAAGGAGGGCACCAATGGAAGGAAAACAAATTTTAATGATTAATGGTTAATGATTAATGATTAATGGTTAATGGTTAATGGTTAATGATTAATGGTTAATGATTAATGATTAATGGTTAATG
>CAUQUO010000010.1:0-68363 GCA_963521335.1 uncultured Capnocytophaga sp.
TTTATAAATCTTCCTTACAGTTTTGGTTTCAGACTTTGGCAAAGTTGATTACTCTAAAATAAAACTTTTCAGACACCCTCAACGAGGGTTAGGCTTTTAAATGCGAACGCCGTGCCACTATCGCCTATCCCCTAACCCCTATCCCCTATCCCCTAACCCCTACAATCCCCCTATCTTACCTCTTACCTCTTACCTAAACATCCCCTCTTACCTTACAAACTCCTTGGAGCAATCTTGGAGCAATCTTGGAGCAACACCCCCTAAACCCTATCCCTCAAAAAAAAACTTCCTTTTTATTTTCTTTAAAAAATATTTTGTTTTATATTTGCGCCAAATATTAGAACTTATAAAAAAACACATATATGGCAATTAATCTACAAAAAGGACAACGTATAGACATTGGCCTTCAAAACTTAACCATTGGATTAGGATGGGACCCCAATCAAGGTACCGGCTACGATTTCGATTTAGACGCTTCTGCATTTATGATAGATGCACAACGACTCATCCCTTCTGAACCTTTCTTTGTGTTCTACGGAAATACCGACTCCCCCGACGGCGCCCTACACCACACCGGAGACGACCCTACTGGAGGAAATAGCGCCGACGGAGATGACGAAAGTATACAAGTAGACCTATCTAAAATAGACCCTCGTATAAACGAAATCCTTTTCGTAGTAACCATTCACGATGCCCTAAACCGAAAACAAAACTACGGTCAAGTTCGCAACTCTTACATCCGTATCGTCGATAATACTAACGGACAAGAAGTAGCTAAATATGAACTCGGTGAAGACTTCTCTATAGAAACCGCCGTAGAATTCGGGCGCCTCTATAAGCATAATGACAAATGGAAATTCGAGGCATCAGGCATTGGATACAAAGAAGATTTAGCTTTCTTCCTCTCCAAATATTATAAAGGCGAAATCATTAAATAACGAAAAACACTTTGTTAAATAAAGTCTTTAACATTTGTGTCACTACACTTTGCCAAAGTTTTAATTGCTCATCATGCTACTACCTTTGGCAAAGTTGATTGCCTTGAGAATCTATTACTCTTAGAGTAATTTTATGTAGTGGCACTTTGCAAAATACCCAAATATAATTAATAATTCATAGCTGAAATTCACACGAGTTTCTAATAACTCATAACAAAATATCTTAAACATTATGGAACAAACCTTAGAACTACAAGTTGTCGATACAAATACACAACTCATCGATAAAGAAGGTAATGTAACCCTACAAAACCTTACCCCCACCGATGCCTCTAAATACGAACTCATTGCTGCCAATATAGAAGAAAACAACCCTAACTCTGTAATCAACTTCGGCGCTGAACTACAAAACACCTTAGCTTCACAAAGCGATAGCTTCTTAAACAACGTTCGCAAATCCAATTCTGGCGAAGTAGGAGAACTTATCAATAAACTACTCGTAGAACTTAACTATGTAGATGTAGACGAACTCGAAGGAAACTCCTTTAAAAAATTCCTGCGCAAAATACCCCTATTAGGGCGTATGGTCACTACCGTAGATAACCTTTTCGCTAAATACGACAAGATTGTAAACAACATCACCGATATATCCAACAAAGTAAACGCAGGAATTATCAACTCTACAAAAGATAATGCCGTATTGCAAACCATCTTCTCCAATAACGTAGAAGCTATCAAGCAAATCGAAAACTATATAATAGCCGGTACCTTGCGATATGAAAAAAGCAAACAAGAACTCGCTTTGATGGAAGCTAACCCCACCGCCTATCAAGATTATCAAATCTCCGACAAACGCGACTTCGCCAGCCGTTTAGACCGTCGTATAGCCGACTTGAAAGTTGTCCGTTTCATTATGCTACAATCATTACCTCAAATCCGATTGATACAAAATAACAACGTTTCCATAGCCGAAAAAGCACAAACTATACTCACTACTACCCTCCCCGTATGGAAAAACCAGCTCACACTCGCTGTAGCTTTACACCGTCAACAACAACATATCGAGGTACAACAACGCGTATCGCAAACCACCGAAGAAATATTGCGCAAAAACGCTCAACGACTACAGCAAAACACCGTCAATGTAGCACGCGCCAATGAGCAAACTATCGTATCTATCGATACCTTGCGCGAAACTACTACCTCTCTCATCAATACCCTCAACGAGGTAAAACAAATACAACAACAAGGCGAACAAAGCAGACGACAACTCGACAACGAATTACAAAACCTAGAAACTACCCTTAAAAACCAATTGCAAAATACAAAAGCATAACACTTGGGAACAGAAACAAAAATACTGAATGATAGCAAACGAAGATTGCAAAAACTCAAAATCTTAGAGCACTTCTTTAATTTGCCTTCACTTGTAGGCATCGTAGTACGCACTGAGATTATCCATTCATTTTTTGAAAAAAACACCGAAAGCTTAGACCTCAATAAGCTTGAGCTTTTCCATTTGCAATACACCGATAGCCTTATAGAGCTATTAAAAAAGATAAAAAAGCAAAAAGAAGCTACTATCTTAAATATCGATACAGAAATAACTGCTCAT
Organism: uncultured Capnocytophaga sp.; assembly: GCA_963521335.1. Classification (GTDB taxonomy): domain Bacteria; phylum Bacteroidota; class Bacteroidia; order Flavobacteriales; family Flavobacteriaceae; genus Capnocytophaga. The sequence continues at coordinate 2,554 of CAUQUO010000010.1, forward strand.
AAAGAATATATCACACAGATAGAACAAAAAACACCCGAAATACATTCTTTCGAGAGAGACCAAAAGTATCATAATGACGAGATATCGGCAGTGTTTGAAGCAGCTTATAGTACCCTTACAGGTAAATATAAACCCTATAATATTACCTCTATACGAAGTTTCCCTAACCAATATGCTCAAGAGTACTTTAGAGATGACGACGATGTAACTCATCTATTGGTAGTGCCAGAAACCAAACTATATACTTTAGAGGGATTGAATATAGAACGACTGTTGCTCTCGCGATTGGCTACTAAGAATTTTAAAGTGCGCTTTATGTGTGGCTTTAATGTAGACTTCCAAATCTTTGAGTTATTTAGAATACTCGGCTCTGACGATGAGTTTATTTGGAATCTACAAACTAATGGCTTTTACTTGCTTAAAGAGGCTTTTAAACATCAATTAAACCGCGAAAAAAACGTGAGTAATGGCCATTCATTAGTGGGTAAATTAGAACGCAAAATAAGAGACTTAGAAGAAAAGCGCAAAGAGATACGCAACAGCTTCCCCGAAGATGTAAAAGAACTCTTGGCTAAATACCGTGAAACTATTGATAATAATAACCTTACTGAAGAACAATTGAATATAGAGGAAGAAAAAAACATCCTCACCTCTATGCTCGATTTGAACCTAAACAAGTAACACCCCAATTGGCAAACTTGCTAATTGACTAATTAATAAATTAATTTTATGGCAATTAACTTACAAAAAGGACAAAGAGAGAGCATTAAGGCTCCTAAATTTACTGTGGGATTAGGTTGGGATACCAATAATAGTTCTACAGGTACAGATTTCGATTTAGACACATCAGTCTTTATCTTAGGCGAGAACAAGAAACTGTTGTCAGACAGTCATTTTGTGTTCTACAACAATCTCAAATCTCCTAATGAATCTGTGGTGCACACAGGTGATAACCGTACAGGTGCAGGTGAAGGTGACGATGAGCAAATAATGGTAGACCTTTCTAAAATAGAACCTACTGCCTCTGAAATCTGTATTGTGGTAACAATACACGAGGCGACACAACGCGGACAAAACTTTGGACAAGTGCGCAATTCATTCATTCGTATTTTTGATACAGATAGCAAAGAAGAACTTCTTAAATATGAATTAGAAGAGGACTTCTCTATTGAAACCGCTGTAGAGTTTGGACGTATCTACAAACGCAATGGCGAATGGAAGTTTGAAGCCGTAGGTATGGGAATGAAAGGTGGTTTGGAAGATTATCTCAACAAATACAATTAACAGAATTATAAACCTCTCAATTGGCTAATGAGCTAATTGACTAATTTTACAAATTTATATTATGGCAATTAATTTACAAAAGGGTCAGAAGATAGACCTACGCAAAGAATCGGGAGAGAAGCTACAAAACTTCTGTATTGGGGTAAACTGGGGAGCTATTGAAACTAAGGCGCTTTTCGGTTTGATGAAGAACAAGCAGGATGTGGATTTAGACCTCAGCTGTATTCTTATTGATGACACGAATAACGTGTGTGATCATCTTTATTCTCCTTTGTATAATCCTCAAATTTTGCAACAGTTTGGTTTACCAAAAGGGAAATTAGACTCTAATGATGGTGCGCTTCATCACACGGGAGATGATTTGCAAGGGGATAAAGGAGGTGATGATGGTCTTGACAATGAGATTATCACTGTGAATTTAGACCGTGTGGCTCCTAATGTAAGTAAGATATTTTTCTTTTTGAATAACGTAGGAAAAGAGGATTTTTCTCAAATTCCTTATGCTAAAATACGTATGTTTGAGGGTACTCCACAGCGAGTAAATTCGGAATTTGCTTCTTATAATGTGGCAGCTGAGCCGGCTTTTGCAGGTAAACACGCTCTTATTTTGGCGAAGCTTTATAAAAAGAATGGTGAATGGAAGTTTGATGCTATAGGGGATCCTGTAGATGATTCGTTTTTAGGACAAACTATCCATCGTATTGTAAAGAGTTATTTGTAATTTAAGATTAACTTTCTATCATATGAGGCTGTCCGAAGGGTTTTTGAAAATTTATGGATTGTAGGTATTATAAACTTTGGTGAATTGATACGAATATAATTTTGGGACTTTTCGGACAGTTTCTTTAATAGTTAAAATCTGTAGAAGTAAAATTTTCTGTTTTTAGTAAAGAAAGTAGTATATTTTTCTTTGGAGAAGTATTTTTATAGTTTTTGGCTGTTGGGTAGTAGGTATAGGGTAGGTATAGTGTGGGTATACTGAGGGTATATCTCAATTAAGGAGAAGGTTCAACAGAAAAATTTTCTGTTTAAAGAAATTGGATGTTGTAGCCAAAAGATTTAGAAACTGATAATTTTTATTTACATTATATTATGAGACGGTTACCGGTTTATTTATTATTAGACACCTCGGGTTCGATGAGTGGAGAACCGATAGAGGCTGTTAAGAATGGGGTTCAGATGATGATTCATTCGTTGCGTCAAAATCCTCAGGCAATAGAAACGGCTTTTGTGAGTATCATTACTTTTGATATTGAGGCGAAACAGCAGATACCGCTTACTGATTTGGCTTCTTTTCAGATGGTGGATCTCAAAGCTACAGGAACGACAGCGCTGGGAGCGGCTTTGAGTCTTCTTGCTGATAAGATGGAAAATGAGGTTACGAAGACTACTTTAGAGCAAAAAGGGGATTGGAAGCCTATTGTATTTATTATGACAGATGGTGTTCCTACTGATGATTGGCAGGCGGGATTTCAAAGGCTTAAATCTGTAAAAAAAGGATTGATAGTGGGTTGTGCTGCTGGTAACAATGCAGATGATAAGGTGCTTAAGGAAATATCAGATCAAGTAGTGCGGCTTAGCAATACGGATGCTGATAGTATAGGGAAGTTTTTCCAATGGGTATCGGCCTCTATAGCGACTACTTCTACAAGGGTAGAGGAGACGGGTATTGATCTTACTAAGAAAGACCAGTTGCCACCTCCACCGAGTGAAATTGTAATAGTATCTTGAAGATGAACAGACGACTTTTAGCTTATTTTTTGTTGGATACCTCGGGTTCGATGAGTGGGGAGCCAATACAGGCATTAAACAATGGTTTTTACGGGCTTATTAATATGTTGCGCAGTGATCCTCAGGCGATGGATTCGCTTCATATTAGTGTGATTACGTTTGACCGGGAGGTGCGTAATATTATTCCGCTGATAGATTTAGCATCTTTTCAGCCTATAGAGATAAAGTGTCCTGAGAGTGGACCTACACATACGGGAGAAGCGCTTTCGATGGTATGTGATTTGGTGAAGACGGAGTTGATAAGGGGTTCTGAGGCGCAAAAGGGAGATTGGAAGCCTTTGTTATTTATATTCACAGATGGGAAACCTTCGGACATACAGAAATATCGGGAGATGGTTCCTAAGGTACGGGCTATGGATTTTGGGGTGATAGTGGGTTGTGCTGCGGGTCCAAAGGCAGAGGTTTCATATTTGCAGGAGCTTACGCCAGATGTAGTAAAGCTTGACACGACGGATGCTAATATGCTGACTACCTTTTTCAAATGGGTAAGTTCGTCGATAGAGATGGGGGGTAAATCTCAAGGGACAGGGGAATCGATGACACTTCCACCACCGCCACGAGAGCTCAATTTAGTGGTATAGAAATAGTAACAAAATAGATAAATATGAAAAAAATAATTTTGTTCAGCATTGGAGTTTTCTTTTTGATAACAAAATCATTTGCACAAGATATAAAAATAAAAAAAGGAGAATTACTCATCGATGGAACTCCTATTGCAAAAATAAGTAGTAAGGATAGAGTGGTTAACTATTCCGATTTGTCTGGAGATTTTTTGTTTACAGCTGAAGCCCCTTATGCTACAGTTTCAGGCAACAGCACTCCCGAGAGATGGTTGCGTTTTAAAGGAGCTAACAACAATGTAAGAGAAATATCTCTTCCTTACTCCTTTAAACTTACTTTTTCAATAGAAAAGTATGTTACAGATGCAATCTTAAAATCAATTCCTGAATTACTTCCTTTAAAAGGAGCAAACAAGCAGTTTATTAGCGAGTTTTTTGCTTCTCAAGACCAGCCTTTTTCTGATAGATGGGATGCTATTTACGAAGAAGAACGCGAAGCAACCAAAACAGAACAAGAGTTAGCCAATGCTGATAAATTGAAGATAGAACAAAACGATATACTCAAAGACGGCAAAAAAATAGGAACTATTTCTGCAAAAGTTTCTAAAATGGATAATTTTATGAATAAACCTTCGGCCTACAAATATACTGTAACCGATGAAAACGGAGGTCAGGTTGCTTCTTTAGAATATGAAGCAAAAGCTGATGGTTTTTACATCATAAAAACTTATGATCAAAAAGATTTTAGTATATTGTCAAAACTTATAGAACCACAACCTGATAAAGCTCCAGGGTATGACCCTTTGGCTAAACGTATTGTACAACGTTTATATGCTAATGGATATCCATTTGGCGATATGACTGTAGCTTTTGAACAGTTTTTAGAAGCTAAAAAACAAGAAGCTAAAAGAAAATACAATGAGAAAAGAGAAGAAGCTAAAGTTGGTTCAATGAATTTATACAATGTAGCTGGCTATGTAATTGATAAAAACAATGAGAAAAAAGAAGGTTTTTTGACCATTGAATTTGAGTCAATTGAAAAAAGAATGGGGGCTACTCTCCCAGATAGAACAACACTTGGACGACTTCTTAAACTAAAAGACCAAGCAAGTAATGTTATTACTTTTAACGCTGATGACAAAGTGAAATTCTGTGCTGAAGGTCATTGCTATTTAGGGGTAGAACCTCTTGAGAACGATTATATGAAAAGTAGTAGCTTTGCTGACCCTTATACCTATCAGTTTTTTGAAATTCTATATGAAAAAGATGGAAATTATGTATTGAATCACATTGCCTATCCTGATGATTATTTACTGAAAGTAAAAGGTAATGATAAAGCTATTTATTTAGGTGAAAAAGGAATTTTCCGCACTAAAAAGCCTGAAAAAATACAACGTTTACTCACTAAATACCTAAACTGTCCTTCTATGAATGCAACAAAATATAACACCTTCACTAAAGAAGGACTTATAGAAGTGATTCAAGATTACCAAAAAAATTGTCAATAACTTTTATCTAAAAAAAAATGCGCAGACTTCCTATTTATTTTCTTCTTGATGTATCGGAATCGATGGTAGGGGAACCGATAGAACAGGTGCAAGAAGGTATGGCTACAATCATCAAAGAACTTAAAGCCGACCCCTTTGCACTTGAAACTGTTTGGATTTCTATCATTGGTTTTGCTGGGAAAAGTAAGATCATTACTCCTTTGCAGGATATCATTACTTTCTATCCGCCTAAAATTCCTATTGGTGGAGGAACTTCTCTTGCTAGTGGGCTTAACGAGCTGATGAACGCTATCGACCGCGAAGTGGTGAAAACTACTCTCGAACGCAAAGGAGACTGGAAACCTCTTGTATTTCTTTTTACGGATGGTATTCCAACTGATGATAGTACACAGGCTATTGATCGCTGGAAAACGTATTATAAAAGTAGTGTAAACTTGGTGATTATTTCTTTAGGGGAGCATACGAATTATAATCTTTTGGGACAGCTTACGGATCATTTATTGCTTTTGAGCAAGACGAGTGTAGCTGCTTATAAAGAGTTTTTCAAGTGGATTACGGCTTCTATTAAGACGACTAGTGAGCAGGTAAATAATAGCAATCAAGATGGAATTAAGCTAGCTAAGCCAGATCATCATCTTATTGAGAGTATAGACCTTACGAAGCGTTATGAGGTGCCTGATGAGAATTTTGTAGTAATACGAGGCAAGTGTTCTAATACTCAGAAGCAATATCTTGTGAAGTTTCAGAAGAGTTCTCGCAATTCGGGTATTTATGGGATGCAAACGCGTATTTATATGTTGCAGGGGGCTTATAAAATAGATGAGGATAGTTATCGGGAGCTATCTAAAGAGACGAATTATGGTTTGAAAGTATCATCGGATGAGCTGATGGGAAATCCTTCTTGTCCTTGTTGTGGTAATGCATATGCTTTGGCGACTTGCTCGTGTGGAGGGATACATTGTATATCGGGAGAGGGAGAGAATGAGTGTCCTTGGTGTGGTACGGTATCGAATTATGGCATGAGTGATGAGGAGTTTGACATCAATAGAACTTTAGGCTAATGGAGAGTGTGATAGAAGCCATTTTAAGAGAGGGGGACGCCTTATTTCAGTCTCATTTGAAAATCAATAATAAAGTAGTTTCTATGCTTTGTGAAGACGAAGAGATAGCAACTCTTATCAGGCAATTAGAAGAAAAAGTGAAGCATACATATCAGTATCATTACGACATAGAGTCTTTTCAGGAAGCGCATTTACCTTTGAGTAATGCCAATGCGAAGAAGGCGTATTCATTTAGGCTTGCGATGGAGTCTTTTCCGCATATTAAAATTAAAGAAATAAGTCCGTTAGCCGCATTAGGATTGACGTATAATCCTGAGACGCATACTATTACGGGGACTCCTACGGAAGCAATAAGTACGACCTTAGATATATACTTTTACTGTACTACGGAGCCAACGCCTACTGAGCATATTAAGCAAGTGCCTTTTATAATCAATCCTGACCCGAAAGATTTATGGCAGAACCTTCCTTTTGATAAAGAATCACGTTTTTACAAAACGGAGGAAGCTTATTGGCAGGGTTCTTTTTTAGATAGGCAATTGATAGTAGCTTCTAAACGCGGGCGCTCGCATGCACATCAAGGAGGCTCTCGAGATGATGATTTTTACACACTTGAACTGCCTAATGAATGGGCGGTAATAGCATTAGCAGATGGGGCAGGCTCGGCTAAATTTGCCCGTAAGGGTTCGGAGATAGCGACACATTATCTTTGTGAGAGTTTTAATGATCCTGTTTTTATCAGTACTATAGAACAAGAGTTGCACCTTTATTTTACGGTTGAAAAGCCACTTGAACACAAGAGTGTAATCATCAATACTATTTATCGAAAGATACGAGAACTTTTTCATCATTTAGAAACTTTTGCTACTACGGAAGAAATTACCCTTAAAGACCTTCATACAACTCTAATTTTTGCTTTAATGAAACGCACTACATCGGGCTATCTATTGCTTACCTTTGGGGTAGGGGATTGTCCTATCTGTGTGCTAACCCCTGACGAAACCCAAGTAAAGCTGTTGAATACTTTGGATATAGGTGAATTTGGAGGAGGTACTAGATTTATTACGATGCCAGAGATTTACTCTAATGAAGGGACACTACCTATTGGGAAGCGTTTTGGTATTTATCAACTAAGAGATTTTTCAAAGCTTTTTTTAATGACAGATGGTATCTACGACCCTAAGTTTGTAGTAGAAAATAACCTTACTAAGATAGAATGTTGGAAAGAGTTTTTGGCCGACCTCGGTGGCAATAATGAAGATAATTGTAAAGTAGATTTTGACAACCCAAAAGCAAGTGAGCAGCTTCTACAATGGTTAGATTTCTGGAGTAAAGGGAATTCTGACGATAGAACACTGGCTATTATTTACTAATATAATGAATACAATAACAGTAACCTCGATTATAGACAATACTAAATCTTATCAATATGTAGACGATGGCAACCCCAAGCGCGGAGGGGTGAAAGATGTTTACTTCTCGCCCGACCGTCGTTATGTAGTAGCTTTCTTCCGAGACCCGTTAGATTACAACCAAAAAGAACGTATCAAGCGTATTGTATCTTTGTATTTAGAAAATATCAAGAAAGGCAATGCACCTGATTATTTTCTCAACGATATCTTTCGTTGGCCTTATGATGCTGTTGAAAAAGAGGGGAAAACAGGAGTTATCGTTCCTATCTACGACCGCAAATTTTTCTTTGCTAAAGGGCGTACTGCCGACGACGGGCTCAGAGGAGAAGAAAAAAAAGGGAAATGGTTTACCACTCCTTCTTTTAGAGACCCCAATTATCCTCTTTGCTTAGATAAAACAGAATTAGGAGATTGGTTGAGTTACTTTCAAATAGCGATTAATATTTGTAGAGGAATCAAAAAAATGCATCAAATGGGGCTTGCCCATTCAGACCTCTCCTATAACAATATCCTCATAGATCCTATAACTAAATCAGCTAATATTATTGACTTAGATGGATTGGTAGTACCTAATATGTTCCCTCCAGAGGTGATAGGCACTGCTGATTTTATTGCGCCAGAGGTATTGAGTACAAAACATTTAGACTTAAAAGACCCTAAACGACATCTACCTAACCAAAAAACAGATCTTCACGCTTTGGCAGTGCTAATCTATATGTATCTACTACGTCGCCACCCGCTCAAAGGGAGCAAAGTATGGGACTTAGACGCTGAAAAAGATGAACTATTAGCTATGGGAGAAAAAGCCCTTTTCATAGAGCACCCTACTGATGACACCAACCGTGTCAAACCCGACCAGTTGCGCAAGTGGGATGCTTTTTGGGGAGACCCCGCGAAGCTACCTTATACCGTTACAGGACCCTACCTCACGGAGCTTTTCAATCGAGCTTTTATCGAAGGATTGCATAACCCTATGCTACGCCCTATAGCCAATGAATGGGAAACAGCACTCTTAAAAACCGTAGACCTGATACAGCCTTGTAGCAACCCTTCTTGTAACGAAAAATGGTATGTTTTCGATAATACTACTCGTCCTAAATGCCCTTTCTGTGGCACTCCTCACAGAGGTAGCTTGCCTATAGCCGACCTTTATTACAACGCTGGGAAAAACATATGGAAGCCCGAAAACCACCGTTTGATGATATACCATAACCAATACCTATTCAAATGGCATGTGTCGCGAAAGCTTATTAGGAATGAAAACCTAAGCAATGAAGATAAAAAACCAGTAGGATATTTTACTTTTTATCAAGGGAAATGGGTGTTGGTTAACCAAAGTTTGCCACATTTGAAAGATGTAACAGCCGATAAAGAAATTCCTATCAATAGTATGGTAGAACTTACCCATCAGAAGAAAATAATGCTATCAGATGAAGAAGGCGGTCGCTTACTCTATATCACACTCATAGATTAGGCATTCAGCATATGACAAAAAAAGAAGCCTGCTTGAAGTACTGAACTTCAAGCAGGTTTTTTTTGTGGAGTCGGAGAGAATCGAACTCTCGTCCAAATAAGCCATCAAAAAGCTTTCTACATACTTAGTACTCGTTTGATTTTCGTCGCAAAACTGACCGAGCACCGCCCATTTTGCGCTTAGCTTCCTTTATTTAAGAACCATTAGCAGAAGCCTACTGCAGGTTCAATGTTGACTTTTATGGTGCCTCTGTACGAAACGCCGTCAACAAGGGCTTTTCAGAGACATCTCGCTTCCTTACCCTGTAAGGACTTAGCCAGTAATCCTACTAAAACTTCAGATTAGGCAGCAAGAGCGTAGTTATTCTCGCCATTTAAAAGTTTGAAATAGATTTTAACGAGCATTCATTTCACAGCTCGGTATGCTTACTTCTCAATGTCACTTACTGTCAAAACCGGTCGACCCCAAGTGTTCATTTATGTAATTCGGGGCAAAGATACAAATAATTTCTAAATACAATCCAAATTAATAAAAAATAGTTTCCTCTCCCCAAGATGCACGAGGGTTGCGGTCTATTTCTTCAGAAGTAAAAAATATTGTTGGTAGTTTTCTTCTTTTTCAAAATTGCTACCTATCCAAAGATGTATTTGATTGTATCTGTCCATAAATTAATTTACTCTTCTTTTTTTAAAGGATAAGGATATGCTAGTACTGCTAAATAGGCTTCTTTCTCCTTATCTGTTAGTTTATTATAATATTCATCATCGGTAAGTCGTGCCTCTATCATTTCCATTATATAGCTATTGAGAGTGGTATAACGATACTCACGATAGGGAGCTATGGCTAATACTTTTCTAAAAACTTCGTTAATTAGTGGGCTGCCTCTGAATATATCGGCTTCAAAGTCATCGCACTCAAACTTAACAAAGTGTAGCAGTTTTAAGAGTGCATTAATTTCAGCCCAATTAAGGGTTATGGTTTCTGTAGGGGTGTTGTTGTTTTGGGGTGTTGTTGTCATATCTTACATATTTTATAAATTCCACCGATAATCGTCTAAAAATCCTTCGGCACAGCGGTATTTGGTATAGAATATTACTTCATTACTCTCAATTTTAAGATCAAATATTTTAGTGGCGTTTTCTTTAAGGCATAATTGAAAGGCAGCAATTTTTTCTTCAGCTATATCAGCAAGAATAGGGCTAAAGGCTTCTATACATTGGTGGTATTCTTCACAAAGGTGGATAAGTTCTTGGCTTAACTTATTTTCAAGCATAATAGCGCGATAACAATAGGGGGCATTGGGTACTTTGTAGATATTTTTATTACCCCCTGTTCGCTGACTTCATTGCTTTATAGAATGCAGCGCGACTTAGGGGTTCGTAACTATCGGCTTCACCGAGCATTCGCTGTTGGTCGTTGGCGACTTTGCGAAAACTGTAGTTGGCGAGGTTGCCAGTGCGGGTACAAACGGCGTGTACCTTGGTAACGTATTCGGCAGTTGCCATCAAAAAAGGCATCGGACCAAAGGGTCTGCCCTTGTAGTCCATATCGAGTCCTGCTACAATCACGCGCATACCGCGATTGGCGAGCTCGTTGCACACATTCACGATTTCATCGTCAAAGAATTGTGCTTCGTCTATGCCCACCACATCGCAACCATCGGCTAAGAGCATAATACTAGAAGCGGCTTCTACGGGAGTAGAGGGGATTTCATTGGCGTTGTGTGAGACTATATTGGTATCGTCGTAGCGAGTATCGAAGGCAGGTTTGAAGATTTCTACCTTCTGTTTAGCAAATTGAGCGCGGCGCAATCGGCGAATCAGTTCTTCGGTTTTCCCAGAGAACATCGACCCGCAAATCACTTCTATCCAACCCGCTTTTTCGTTGTTGTTTACTGTGTTTTCTAAAAACATTGTTTAAAAAGTATATAATACCCCTACTCCTAAGATTTGTTTAAACTGTGTTCGCGCCCCATAACTATGTTTTTCACCATTAGGTGTCTTATAGGAATAGAATTTTACATCGTCATCATATTTGAGGTGTACCCCTATACGCGCTTGTACATAATTATTCACTTTGAGGTTTAAATTCGTTTCCCAATCTACATCTATATTTCCAAAGTTTTTGAGGTAATCGCCATAGAAGTTGAAGGTGGTGTTGAGCATCATATTTTCCATTACCTTTTTATCCCAACGTCCTGATACTGAAAAACCGAGTTCATTATGAGTGCGTTTTCCTTTTTTGAGGATAGTACCATCGGGGGCACGCTGAGCTTTCTCTACACCAAAAGCGCCGTCATCGGCTAGGCGCTGGTCGAGTACTGCAGTAGTTTTGAGTGTAATAGGCGAAAGAAAGATATTGAAATGAGCCTTAGAGGGGGCATATTCAGCACCCAAACCGAAGGTGATATAGGCGGGGGCAAAGAATTTGGAAATAGGCTTCTCTACATCAGGATAATTGTATCCGTTGCTGATTTGTGATAAAAACTGATAACGGGCGGTGTAGTACCAAAACGACTGCGAGTCGCCACGGTAGCCAAAAGAAGATATCAGAGAGAGTTTATCATCAGTTTTGCGCACTTCGCGTCCTTTTTGAGCGTTAATACCATAATTAATTTCGAGCTCATTGTCCCAGAAGAAAGTGCGTTCGGTATAACGCCTGCGGAACTTGGCATTCATAATCCCCGAAATAGAGTTTTCGCCTCCTGCACTCCAATTGGAGAAGGCTACCTCACTCATATTAAGGCTTATTTGGTTAAATTTAAACCATTTTTGTTGTGCTAATTTAAACTGGTTGAAGGTAAATTTAAGCGCCTCGGGGTCTTCAAGTACCCTGATGGTATCCATCTTTACATCAGCTTGGAAAGTTTTGGCTTTGCGCACTTGTCCCCACGTTGTAACACTGCAAAGTAGGAGTGCGATAATGAGTTTTTTCATACTGAAAATGATGCTAAATGATTTGAGGTGCAAAGGTACAGATAATTTAGTAATTAGCAATCTGCAAATCTATAAATTGGCTCATTATTCCCATAAAAGCATCAGGAAGTGTAATGATTTTCAAGGGGATAGTATAGCCATTTTGTGTAGCAAATTCGGCTACAGCACTACCTAATCCTCCTGTTACGCCTTCTTCTACGCTGATAATTCGCTTGTATTTTTGGAAGATGAGGTGTAGCATTTCCTCGTCTAAAGGCTTGAGAAAACGCATATCGTAGTGGGCGTATTTTTCAGCATTACTATTCTTTTGGATTTGTTCAGCGACCTCTTCGGCGATAGCACCAATGGTAAGTACCGCTATTTCACTACCTTCTTTTAGCTGTTCGCCCTTGCCAATAGGTAATGCCTGAAAAGGTTTTTGCCAATGCATCTCATTGCAACGCCCGCGAGGATAGCGAATAGCGATAGGGTGGGAGAGAGGTAGCTGAGCGGTATAAAGCAGGTTGCGCAACTCGGTAGCATTGCGTGGTGAGGCGATGATGAGGTTAGGAATGGGGCGCAAAAAAGCCATATCAAACACCCCGTGATGAGTAGCGCCATCTTCGCCAACAAGTCCTGCGCGGTCTATGCAGAACACAACGGGGAGGTTTTGCAGAGCTACGTCGTGGATGAGTTGGTCGTAAGCACGTTGCAAGAAAGTGGAATAAATCACGCAATAAGGGATAAAACCGCGTGTAGCCCACCCAGCTGCAAAGGTAACGGCGTGTTGTTCGGCAATACCTACATCAAATACCCTATGAGGGAAAGATAGGTGCATAGAGGTGAGTCCGCTACCACTGCTCATAGCCGGGGTAATGGCTATAATTTTGGGGTTGAGCGTAGCCAGTTGCGTGAGGGTTTGTCCTACCACCTCTTGGTATTTAGAGGGAAGAGAAGGTATCTCGGGTAGAGGTTCTCCCGTAATTTTATCAAATAAGGCAGGCGAATGGTAACTCACTTGCTGAGCCTCTGCTTTGGCAAAACCCTTGCCTTTGGTGGTAAGCACGTGCAAAAGTCGTATCCCTTTTTCATTTTTTTCAGCTTCAAGAGAGGCAATCAATTCAGGGATGTTATGTCCATCTACTGTACCTTTGTAAGTGATATTTAAATCGTTGAAGAAAGTTTCGTCAGTGCCTTTTCTTTGGCGTAACTGCTCGAAATAACACTTGAGAGCCCCCACGGTAGGGTCGATAGCCATAGCGTTGTCGTTGAGGATAATAAGCATATTGGCATCGGTAGTGCCGGCGTAGTTCAGTGCCTCGAAAGCCATACCGCTCATAATTGAAGCATCGCCTATCACGGCTATGTGCTGGCGTGTAGAGTTTCCTTCTAAAGCCGATGCCATAGCCATACCTAAAACTGCTGATAGCGAGGTAGAAGAGTGTCCTGTGCCGAAAGCGTCGTATTCACTTTCTGAGCGCTTAGGGAACCCACTGATGCCTCCCTGTTCGCGAATATGAGCAAAAGAATCCTCTCTATCGGTGAGGATTTTATGGGCGTAACATTGGTGTCCTACATCCCAGACTAATACATCGTCGGGGGTGTTGAACACATAGTGCAGTGCGATACTGAGCTCCACTACCCCGAGACTTGCCCCTAAGTGTCCGCCTCGTGTAGCAATCACCTCTATGATACGCTCACGAATTTGTTGCGCTAAGGCCGGAAGGGCTGCAATAGGAGTATTTTTGAGTTGTTGTACATTCATTATGTTTAGGTGATAGATGGCTCTAAGGTAGCTCCAAGCTGTCTGTAAGGTAGCTCCAAGTTGTCTTTAAGGAAGCCCTTTTCTTATTGTTTTCGCGAATTAACCAACTTTACGATTAGCATAATGAGGGCTCCCATAGCTATGAAAGCTACTAGGGCAAAATACCAATATTCTATAAATAAGTTCTTGAGGACTATGGCAAAGACTACGACAAAGAGAATAATAGTCGCTACCTCGTTGAGCATTCGCAATTGCACAGAAGAGAGGGTTTTTTGCCCTGCTTGTAGGCGTTTCATCAAGCGCCACGAATAGTAGTGATACCATAGCAAAAAGGCGATGAACAAGAGTTTGACATGCATCCACCCTTGAGTGATATACACCCATTGCATTGCGTAGAACATATAAATGCCGGAAAGCGCCATCAGTATGAGGGCAGGGACTGTGATGATATTCCACAAGCGTTCTTCCATAAAACTGAATTGCTTGTGAAGGATAGAGCGCTCGGGTTCTTCTTTTTCTAAGGCTTCGGTGTGGTAAATAAAAAGGCGCACCATATAAAAAAGCCCTGCGAAGTAGCTCACTACAAAGATAATATGTATTGATTTTGCAATAAGATAATCCATTTTAGTAAGAGTTTAAGGGTTAGAAGTCAGCCATTCCTGAATCCAAGCACTAAGGGCTTTTACCCATAGATCAGAGTCATTAAGGCAGGGTATCATTTTGAAGTGTTCACCTCCGTTTTCTCGGAATGACTTTCCGCCGACCATTTCTATTTCTTCTAAGGTTTCAATACAGTCGGCTACAAAAGCAGGAGTTACGACAGCCAATCGTTTTACACCGCTTTTAGCAAGAGCTATGAGTCTATCGGAGGTAAAAGGAGTAAGCCATTTATCTATTCCTAAACGCGACTGGAAGGATATCGAATACTGGTTGGTGCTTAAATTCAAAGCCTCAGCCAGCAGTCGGGTAGTTTCAAAACAATGGCTTCGATAGCAATGGATTCCTTCGTCGCTATAGGGGTCGCAACAGTTTTTTCCTTCTACGATATTTTTATGGGCAGGGGTAGGAGAGGTCTTATATAGATGACGCTCAGGCACTCCGTGATAAGAGAAGAGCAAGTGGTCGAAATTAGTAGAGCCCAAATGAGTGCGCACCACCTGAGCCAAAGCTGTTATATATTCGGGGCGATGGAAGAAAGGAGGGAATTTAGAAAGGTGCATCTGGGGGTAGTGTTGCTTTATAAGAGTCTCGGTAAGAACCTCAATAGTTTCAGAGGTAGCCATAGCATATTGAGGATAAAGAGGGATGAGTAGCACCTCGGTTACTCCTTGGCTGTGTAGAGAGGCTAATCCGCTGGCGATATTAGGGTTGCCATAGCGCATAGCCATTACTACAGGAGCAGTTACAAGATGTTGCACCTTTTCAGTAAGCCAACGGCTGATTACAATAAGAGGGGAACCTTCGCTCCACCATATTTTTTTATAAGCTTTACTCGTTTTAGGGGGGCGAGTATTTAAGATGATACCATTAACAATAGCATAACGCAACCAATAAGGTAGGTCAATAACGCGCTCGTCCATCAAAAACTCTTTTAAATAGCGTTTGATGTCTTTCACTTCAAAAGAGTCAGGCGACCCTAAATTTACGAGTAATACTCCTTTTTTAGGCATTTTGATATATTAAAACAAGCAAAAGTAATGAATAAAAGTGGAATGAGAAGAGTTTTAGTATAGAAAAAGATGATAGTAGAATAGGGTTAGTTAATTTGTTGTTTTTCTAATTTGCTTCTCATCTTTTGCAATTTGGATAAGGCTTTCGGCAAGTTCTTCTTCTATATCTGATTCAGGTTTATCTTGTTCCATTTTGCCGTCTTTGCGTTTCTGAACGCTTACTGAGAGAATACCTCCTAAAGCTAAGCAGGTCATCCAGATAGAGCTACCCCCACTGCTGATAAGGGGTAAATTCTGACCTGTAACAGGGAAAAGCTCTACTGCTACCCCCATATTAATAAGCGCTTGCAATAGTATCGGGAATCCTAATCCTAATACTAGCAACTGCCCATAGAGGGTAGGTGCTTTTTGAGAGATAACCACAATACGTATGAGCAAGAGGACATAAAGTACCATAATCACTAGAGCGCCAAAGGAACCGTATTCTTCAGTGATAATAGCGTAAATGAAGTCGGAGGAACTTTGTGGCAAGAAGTTTTTCATAGTGCTCTTTCCGGGTCCTTGCCCCATAACACCACCTTTGGCTATAGCCATTTTAGAGCGTTCTATTTGGTATCCTTCTTTGTCGTCGTCATTACTAGCAAAGGACTCTAGACGGCTCATCCACGTATCAACCCTATTAGGGAAAGCATCAGGAAAGGCTTTTACAATCAGTAGAAAAAGTAGTAAGAAAGCAATGGCAATACCCATAGCCGATAGGATATGCTTTATAGGGAAACGCCCCAAGAAAGTAAGCATCACAACTGATGTTAAGATAAGTAAAGCAGTAGAGAGGTTAGAAAGCACCACCAGTCCAGTTACAATTCCTACAGGGAGCCACAAGGGTGTTATAGTTTCTTTGAAGGTGAGTTTTTTACCATAATTCTTTGCCAGATATGAAGCTACATAAGCCATCAAGATAACTAACGCAAAGGCTGAGGGCTGAAATGAAAATCCAAAGATACTGAGCCATCTACTCGCATTAGCTCCTTCGATAGTGCTTCCTTTGAGGTTTACAAAAAGTAGTAATGCCATAGCTACAGGCAAAAGCAGTTTAGCTGCCAACCCAAAGAAGCGATAAGGGACACGGTGCACACCATAAAGGATAGCATATCCTGAGACTACCAGTAGCAAATGCTTGATTAGGTAGCCTAAAGGAGTACCTTTACCGACTACATAAACTAAATTGGTGCTGGTGCTATACACCGCCAAAAACGAAAAGAGGGTAAAGATAATGATAAGTGCCCACAGCACTTTATCGCCTTTGAATTTAGATAAAAACCACTCAGGCATAAGACAACTTATAGTTTAGCAACAGCAGCTTTAAACTGGTCTCCGCGATCTTCATAGTTTTTAAAGAGGTCAAAGCTTGCGCAGGCTGGTGATAGCAGCACAGTATCTCCTTCACTAGCAAGTTTTTTAGCCGTTAATACAGCTTCCTCCATAGAGTGCGTTTCTATTATAGGAGCACTTTGAGAAAAGGTGCGTATGATAGGGGTATTATCAACTCCGAGGCATACAATAGCCTTTACTTTTTCGTTTATAAAAGGCAAAAGCGCAGTGTAGTCATTACCCTTGTCTTGTCCGCCTACAATCCATATAATAGGGCCACCAATAGTGTCTAAGGCGTAATATACAGAGTTTACATTAGTAGCCTTGGAATCGTTTATATAAGTGATACCTTCTACTGTTTTCACTTCTTCAAGGCGGTGAGCAGCTCCTTTGAAGCCTTTTAAGCTCTCGCGTAAAGATTGGTCGCGTATGTTGAGCAAGCGAGCCGCTACCGTAGCAGCCATAGTATTTTTAAGGTTGTGTTTGCCACGAAGGCTGATGTCTTCTACTTCTATTTCAGTAGTTTGATTGTCTAACATAATATATATTTTGTTATCTTTTAAAAAAGCACCTTCTTTGAGTTCTTTTTCAATAGAAAAAGGGATAAGTTTAGAATTGATAGTATGTGAGCTAAGCCACTCTGCAATCACAGGGTCATCGGCATCATAAATAAGGTAGTCGTTTTGGGTTTGGTTCATCGCAATGCGAAATTTAGAAGCGATGTAGTTCTCAAATTTATAGTCATAGCGGTCGAGATGATCGGGGGTGATGTTCAGTAGTACAGCTATATGGGGTGCGAAATGCACGATACCATCAAGCTGGAAGCTACTGATTTCAAGCACATAATAGGCGGGGTGTTGTGTGGCTACTAGTTCCGCGAAACTGTAACCTATATTCCCTCCTAAACCTACCTCAATCCCTGCTTCTTTTAGTAGATGGTGGGTAAGTAGGGTGGTGGTAGTTTTGCCATTGCTACCTGTAATAGCAATGATAGGAGTATTGGTATACCGAGAGGCGAACTCTATTTCTGATACAATACTAATGCCCTTTGCTTTGGCTTTTTGGATGATAGGGGCTTTGTCAGGAATGCCAGGGCTCTTCATAATCAAATCAGCAGAAAGGATTTTGTCTTCATTATGAGCACCTTCTTCCCAGGCAATACCTTCTTTATCAAGAGTGTCGCGGTAGTGTGGTTTTAGTTGCCCTCTATCTGAAAGAAAGACATCATATCCTTCTTTCTTACCTAAGATGGCTGTTCCTACGCCACTTTCGCCACCGCCTAAAATTACTAAGCGTTTCATTTTTTATAGTACCTTATATATAAATAGGTGTAATAACAGGGTGCAAAGGTAAGAATATTTTATCAATTAGCAAATATGAGAATTAGCAAATTTAGTTGTTTTGCGAATTAGAAGGGAAAATTTCTTGAACTTCTTTTATTGGTTGCTCCAAGGTATCTCCAAGGTGGCTGTAAGGTGTCTCCAAGGTAAGAGGGGATAGGGGGTAGGGGATAGGAATGGGAGTAATGGGAGTAATGGGAGTAATGGGAGTAATGGGAGGTGCGAGCCACACGGGCGGTTATTTAGGTAAGAGGTAAGAGGTAAGAGGTAAGAGGTAAGAGGGAGTAATGGGGTGCGAGTCGCAAGGGGGGGTATGGGAGTGTGGGTTCTATTTTTGGTTTGGATTAATGATTGTGTAAATATTCTATATAGGGAAGGGGAAGGCGCTGTAATGAAATGTTAAATTTTTGTATAGGAAAAGTTAAATATTTAGGGTTGATTTTCTGATATTAAAAAGCTAATAAGTGGGTGTGGTATTTTATATATATTTAATAATGATATAGTTGTGTAGTATTTTTGCAAAATAATACACAAAGGTATCAATCAAATGTTAAAAGTAAGTTTTTAACATTTAGTGAAAAAGAGTTTTGCAGGTTTGTAGATAATGTGTACTTTTGTGCATTAAAGTATATCGAAATACGATTGTTTCAAGAATAGCATTTATAGCATTATGAAAAAGTTTTTTCTAACAATTTTCTTTTTAATCATCTCCTTCTCAGGGGTATACGCACAATCGCCGTTGAATATGAGTGATTTTACGGCTTTGGCTACCAATGGGCAATGTAGCTCTGACGGGAAGATAACCGTTTCATTAAGAAATGGCATGGCACCTTCAGGAAGAAAGGTGCAGGTGAAGCTCGACATACCAGGAGACCCTGTAGGGCGTACTGAACCTCTTGAAGTAGGGGTAGCGGGTAAGAATTCTATAGAGTTCAATACACTAAGGGCAGGTAGTTATACCGTTACTGTAATAGATGTAGCGACTAATAGAAATGCCTCTAAGGTAGTAACTCTAACTTCCCAATATGTTTCTCCAGAACCTGTATCAGGTAGTTTGAAGGCTACTTCGCCCAGCTGTACAGGGATAGACTACGACGGTAAAGTATCCTTCAGAATCCCTATAAAAGCTAAAGGACCTTTTGTGGTAAAACTCTTTAAGGAAGGGTCTACTACTCCTATATATAATCAAACCCATCCTAATCCTAACCCTAATAGAGAACTACCTATTACTATACAAGGTACTGCTACGCAACAAATCAAAGCGGGGAAATACCGCCTTACAATAGAAGACCAAGCAGGAGGAATAGCCAACTGTGGCGAAACGATCACAAAGAATATAGAAGTGCTTGCTTCCAACAACGGGAACCCTGCTTGTATGGAGTTTGAGTTTAATGGTGAAACAACCGCTTTGTACTTAGATATAAAAACTTGTAAGTTTAATATGGGATTCCCTATTAAACGAAAAGACAATGTAGCTATATATGGGTTGGAGAACCAAATAAAAGCTATCCCTAATGCTGCTATATTAAAGGTGTATAATGGTACAACAGGAGCCTTAAAAGGCACTTACGACCTTTCTAATACTTATGGTGATTATTCAAGGGCTGGAATTTCTAATTCTCACTCTTTCGTTACCAATGGTATAGTATCTCTTGAAATGAATGATATTTTAGAGATTACTATCAATGTAGGGAAAACTCCCATTGTAAAGAAATTTAAACTTGATGAAAATGTAGTAGATGTACTTAAGAATAGAGTTACTTCTAATAGTGTACCTCCTAATAAAGGTCATTATGTATTTTTGAATAGGGAAGGTTCTGTTACACTAGAAGCTACAGACCGCTCAGATTTGAATGTAGACCCTGCTAATCCTTGTCCTCCAGGGAATACGAAACGCTATATGCTTGTAAGAACTTATTTCAGGAAATTAGAGCTTCCTAACCCTGATAACCCAGCAGATAAAACTAATATAGCTTATTATAGATGGCAAGGATTTGATGAATCAAAATGGGTCTCTAACCCTTCAGCGCCAGGAGCCGAAGGATATTACTTTGAAATATATAAATATACAGGAACAGGCTATCCTGGACTAGATCCTAATTATACAGGAGGAGAAATCAGTAATCCTTCAAAATGGCAACTACTTACTCCAGGTTCCGATTTTACTTGGATAAATAATGCTGGTACCCTCTATGCAGATTTAACCAATCAGCCTGATGGTTGGTACAAAGCCAAGTATAAAACTGTGGGAGCAGGTGTACAACACTGTTTTGAGCCTGAACACATCGGTAAAATAGTTACCACTACAACACTCTCTAAAATGATGGAGCGTTTCAACGGGATGGAACTCAACAAGGGGGCTTATAAAGGTACTGTTTCTATTCGTAAATGGTTAGCAGGTTATCACTATAATTATCCTATCACTGTAAAGATTGATTACATGGACGATGGTAAGGTAGGCACAACTCGTACCTTTAACTTTCAAACGAGTTTACCTTTTGAGGCTACCAAAACGGTAACCTATACCTTCCCAATGATAAAAACAGTAGCTAACCCTGACACCTCTAATGAAACACAACGTTTTGAGTTTGGTGATATTCCTCCAGGGAACTACAACATTACTATTACTGACCGTTGTGGTAATAGCGTTTCTAAGCAATACTACCTCGACACTCCTATGGAATATACTAAAGAAAATGTGAAAGTAACGCAAGGATGTCAAGGTACAGCTCAATTGTCATACGAGTTAGATGCATCTCCTATAGGTACAGTAAAGGATCTTTTCTTTACTTTACGTAGGAAGGACCCTGCGACAGGCCTATATACTATTTCAGTAGGTACTACTCGTAACCGTCAACATACCTTTAATAACTTGATAAGTGGAGAGTATGAATTATCAGTTACTCGTTTTTACTATTCACGTATCAGAGAAACTTATAACTACGGACTACCAAATGCGTATAATGTTCCTGTAACCGACCCTACTTCAGTAGTGAATGGCTATAGTGAGGTGCCTTCAGCTGATGCTATTCGTCCTACAGACCCTATTGGTAATGGAACAATAGCCTATCACATAAGTCGTTCTTACTATACCGTTAAGCCTAGTGGGGTACTTCAACGCGATGTAGTAGGTACTTCTTGCGATGCTTCTTCAGGCTCTGGTATTGTGGCTGTTCATATCAAGAACCCAGACTATATACGTTATCCGCTTACCTTTGTTCTTACTAAAGGAGGTACTGTAGTGAGCCAAACTACTTTCCAAGAAGGCTCTAATGCTACTGGGGTAACTTTCAAAAACCTTAGTGATGGCACCTATATAGTAAAGACAAGCCACGCTTGTGCCAGCAATATGGATGATATCGTAACGGTAAACACTAATAACTATACACGTCCTGGTATTAGAGCTGTAGCCCGCACTACCAACCCATGTAATGGAGATATCGTAGACCTTACTTTTGGAGGTTCTACTCAGCTTTTTGATATAGAGTGGAAACGAGTAGAGGCAGACGGTAGTGAAACAGACTTGGGCTTTACTCAAACAATCAGTGATACCGTAACGCGCAACACCAAATATATAGTGAACTACTCGCTTAAAGAAGCGGGGCTATGTGTAGTGCGCACAGGTGTAACTTCTATAACAGTGCAGTTTACCCCAGATACAACCCCTCCTGTTATCACAGGTTGTCCTACGGGTACTATCACCGTTGATGCTATCGCAGGGCAGTGTTATGCGACTCCTACTTGGGGCACCGTAACAGCCACCGATAACTGCCGTATAGACACTTGGAGCCAGACACACCAAAGTGGTGATCGAATGGCAATCGGCACGCACACTGTTACCTATGTATTTAAAGATACTTCAGGCAATACAGCCACTTGTACCTTTAATGTAGTAGTGCGTTCGCGAGCTGTGAATATGATAGTAAACAGCGATTATGTAGATGCTACCGATGGGGTAATCAACCGTGAGCTCGGTGCTACAGAAAACTTCTACTATCGCATACGTTATAAAAATGCAGGGACAGCCAATGTAGCTTCAGCAACCTTGCAAGTTACATTGCCAAACCACCCTAATGTAACTATGGGCAC
Source organism: uncultured Capnocytophaga sp. (assembly GCA_963521335.1). Lineage (GTDB taxonomy): Bacteria > Bacteroidota > Bacteroidia > Flavobacteriales > Flavobacteriaceae > Capnocytophaga. Next base: position 24,794 of record CAUQUO010000010.1, read on the forward strand.
TCCTGATGTTACAAGGGCAACGCAAACCATATACAAGCCTACCCTGATAGCACAAAATGGCAATACACTTACATTTGACTTGCCTAAACAAACGCTTACTCCGGGGGCTAATGAGCGGACGATACTTATCCCTATTACCTTGAAAGGAGATTGTGCTGAGATAGGGAAACCTTGTATGAACTTGCTCACTTCTACTTATAGTCTCAGTTATGAGTCGGGCTTAACAGGTTGTACAGTACCTGCACAAGATAGTACAGGATCTAAAACCATATCGATCTCTACACAGGGCTGTATGCGCAGCGAGCTAGCTTGTAGCGATGGTTCTGGAGGTATAGAACCATTGGGCATCAATGCTATCAAAGGCTTTGCAGAATACAAATGGTATCGCAATAATGCGCCCCTACCTAATCCGTTGAACTTATCGACATACACCGCTACTACTGCGGGCACTTATAAAGTAGAAAAGATAGCCGTATGTGGAGGAGTAACCTATACGACTACCGAGATTGTAGATATACGCACCCCTAATGATATCAGCGACCCAATCAAGCCACAAGCCAATGGTGGAGATATCTGTTCAGATGATAACACTTGGGTAAGTCACTTTATATTGTGTAATCAGCCATCGCGCAATATCGTAGTGAACTTCAGAGACAGCCGTATTGTATGGCAAAAACTTAAAAACGGCTCATCACCTCGTAGCTTGAACTGTCCGAATGTAGACGATTCAGCATGGGAAGATGTACACAGCAACAATACCTTTGTAGCTAGTGCTGCAGGTCACTACCGTTTGAAAGTAATAAATGCCAATAGCAGTTGTGATAAAAAATTCTATTTTGATGTATTCACCAACTCACTTTCTGGGCAAATTGTAGACTTTGGTAATATCACTAGCTATATACCAGGGTATATAAAAATACAAATGGCAACAGCAGGTCTTACTTATAAATATGTATTGAAAGACTCAGCAGGCAATGTAGTGAACCAAAACGGACAACCTTTTGTTTCGACTAATGCATCAGAGTATTCAGTGCCGATTACAACGCCAGGCACCTATACCGTAGAGGTAACATCGCCAGCCTTGCCAGCGACTTGTAAGGCTACGTTTATACAAAAGATAGAGAAGAAAGTAACCCTTACAGCCAAAGCAACACCTAAAGCGTGGAAAGATTGTAACAGACGTGCAATCCGCTTTGAGGCCGAAGGAGGTAAAAACCCATATAAATTTGCTATCTGGAGTATAGATGGTATCGTACAAAACGGCTATACAGATTACAACTCAGTACCAGCTTCAGCCTATATAGCAACTATTCCGGTAGGCGCAAGTTTTGCTGAAGAAGTAGTACATATAGATCAGCCAGGTAAATATATATTCATCGCCAAAGACGATGTAGGTGCCTATGCACTTACGCCAGAGGTAGAGATCTATCCTGAGAACTTCTTAGGGTATACAATAGGAACCAGAGATATCTTGTGTGGTTTTGCTGATAATACAGGACAAATATCAGTAACATACAACACACAACAGAACGTAAAAACTACCCTTTACAAGTTTGACAACCTAGGAAACAAACAGTATATAGACGATAATGCTACAGGTCTATTTACAGGCTTGAAAGCGGGTAAATACGAAATAGAAATCAAGATTACTATGGGAACAACAGCCAGTGCTGTGTGTACTTATAGAAATCCTAACATCGTAATCAATAACGTAGAAAGCACTTTGCGCGCTTATGCAGGAGTAGCAGAAGATATCTCTTGTGATACGGCCTCACCTAAGCAATATAAAGTGCGTATCAACAACGTGAGCGGAGGAACAGGCAGAGGCTATGAATACAGTGCCAACAATGTGAACTATAGCACCAACCCTGAATTGATGGTAGGTTCTACAGCCAGTGTGGTATATGTACGCGATAGCAACAAGTGTACACTTGAAATTCCAATTACAATCAAGCCAATAGTACCCGCAACTATTACATCTACCGCTATCACCTATGATTGTGAAGGAAATGGAACCTTTACAGTTACCACTAATCCTACAGGAAATTACGAGTTTGAGATAAGAAACGCAGGAGGCACATTGAGTGAAACTCGAAACACAAATGTCTTTACATTGCCTCCAGGAATATACAGTATCTATGCTAAATACACCCCAGCGACAGCTACAGGAACTACTCCTAATGTGTTGTTTAAGGAAGACTTTGGCAAAGGAGAAAACATTTGTGATTCAGAGTCGGTATTTATCACTTGTAACACTTCAGGAACCACACTTGGAGATAACCAATATGTAATCACACGCCAAGTGCCTATTGCGGGAAGCAACTGGACAGTAGCTCCTACAGATGCCTCAGGAGTAATAGATGGTAGATATTTAGCTATCAATGGAACTACCCCTGATAATGATAATGGGGTAATCTATAGACGTACTATCAAAGATATTGTGATAGGGCAAGATCTAAAGGTATCAATGCAGTTGTTTAACCTATTGCCGCCAACCTATATAGGAGGTACTAATCCAAACTTGGTAGTTCGCCTTTACAACCCAGGAGCACCTACTCAATATGTAGAAAAGCCATTGGGAGAACTACAACGTACAGGAGCTTGGGCTAAGAAAGAAATCACATTTGGCAGTGCGCAAGTAACTTTAGGCTCTGCTATATTCGAAATTAGAAATATAGCCGCCGCATCAGCCATAGGTAGTGATTTAGCTATTGATGATATAGAACTTACGCAGCCTACAAAGGTATGTAACATAAAATCAGAAGTTATATCCGTAAAAGTAGATAATGACAAAGCTTTTAAAGCAAGAGGAATCGCTTTTGATGAGAAATGTGGTAAAAACGATGGAAGCATCTATTTAACAGTAGATAACCCAGGAGGAAACTCTATACAATATCGTGTAGGCACCTCATCGACCTGGACGACACTACCTCTTACCGCTCTTAGTGCGACACAAGGAGTAGCTACCGTTACAGGGCTAGCATCAGTAACCAGTGGAACACTTACAATACGCAGGACAGCAGATGCCTCTTGCCAAGTAAGCATCCAGTATACTATCAATAAGCCAGCAGCCCTTACCGTAACAGCTACCGTAGTAGCGCCAGTAACCTGCTTAAACAACTATGCATCCGTACGCTTTACAGGAGATGGAGGCGTGAAGCCTTATAGAAACTTTAGCATTTCACCTCTCACAGGAAGCACCCCAGCAAATACTAAACCATCTGTAAATAACGAAGCCAATTTTGACCTTACCAAAGGTACTTATAGAATACAGATAGAAGATGCTAATGGCTGTATAGCTACTGCTACCCTTGATGTGCCAGATGCTAAACCTATACAAATAGAAGTAGTAGACTTGACCCCTTGCTTTGCAGGAGGAACTACAGGCAAACTACAAATAAATGTATTGAATGGTAATGGAGGCTATCAATTCAGTAAAGATGGAGGAGCGACCTTTGAAACAACAACTCAAAGCTATTTTGAATTCGACAATCTTTCAGCAGGAGTATACAATTTTGTAGTAAAAGATGGGGCAGAGTGTAGAACAAGCACAACTTATACTATAGATAACCCATTGCGTTTGCAAACAGTACTCAAAACACCATTGAGCTGTGCAACCAATAGTGAAGCCGAATTTAGCTTGAAATACTCTGGAGGAAAAACAGGAACAAGAGAAATCTTGTGGAGTCACTCTCCTACAACCAACTTTACCACATCTATTCCTACAGGTATGAGCTTGACCCAATCAGGCAACGAATATATCTTTAAGACGAAGATTGAAGGCGATTATTATTTCAAAGTACGTTATCAAATGGATAACGGAGATTACTGTGAAGTAATATCACCTAAGCAAGAAGTGAAAGTAGTAGCTCCTTCATTTGCAGTAACACCTACTGTAGAAAATGTAAATTGTGCAGGAGCCAACACAGGTAAGATAAAACTTACCACAGCTAATATCACCGGAGGAGTACCTCCTTATAACTTGCTCATCAATAATGGTGTCGCAACCACAACCCAAAATATAAGCGATATCATAGGATTGGCACCAGGAGTATATACCCTCACGATAGAAGATAGTGCCCACTGTAAATCAGTGCCTATGGGCTTCACCGTTACTGAAGTAGCTGCTATGGTAGTAACCGTAACCCATACCCAGATGACTTGTTCGCCTACGGTAACGCCTAAAGCAAGTGCTGTAGCCAACATCATCTCAGGAGGTACCGCTCCTTACAAGATGACCCTTGTGAAGAATGGTATAGACGTATTAACACGCAATAACTTAGCAGTAAATGCTGTAGAAAGCTTCAACAATTTGGACATAGGAAACTATCAAATAGTGGTAGAAGATGCCAAAGGTTGTAAGTATACACATAACTTTATAGTAAATTCTGAGTCCAACGGATTAGATGTACGCTCATCAGGCGTTGTAGGATGTTCGGCTACTACAGGAGAAGTATTAGTTTCTGTATTCGACAATAAAGGAGGCGTGATTAGAGAAGGACAATACATCTCTATCTATCATGACAATATGGGCTTGCCTATAGGTGCTACAGGACCGACAGCTACTGTAGGAGGACATACTTGGTACAGAATGGGTGCTGTAGTGACTACTACCCTTTCAAGTGGTGGTACAGTACAAGCCTCTACTCATACCTTTACAGGTCTTCAACCAGGGGTAACCTATACATTCATCGTATACGATTCTAACACTGGATGTACCTTTACTAAAGAAGCTAACATCCACGTTCCTACACAATCTACCTTGAGTGTAACCCTGAACGGAGTAGCCTCTACCACTTGTGCAGATACAAACGATGGTAAAGTATTTGTAAACTTGAAGCATTGGGGAGCAGGATTGACCTCGATGGTCTATTCAGTACATCCATATCCACCTACCCTCCCATTGAATAACCCTTCAACAGGGCCAGTAGGCGGAACTATAAATCTTACAGGAGCCAATCCTGCCACAGGTACTAATACCACAATTACAGGGGTGCCTGCAGGACGTTACTTTATACTCTTTACCGATATCAACGGCTGTACAATGGGTAGCAAAGAGTTTACAATAGGTAAATCTACCTCTAAACTCACGATTACCGCTACAGTAGCAGCAGTGCCAAACTGTCAGCCTTCAAGTAGAGGAAGAATAAACGTAGATGCCGAAAGAGGTACTGCACCATATAAGTATTATTATCACGATATGGCTACGGCACTTCCATCAAACTTAGACCTCGCAATAGCGAACTCAACCGATGGAGCCTCTAAAGATGTAACAGCTGGAACTTGGAGAGTTTATGTACAAGATGCTTCAGGATGTCGTGAAGAAAGAACCGTAACCATTACAACGGCTCCAAGCCCTGCTATAGCCTCAGTAAATGTATTGGATACTTGTAGCGATAATGCCGACTATCCTGTAAATGTTACCTTCTCAACCATAGGAGTAGGACAACATCAATACAAAATAGATGGTATTGCCAACTGGCAAAATATCAATGTAGCGACCCAAACAACTTTACCAATACGTTTGGCACCTAATACAGCCTCTTATACCATCTCATTCCGCGATGCTAATGGTTGCGAAACTAGCACCACATTCAAAGTAAATGAGATGATAAAATACGATGCAAGCCACACACCTATGTATTGTGGCGGAAGTAGCACCGTAACTATCAACGTAACCAATATAGTAGGAGGTTCAGGAACTTATAAAATAGGATTGTTTAGAATAATCGACAAAGGTACACCTGATGAGCGTGCTGTAACAGTAGTAACACCAGGAACAGCTGTAACAGGCAACTCACACCCTATGACTACCAATTACGGTATTGGAGCCTATCGTATCCATGTATACGATGCTGCTAACTTCGGTACTTCAGCTGAGTGTGCGAAAGTAATGGACTTCAACGTGGTAGCCCCTATAACACCACAAATAGAAGTGCTTTCAGTTACCACACCAACTTGTTATGCCGATACAGCTACTATACGTGTGAAAGCAACCCCAGCAAGTGTTGCTACCTACACTTTTGAAATACTAGACGCAGTTACTAATACACCAGTAGCAGGCGTAACCCAAAGTGTAACCTTGAACTATGTAACCTTTAATGGAGTGCCTTCAGGTCCGGCTCACTTAGGTGGAGCAGCTTATATCATCAGAGCGACATCAGTATATAGCTGTACCGTAGCAACAACAGTAACAGTTACCTCACCAGATATTGTAAGTGTAACTACTACCGCCCTTACTAAAGAAGATTACCAATGTACAAGTGATGGAGAAGCAGTATATCCTAAACTCCAATTCAACTTGGCAGAAGTAACAGGAGGTACAGGTCAATATACCCGAATAGAGTATAAACAATCACCTTCTAATGCAGTAGTATATAGCCAGCAAGTACAAACAGGAGTTACTAAGTATACCTATACCTTGCCTAATTATTTAACTACCGCTACAAGCTATTATGTACAGGTATACGATAGTAATGGATGTTCAGCAACCTCTACATTGCAAACCATTTCACCTACCCTCATAATGACAAGTCTAACCGCTAGTCAAACTCAAGCAAAAACTTGTTTGGTAGATGAAACCATAGACATAACCGTAAGTACAACCACTGTATACACGAATGAACCAATAGAATATACAGTGCTCGATACCGCCTTTATGTCTAATGTAGTAGGACCTACTACGCTCAATAGTCTTACCTATACAGGAGTTCAAATCACTACACCAGGTAGCTATATCATAAGAGCTAAGAATATGGCGACCGGTTGTGAGATAACTACGAACTATACCGTCTTAGACCCCGAAACCTTGTTGTTAGAGGCAAAAGACCCTGAAAAGATAACTTGTAAAGGAGGAACGGGTAGTGTAACCTTAGAACTTACAGACACGCGCCTTTCTGACGGAAACCAAGTAGCCAACGGATTTACTTACAATATCTATAATATGGCTACCAATGCCCTAGTGCCAGGAGGTACAGGAACCACAGCCGGTACAGCTACTCCAGGTAAAATAGTAGTGCCAGGATTGCCAGCGGCGAAGTATAGAGTAGAAGCTACTTCAGCCATCACAGGATGTAAAGCTGAAACTACATTTGAATTGGTAGAAGCAGAAAATCCTATCACCGTATTTGCAGAAGAAACTCAAAGTGTAACCTGCGATAACAACCGCGGTGAGATACGCGTAAAAGTATCAGGAGGATGGGCTCCTTATAGAGTAGATATACAAGGAGGATCTATCACAGGACAAAAAACTATAGCCATAGACGGCGATAGCGTATTGTTCAAAGGATTAGTAGGTACAGGAACCTCAGGAGGAGTAGTAACCTATACCGTAACAGTAACCGATGCTTGGGGTTGTACAGTAGCCTCTGGAACTAATCAAGTAGGCCTAGTATATCCAGATACCATTACAGGAACAGTTACCGTTACACAACACGCTACTTGTGCAGGAAGCTCCGACGGTATCATTACATTGGAGCCAGGAACCCTCAGAGGCGGTTCAGGTAGCTATTACTATACTTTGATAGATAGTAATTACGAGATCAAAGGTCCTCAACGCAATAACCCAACCTTCGATAACCTCTACCCAGGTATTTATACCTACGAGGTGATGGACACTTGGGGTTGTACAATGAGAAAAGAACAAATAGAGATAGAAGAGCCTAAACCAATGACTATTTCTGTTACTAGTTCAGAGTTGCAAGTTTGCTACGGAACCAACGATGGATATATAGAATTTAATATCAACGGAGGACGTCCGCCTTACTATGTACAAGTACTCAATAAGTATAACAACTTTGCAGTACATACAGAAACAGGTGTGTTAAGCACAACTTTAGTAGTAGCCAACAACCTCGCTGCTGGAGATTACCGTATATTGGTAACCGATGGTAGTGGTAGTGGTGGATGTACAATGTCTCCTACATTTGAGTTCACTGTATATTCAGCTCCAGATATGGAAGCCGAATTATCTCAAGGGCAAAGTTGTGGCAACAACGAGTTTACTACTTGGATTGAAGTGCGTTTTAAAGACGAAGTAAACTTCGATAATATCAAGTATACTCTCAACGGAACAGGAACGCCTCAGCATTTCTCTCGCAACAACGGAGCCAATGTAGGGTATATAGACCAAACACGCTTCAATACAAGCATTGCAACCCAAACATTGCAATTGTTCTATGAGAGCACCCATTCTGTTACAGGTACTACAAGATCTTGTAGCCATACCGTCTCTAAACCAGTGATTATTGAAGATCTACGCCAGTTAGACGATATCAGAAGATTAGATCCTCTCGTTATCAATACCCTCAGAGTAGAAGGGGTGAATGGTAAAAAACCATATCGATACGAGTTCAACGGCGAAGATTACGAAGATAAAAACGTATACGAACTTCAATATCACGGACCTGAAGAGGTAGACCCAACGAACGGAAAAACCTATAAGATTGTAAATGTAACTGTATACGACGCTGCTGGTTGCGTGGTAACTAAAACATTTAGAGAAGAATATTTTGACATATTCATACCTAATAACTTTACCCCTAACGGAGATGGTACATTCGATACTTGGACACCAAGAAATGTAGAAAAGTATCCTCATATCCGAACTACTATCTACGACCGTTATGGACGCCGACTCAAAGTCTTAAGAGCCAACGAAGCTTGGGACGGTCAATATGATGGTAAAGAAATGCCAACAGGAGACTATTGGTACTTAGTAGAACTCGGCGATGAAGGCGATAACCGTACTTTCCACGGAAACTTCACCCTCTACCGCTAATCTGTAATGAGATAGAAAAATCATTATAAGCAAAAAAAGCTACCTCAAAAAGGTAGCTTTTTTTGCTTATTTATTAATCCCTTTTATCTCTTGTTTTTACCTATAAAAAAGGCCACCTAATCCCTTAGGCAGCCTTTTGAATTTAATAATAAAAAAGAAAACTTAAAAATAAAAATTATGAAAAAAACTTTTTGTTTTATGCTTTTTGTTTTCTACACATAATGTGTTTTGGTTTCTATGGCTATGAAAAAGTCACTATCCTTTCCTTTTAACGGCACAAAGATACGCTAAATTTATGAACTACCAAACATTTTCTTAAAAAATATTTAAAAAAAATTAATGATAATATAAAAACACGCTTGTCCTTAATGAGAATTCCTTATTTAACAGCTCTGAATATTATCTTTTATCTATTAAAATTCCTCTTTCATTGATTATTATCTAAATGAAATGTTAAAATATTGTAAAAAAAATAATTGTGTTAAAATAGCTATTTTCTCATAATAATACCATTAGAAAAATTTTCTCTTAGCACTTTCTTATACCTACCCTATACCTAACTAACCCTTAGCTCTTGACTCCTAAAAGCTATAAAATCCCCTTTTCTTAGAAAAATATACTATTATTCTATCATAAAAAAGATTTTAGACACTTTTATTATTCAAAATACTTTTTGTATCTTTGCACCCTAAATTTAAATCACTATGAGTATATCAACAAACAAAACCATTGGCGAAATTGTTGCCGATGACTTCCGCACAGCGGCTATATTTAAAAAACACGGTATCGACTTTTGCTGCAAAGGTGGTCGCTCTATAGACGAGGCTTGCGACAAAAAAAACGTAGATAAACAAGCCCTCATCAACGAATTAGAAGCACTCCCTAAAGGCAATAGCAACGAAGTAGATGTACGCGATTGGCCTCTTGACCTTTTGGCTAACTATATCGTACGCATTCACCACCAATATGTGCGCGACAAATCTCCTATGCTCTTGCAATTCTTAGATAAATTATGTCGTGTACATGGCGATCGTCACCCCGAGCTTTTTGAGATCAATCGTATTTTCAATGAGAGTGCGCAAGACCTTGCATCCCACTTTGTAAAAGAAGAAAATGTACTTTTCCCTTTTATCGAAAATCTTGTGAAAAAACAACAATCAGGTGAGGCTCTTGGCGAAATACCTTTTGGTACAGTAGAAAATCCAGTAGCTATGATGATGCACGAACATAGTGTAGAAGGTGAGCGTTTTGAAGAGATTGTAAAACTTACTAACAACTATACACCTCCCGCCGATGCTTGCAACACTTACAAAGTAACTTACCAAATGCTCCAAGAGTTTGAAGCCGATTTAAACCGCCATATCCACCTCGAAAACAATATCCTTTTCCCTAAAGCCATCGCTTTAGAAAAACAACTAAGAAATAAATAGATAAGAGGTAAGAAATAAAAATAAGAAAGGCTGTCCTACTTTTTAGGACAGCCTTTTGTGTTATAGATGCCTAGATCTATTCAGGAGGAATTTCAAAACGCCTTTTTAAAATATAGGTGTTGCCACAGTTCAAACAAGTAAATTTATAGGTTTCATCTATAAAATACTTTTCATTAAAAGCTCTATCTTTTTTGATGAGAGCAAGACAATTAGTTTGTTTGCACTTTTCGCAACGAGTTTCCACTATTAGTTTCTGAAGATATTGTTTAGATAAGTGATAAGTAAAAAAACGATAAGGTACAATTAATAAGAAAAAAGAGACTGTTAATGTAGAAGCCCAATGATCATCATCATAGATAACCATAAGTCCCCAACTAGCAACAATACTAATAGTATAAACAATTACTAAATCAAAATTATCTTTTAGTCTTTTGAAATCAACGTATTTGTTGTAAAAAGAACGTTGGCTGTAGTAGATTTTTAAAACATTTTTTTTTGCCTTCCTAAAACCTATGTAACTACTTCCAGCTATAATAATTAGAAAAAATAGAAATTGATAAACAATATCTTCCATAGCGTTATCTCTTATCTAAATCTAATATTTACCCCTACTAACTGATAGCCGTCCCAAGTATTGGAAGTGCTAAATTCCCAATGATATTTTTTAGGGTTGAGAGCATTTACTTCTTCCGTTTTTACTTTAGTAATACGTCTGTTAGCAATCGTTTTACCAGTAATATAGCCCACAAATAGGGCGATAGGGTAATCGGAAGCCCAATGTACTTTACTTTGCATCATCTCGTAACACATCAAACCTAAAGCAGTGTAACCTACGGGCTTTATCCATTTGTAGTCGGGGTAGTTTTCGGCAATCACTGTGAGTGCTGACATTGCAGTAGTCAGGTGTCCAGAGGGCATAGCGTCATACATAGGGGTATCTTCTTGGTAAGCTTTAAAGCTGGGAGCAAATGTCCACTGACTGTGCCAACGCCCATCACCTGCCGTTATAAACGGACTCTCGCGCCCTGTGAGTCGTTTGATAGGTTGCACAAATGCCCCCGATACGATAATACTTTCTAATATCTGCATAGCAGTACTTTTGGCGCGATAATCACTTGTGATAAGACCATAAGTAGCCATCCCCCCACTGATGATGATAAAAGTCGTACCATTGCCAATAAAATACATTGCTGAGTTTACATCGGCGGGAATAATCTTCAAAAAACCTAACTTCTTATAGGTATGCGCTTCATTTAGTCCTAAATTCTCACCCAAACTTCTACTTTCTCTAATGAGCCAAGGGTCGGCAGGAATAAGTGCCGCAGTAGCACCAATAGCCGCCAATCCGTAAGGATAATTGGGTTTAGATACCATCTCCACCGCCGATTTTCCTATATTATGCGGTATCTTGTTGAAGATATCCACAAAGCGCGGCTTTTGGTATATATAGGTTAGCTGATCATTGATTTTGTATTGCCTGCCCGATACCTCTATATCAGATGGGTGAGTGCCTTGTAAAGCATCTGTAATACTATCCAATGTAGCTTGAGGAATAGAGTCGTTTTCCTCCGCTATAGCAGGGAAGAGGGGAAAGAGAAATAAGGAAAGTAAAAAGTATTTCATTTATTTATAAAAGTTTCTTTAATTCTTCAATAGGAGGGAGGGTTTTACGTAATTTTTCAGGCATTTCGTCTGCTGTTTTAAAAGTAGCAACCCCCATTGGCTTGTCGTAATTACGAACAATATATTGCACATAAGGCTGGTCGGCTTCACGACAAAGGATAATACCAATGCTGGGATTTTCGTTAGGTTTGCGAACAAAATCATCTAATACAGTTAAATAGCCATTCATTTGTCCTAAATAAGCTGTTTTGAAATCACCTGTTTTCAGTTCAATAGCTACCAAACAAGCAAGTTCACGGTGGTAAAATAATAAGTCAATAATATGTGTATGTCCTAAGGCTTCTACTCTAAACTGATTGCCTAAGAAAGCAAAATCATAGCCAAAAGCCATTATAAACTTTTTTACATTTTGTACAATCTGTTGTTCTACAACGCGCTCATCTATATCTTCAATATCTCTAACCCCTAATTCTTCTACATTGATAAAATCCAATAAATAAGAGTCTTTAAACATACTCACAGCTTTGAGTGCTTGCTGAGCTGAAGGAAGTGTTTGCACAAAATTATTAGGAAGAGCTCCTCTATGGTGAAATTCATCGGATTTAATGGCTTTTTGTAGGGCTCGAAATGATAATTGTTCTTTTATAGATAATTCTATGTAGAATATTCGCTCTTCTAAATCTTTTACTGTTGTTAAAATAAGTTTATGATGCGAGAAACCGATGTTTAAGAAAGCCTCGACAAACCATTCTTTGTAATTTGGTACTTGCAAGTACCGAATTGAAGATAACAAAATGTCTAATTCATTAATATTAATAGAGGTATTAATATTTGCTAATTCGTCACTCACGAGTGACGAATTAGGTGTGTCTAAATCAGCAGACGCGTCTGCTGATTTATAATCAACTGATTTACAAAACAATGTGTTTTTCCATTCTTCATAAAAAGTTCGCATAGACCTTAGGTTGGTCTCTGAAAAACCGCGTAATCCAGGTAGTTCGCGCTGTAGTTGTTCGCTGATATAGGCTAAAGCTCCTGTACCCCAAAAATGAGTACGGGTATTTTCGGAGATGTATCTACCTATAGCAAAATATAAAGAGAGCTGTACTCGGTTTACTTCTTTTGCTGCTATGTATTGGCTTTGCAAAATAGCTGTCTTAATACACTCGATGGCTGTGGGTTGGATGGTTTCTTCTTTCATTTTTTAGGTTATCGAATCAAATCATTCAAAAAACTATCAGTGTTTTCGTTGTTGTAGAAGGCTTTGATTTCTTCAGCATTTTCTTTGAGCAACTGACGGATGAAAGCATCGTAGGTAGTTTTGCGGTCTTCCAAAAAACCGTTGAAATAGCGTTCACTTACTTCCAAACCATTGGCTTTTTCTATCTTTAAGAGTCGTTCGTACAAAGGAGCTATATGCTCACTGATGAGTGCTTTAGGCAATGCTTTGCGATGTGATACAAAGGCAGTAATCTCATCTTGTTCATTGCGTACTATTTCAAAATTAGTAATCACCCAATAGTAACGTCCACTTTTAGAGAGATTCTTAATGATAGCGTGGAAGTTGTTACGCCCTTTAAGGTTGTCCCACAGTATTTTGAAAACTACCTTGGGCATATCGGGGTGACGGATAAGGCTATGAGGCTGGTCGTATAACTCAGCCTCAGTATAACCTGATACTTCCTGAAATGCCTTATTGGTTTCCATTATATGCCCGTGCTTGTTAGTGCGACTCATCAGGGTAGTGGTTTTATCCCACAACACTTCTTCGTCTATAGGCACAGGACGGTTAATTGTTGGATTTTCAGTCATTTTCTTATCTCTTACTTCTTATCTAATTTGTGCAGCCAATTGCGCATATCCACTTCTTTAGCAATAGTAGCGCGCAATTCAGGGATGGCAATGCGCACTTGCTCCATAGTGTCGCGGTGGCGTAAAGTAACGGTGTTGTCTTCCAAAGTTTGGTGATCAACAGTTACACAGAAAGGGGTACCTACAGCATCTTGGCGACGATAACGGCGACCTACCGCATCTTTTTCGTCGTAAGCTACATTGAAATCGTATTTTAGCTCGTTTACTATTTGCTCGGCAACTTCTGGAAGTCCGTCTTTTTTGAGCAATGGCAATACGGCTACTTTGGTAGGAGCCAACACAAAAGGCAATCGCAATACGGTGCGAGTATCTCCTCCTTCTAACGCTTCTTCTTGCAATGAGTTAGAAAATACTGCAAGGAACATACGGTCGAGCCCGATAGAGGTTTCGAGTACGTAAGGAGTATAGCTCTTGTTTTCTTCGGGGTCGAAGTATTGCATTTTTTTACCTGAATACTTTTCGTGGTTACCGAGGTCGAAATTGGTACGAGAGTGGATACCTTCTAATTCTTTGAAACCAAATGGAAAACGGAACTCGATATCGCAAGCAGCATCGGCGTAGTGGGCGAGCTTTTCGTGTGGGTGGTAGCGATAGTTTTCTTCACCCATTCCTAAGGATAGGTGCCATTTGAGGCGGGTTTCTTTCCAGTACTCATACCATTGTTGTTGGGTACCTGGTTTGATGAAGAATTGCATTTCCATTTGTTCGAACTCGCGCATACGGAAAATAAACTGACGCGCCACAATCTCGTTGCGGAAGGCTTTACCCGTTTGGGCGATACCAAAAGGAATTTTCATACGTCCGGATTTTTGCACGTTTAGGAAGTTTACGAAAATACCCTGAGCGGTTTCGGGGCGCAAGTATAAATCCATAGAGGCATCGGCAGAGGCGCCTATTTTGGTGCCGAACATTAGGTTGAACTGTTTTACATCTGTCCAGTTGCGTGAACCTGTTTCGGGGTCGGCAATTTCGAGTTCTTCGATAAGGGCTTTTACATCGGCGAGGTCTTCTTTCTCAAGCGATTTGCCCAAGCGGTGTAATATTTCTTCGCCACGTTTTTTATATTCTAGCACACGAGGATTGGTAGTTACAAACTGCTCGCGGTCAAAAGCATCGCCGAAGCGTTTTTGAGCTTTAGCGATTTCTTTTTCAATCTTATCGTCGAGTTTAGCTACATAATCTTCTACGAGCACATCGGCGCGGTAGCGTTTTTTAGAGTCTTTGTTATCGATAAGAGGGTCGTTGAAAGCATCGACGTGCCCAGAAGCCTTCCACGTAGTAGGGTGCATAAAGATAGCAGCATCGATACCCACAATGTTCTCGTTCATTTGCACCATTGCGCGCCACCAATATTCGCGGATATTCTTTTTTAGTTCAACACCATTCTGACCATAGTCATACACTGCACTCAGCCCATCATAAATTTCACTGGATGGAAAAATAAATCCATACTCCTTTGCGTGAGCAATAACTTTTTTGAATTGATCGTCTGTATTTGCCATATATATTAAATTGACTTTCAGTAAATAATTTGTTCTGTTCCTTCCTTGGTCTCTCTCCTAAGACCTAAATGAATGCACAAAAATACGACTATTTTTTTAATTCCCTAAAAAAACGCTAAATAAGTTAGAAATAATAGCTCCGAAATCTCTTAATTACTTCACGTATAAAAATCCTTTTTTCGTCTGCTGAACTCCTTGATAATAATAGCTAACTATATAAAAATATGTCCCTGACAAATGTTTGCTCCCTACTACGCCTTTTGCGTTAGGATATCCTCTGAAATATTCGCCATTTTGTTGATAATGGTTACTTTCATATACTTTCAAGCCCATTTCATCAAAAATAAGTAGGGCAATAGGACGGTTTTCATCGGTGTTTTCTATTCTGAAATAGTTGTCAGAGCCATTTTCAGTAGAAACAGCATTATAAATCACCACTTCTTTATTAGAAGGAACTATTGGCGGTGTAGGAGGTTGTGGTATTACTGGGGTAATGATAATGGTTTGCGTATGCTTTCTTTCATTGCCACACACATCACGAGCTATCCATCTATAAACGACTTTAGAGAGTTTCCCGTTAGTGAGAGTTTCTTCTTTGGGTGGCATTGTAACAGTAGGTTGTCCTGCACAAGTATCTTCTGCTGAAATACTCTGTTGTTGAGGGACGGGTGTCCCTTCTTTAATCGTGAGGTCTTGAGGTAAACTCCCTACAAAAGTAGGTGGGGTGGTATCGACTACGGTGATACGCTGGGTATGGGTAAGGGTTGTACAACCATCAGAAGCCGTAAAAGTGCGCTCTAGCGTGAAGTTGTTGAGGCATCGCTTGTTGAGTTCCTTGTCTGTGCGGGTTATCACTACCTTAGCACAACCGCCTTGTGTTGTAGGGGTTTGCACAGCGGGAATGGCTTTAGCGCAATTTACAGTTACATTTTTAGGAACACTTGCCCAAGTGAGCGTAGGGACTTTTTTAGGCTCAATGGTTATGATTTGCTGGTGAGTGCTAACATTGCCACAAGCATCTTTGGCTATCCACGTATAGATAAGTTTAGTAAGTTTGCCTTTGGCATCTTTTTCTTCTTTATGAGAAGTTGTAACCGCAGCAGTACCACAATTATCGGTAGCGGTGAGCGTTACTTGAGAGGGTATTGTTTTGCCTTCTTTAACGCTCATATTTTTGGGTAAAGTACCTACAAATGTAGGAGGAGTTTTATCTGTTACGCTAATAGTTTGAGTATAAGTAAGCGTTTGGTTACAAGTGTCGGCAGCTGTAAAAATACGTTTGATAGTATAAGTATGGTCGCAATTGCCTTTGATGCGTTCTTCTTTTTGAAGGGTAACCGCAGGAGTACACCCTCCTGTAACCGTAGGCAATGTTACCGCTGGAATAGATTGCTCACACGAAAGCGTAAGATGATTAGGAAGTGATGCCCAAAGAAGAGGTTCGGGAAGGGCGGGGTTCTTTTCAATGGTAAAACCTCCATTTTTAGGATTGTAATTGGTAAGATCAAAAGCTAAACCATCGATTACTTCTACTTTTAGCACCGCCTTATCGGTATTGATATTAGGCAAAGTGATTTCTTTACTGCCGTTGTTATCAGCTTCTGCTACTACCATATGTTTAAACGTCTTGCCTAAATCATCTGAGAGCAGGATACGCACTTTGGTATCTTTGAAAATAGTATTATCTACATTCCATTTCAGAAGAAAATGTTCCCCTCCCTTATATTTGTTTTTTGGGGTAGATGTAATTTTGAAGGGGGTACCGTCTTTTACGGTTACTTTGGTTGCAGCCAAATCATATTGTACTATATAGTCGGCTGACGATTGGAGTGGGGCATCGCTCACTCCCAACCAAAAGGTAAAAGTACCTGTAGTTTGTTGTGCTAAGCCACTATTGGCTACTACATCTCCGAAGTTTTCGTGGTATTCTGTTTTGATAGTTACAGGGTTGGCAGAGGTAGATTTATAAATAATGTATTGCGTTATAGGGGTTTCAGCACCATTGCGCACATCGTGTTGGTTTATGTTGTACAATAGCTGCTCACTATCGGGGTCGGTAGCGGGGATATAGAATTGGAAGAAAGAGCCTTTGGGGATAGTATAATGACTTTTAATCTTGCTGTGGTCTATGCGAGGGGCTTGAGTAGTGAAAGTCTTGTCGTGAGCTTTCACGGGTACTCTTGTCAATCGTTCTCGTATGCGCTGAATGCTTGAGAGTGAGAAGAAATTACGCGGACTGCCATAGCTCATTACCGAAGTACCTCTATCATACTCTGTCTTTTCACTATCGTAGGCTTCTGAGCCATTATAGTTGCCAAAAGTGTGTCTGCCTCCAAATAAGTGTCCTATTTCGTGAGCTATGACTTCTTTGGTAAGTACTGCTACAGCAGCAGCTTTGGTATTAGCTTTATAAACACCATTAATATTATCAGCCAAGCCACGAATGCCTTTTTTTTGAGAAGAAGTATATGCAAGGGTAATACCCGCATCGTAACTGTTTTCTCCTATAAGCCTATTGATAACATTAGTAGAATGATTAATCACATAATCGGCATTGCGATAGCTTGCAAAAGTCTCTTTATCCTCGTCTTTGATGATGAGACGCTCATCCTTTACTACCTCAAAACGCACTCCCAAATCGCGCAGGTACATCTCGTTCAGGAAAGCCTCGGTATCTGCCCAAAAAGCTTTTACTTTTTGTACGTTTTTCTCTAAGTGTCCTGTACTGAAGGTACTATAAGGGATATGCATCGCCAAACGGTATACTCTTAGTGTTTGTGTGTTGGCAATGGTAGGAGCGGTTTCTTTGGCTAATATCGTAGGGCGTGCTGTTGAAGGGCTCGGGTGTGAATGAGGTGTATCGGTAGTGCCACACTCAAATTTTTCATTAGGTAAAAAGACTAATTTCCCTTTTTGCAAACTGATTTCATACGATGTATCTCGGTAATGAAAACTCCCCGACACGCTCTGTCCTGCTACCGAAAGGGTCGCTACAAAATTGCCTTCGCTGTAACCTACAAAAGAGCGAATGCCCTCAGAGGCAAGAGAGGTTTTGCGCTCCTGCCATTGGATATCAAGTTGTTGTTTTTTAGCAATTTCTTTGAGATAAGTTTCTGCGGTTTGAGCATTCCCAAGAAAACCAATTGCTAATAATATGATTGTAATAATGTTCTTCATTCTTAGTCTTTTAACTGCTCTATAAGCGCTTCTACGATGGTTTTTATAGGCGGAGACATTCTCGGTATAGCAGAGTAAGCTCGTGCTATCAGTTGCAAACGAAGTGTCTTATCCTGAATTTGTTCTCTCCTTGATTTTATAACTTCTGTAGAAGGCAAAATATCTATATCCCATTGCTGTTCACTCAATGAGAAAGTTACCAAATGATTTTCAGCTTGATAATTGTAAAGATGTATTTTATCTACGGCTTTTTCATTGTACAAATGGTCTAATGAGTGAAGTAAGCCTTCTACAGCTCTGTCGTGGGAATTTTTATCTGCCAATCGCCCATATCCTTGAAAATCTTTTTCTTCTTGATAGCGCAAATAAAAACCTAATTCGGTAAAGAGTGCAGGAGCTGCAATCGCAAAAGCTTCTACATTAAAACTGTTTTCTCTAAAAGCCAATGCCGTACGCAAAGGTACTTCAGGATTGCGCATAGTACCCTCTACAATGATATTGTATTTATGGTTAATAGCTTCTTGTATGAGTGCTTCTGTAAAAAAGTTAGAGAATATTTGTGTCTCTGCTGAATAGCTATCAGTATATTTGATAAGCTCATTAGCCTTAGGATGAAACTCTCGGTAAATATCTCCATTTACAAAAAGGAAATCTTTGTCAGGAAATCGTCTTAAAATGGCTTTTGCCAGTCCACTCTTTCCTGATGCGGGCTGTCCTCCTAATATAAAGGCAATAGGATTTTCTTGAGATTTTAAACCTGATAAAAGGTCTGCTTTCTCTCTTTCAAAAATATCCTCAATTTTATAGCACTCCATTCATTTGTTTTATTAACGGACTATAATAATGTACTACTTTATCCATAACAGAAAGCCTTGCCATATCATCAGTACCATATAGCATTTTTTCTTCCTTTAAATACATTTTAATTTTCTGGTCTAACGCATCTTTCTCTACCAAATTAGTTAAAGTAGATTTTTCCTTAATAGCCCTTACTTTTAATGAGCCTACAATCTGTAAGGCTGTATCTAAACTAATAGGTTCTTTCATCATATATCTTTGTTATTTTAATTCAATGAGCATAGGAGTTTTAGCAGATATTTCTAAAGTGTCACCGCTCAGAGAGACCTCTTTCCCCAATATAACATCTTTTCCCCTCAAAAATCCCGCCAAACTCTCGGCAAAGCGGTTGAGGTGGAGCGTTTGGGGCTTATCACTATTGTTGAGGATAACCATTAGGCTCTCGCTATCGTTGTAGCGGAAATAGACATATACTTCATTTTCAGGAAGGTATTGTTTAGTCTTTCCGTAGTGAATTACGGCTTTATCCTTACGCCAGTTGAAGAGCTTGGCTGTAAAATCGTAATATTCTTTCTGGGTAGCTGCACGCCCAGAGGCTGTGAAAGCATTCTGCGTATCGCCTGCCCAGCCACCAGGGAAATCTTGTCGTATATCGCCATCGCCTTTGCTCTTGTCGCCTGCCATTGCTATCTCACTACCATAATACAGTTGTGGAATACCTCGCGCAGTAGCCAAAAGAGAGATGATGAGTTTATAGTCGGCTATCTTAGGATATACGTGATTGATACGTGCCGTATCGTGATTTTCGGCAAAGATAAGTAGGTTGTTGATGTCTTTATACAGAAAATCATTAGTGAAATTGTCGTAGAGTTGTATCATACCTTTGTCCCACGAAGGCGTAGAGCGAAACGCTTCTCCTATCGCATTAAAAAGTGGAAAATCCATCACAGTAGGCAAGTAAGTATTATAGCTTTGTATCGCACTGATGGGGCTATCTTTTTGCCAATACGACACTTGGGCACTCTGGTTGAGCCACACTTCCCCCATAATATTGAAATGAGGATACTCATCGGTGATGGCTTTTGTCCATTTAGCAATGCCTTCTTTGTCGTTATACGAATAGGTATCCACGCGCAAACCGTCGAGATCGGCGTATTCTATCCACCAAATAGCGTTCTGGGTGAGGTAGTTTAGTACCAATGGGTTCGCTTGGTTGAGGTCGGGCATAGAGCGCGCAAACCAACCTTTTTCGCAGTACTTTTTATCCCATTCCGAAGCATTGCTATCCATCTGAGTGCTCATCCTGAAAGTGCTCTGTCCATACCCTGGAAATTGATGCAACCAATCGTAGCAAGGTAGGTCTTTCACCATCCAATGCTGACTGCCCCAGTGGTTGGTTACATAGTCTTTGATGAGCTTCATACCGCGTTTGTGCAAAGCCGCTGATAGCTGTTGGTATTCCTCATTCGTGCCATAGCGGGGGTCTATTTTGTACACATCGGTTTGGGCATAAGTATGGTAAGAATGCTGAGGCTCGTTGTCCTCACATAAGGGCGTACTCCATATAGCCGTAGCACCTAAAGATTGTATATAATCCAAATGGTCGATAATCCCCTGAATATCTCCCCCGTGACGACCATCAGCATCCGAGCGGTTGAGTTTATCAGTAAGTGCAGGGTGCGAATCGTTGTTAGGATTACCATTGGCAAAGCGATCGGGCATAATGAGATAAATCATATCACTGCTATCAAAGCTCTTGCGATAAGCTGACCCCTCTCTGCGCGCTTTTAGTTCATAACTGACGCTCCCCACTTGTTTCTTCTTTTGCCATAGCGAAATGCTATAGTTGCCCGCTTTTTTATCCTTGGTGTCTACGGTTACAAATAGATAATTAGGATTTTCAGTTTTTAGCACATTACTGATAGGTAAGTCGCTTTCCACGCGGTATTGTGCTATATTTTTGCCGTACAATAATATTTGTATTTCGGCATAGTGCATTCCTTCCCACCAAAAAGGTGGTTCTACACGCTCGATTTGAGCGTGAGCATTAAAAAAAGTAAATAGTCCCATAAGGATAATTATATGTTTCATATTAGTTTTGCCTATTTGGCGATTTAACAATTTGCTTTATAACTTCTCTTACTTCTTTTTATTCCCCTTCGTTAGTGGCTACTACCAATCTGTGCATATCACAATGGTTAGTTATCAATTGAAAAATTATGCATCGCTACACTTTGCCAAAGTTTCAGACTTTGGCAAAGTTGATTACTCTGATTATCAGTGGTTAGTTATCATTTGAAAAATTATTTATTTCACTAGTTTCATTTCCTTCAATAGATAACTGGCTCCTGCATATTTATCGATGATGAAAAGTACATAACGCATATCTACCATTATATTCCTACAAATACTCGGGTCATAGTGGATATCACTCATCGTCCCTTCCCATACACGATCAAAATTAAGCCCTATAAGATTGCCCCTCGCGTCTATTGCAGGACTTCCTGAGTTCCCTCCCGTAGTGTGGTTTGTAGCGATAAAGCACACAGGCATTTTGCCATCTTTGCCATAAATACCATAATCTTTCTTCTCATAAAGCTCTCGCAATTTCGCAGGTACATCAAATTCGTAGTCATTCGGTACATATTTCTCCATAACTCCGTCCAAATAGGTCATATAATCATACGTTACCTTTTCTGAGGGCGAATATCCTGCTACCTTGCCATAAGTTACACGTAGCGTACTATTAGCATCAGGGAAAAGACGATCTTCTGGCTTAGAAAATTCCAATAACGCTTTCATATAGGTGCGTTGCAAACTCTTAATTTCATCCTCTAAACGATAGTATAACGGAGCCACTTTCTCTGTATAATGAACCAATAACTCTCGTACAAACTGCACCCCAGCATCTTTCTCCATCCGCTCTTCAAAAGACTCTCGCGGTAGGTTCAAAACCTTTTCTATTTCCTCGTAAGAGGTCAAAAATGACTCGTTGTAGAGTTTGTCTGCCAAAGATGTGAAAAAGGACTCGTTATATACTTTGTCAAGCAGATTTTTACCGCTGAGGCTTTGCAAATGCGATGGCAATAAGTGCGATGGCATTGCCTCTACATAATAAGCTATTGCCTTCTCAAATACAGCCTTGTCTACTTTCTTTTCATTGTTTTTAAATACTTTTTGAAGATTATTCAATAGGTTTTTCCTACGGTCAGCAAACGACTGCCCCCCTCTTTGATACAACGCATTCTGCAATTGTAATACCTTATACCCATTGCTCAAAAGGTCTATATTGCGCAATACCAATTCCGAGAAAAGATCATTCGCCAAAGCATAATCTTGTATTTGCCCATATTTCTCAGCAAAATCAGGCAAAATATGTCCATACTCACCTGCCTTGCCACGCTTCTCAATCTCTTGCAAAAACTTCTCTTCTTGCGCGCGCTTCAAGGCTACTACATTAGCCTTTTTTAAACCCTGCGTTTCCCCTATCCATTTCTTCCAATAATTCGCTACACTAGCGTATTTAGAAGCGTATTTTATTTTGATTTCAGCATTGCTACGCATAAAGAAATCTTGAGTCTTTAGCACCTCATTGCGAATTCCTATCTTAGCAGGGTTCAGCACATTCTCTATCTGCGCTACAGCTACTGCCGGAAGATACTCTTGCGTCCTACCAGGGTAACCAAAAACCATCGTAAAATCTCCCGCTTTCACCCCTTTAAGTGAAATAGGAAAAAAATGCTTAGGCCGATAAGGCACATTATCCTTAGAAAACTCCGCCGGACGATTGTTCTTGTCTGCATAAACTCGGAAAAGTGAAAAATCTCCCGTATGCCGCGGCCACATCCAATTGTCTGTATCCGACCCAAATTTGCCTATCGCCGAAGGTGGCGCCCCTACCAAACGCACATCCTTAAAAGTCTCTACTACAAAAAGAATATATTGATTTCCCTCATAAAAAGCCCGAATCCGATTCTCTTGCCACGACTCTTTCGGCGAACTCTTTATCAAGCTTGCTACATTGCGCTCTATCTTGCCCGCACGCTCACTCTCACTGCCAAGATTCTCTGTGCCTTCCAATACTTTCTTCGTTACATCTTCAATACGTACAATAAAAGTAACCTCCAAATCCTTGTTAGGCAACTCTTCCGATAGATTTTTAGCCCAAAAACCATCTGTGAGATAATCGTGCTCTAAAGACGAATGCGATTGTATCTGAGAATAACCACAATGATGATTCGTGAGCAAAAGCCCCTTCTCCGAAATCATCTCTGAAGTACACCCCCCATTGAAGTGAGGTACCGCATCCTTTAAACTCGATTTATTCACATTGTAAATGTCTCTTACCGACATTCTCATCCCTAATGATTTCATCTCCTTAGCATTCATCCCTTCCAAAAGTGAGGGTATCCACATCCCTCCTTGCTGCGCAAGTAAACCTATAGGATAAAAACTAATAATAAAAAGTAATAAGATAGTTTTTGATACTCTTTGTATATTCATTTCTTTTAATGTTTATCAGTCGGCAAAGATACTAAACAATTATGAATTTCAAAAACAGAAAATTTTTCTCCTGCAATCTCCCTACATCTCACCTATACCTACAGTATACCCACACTATACCTACCCCCTACACATCCTAAAAGTAAAAAATACTACAAAAATGTAAATCTACAGAAAAATTTTCTATTTTAATGCCAAAAAACAGAATTTTAAAATTATATCTCTAAAAATAGTTATCAGCCAAAACTTACCTTATAACCCCTTTCTCAAAAAAAAATCTCAATAATTATAGCTGTAATAAAAATTTTTATTATTTTTGCCTTGTATTTTTATAAAATAAAAAAACTAACCATATGGCACTTAAATTTTTAGAGGATATAAAAGCAGGAATTAAAAGCGCTTCACTTAAAAAAGACATCATCTGCTATTATATCAATAATGGCGATAATACCCTCGCTGACCTCGGTAAAGAACTAAACCTCAGCATCCCTACTATTACCAAAATGGTAGGAGAACTCATTGACGACGGCATCGTTATGGATTTCGGAAAAATAGAAACTCCCGGTGGTAGACGTCCCAATATCTACGGACTCAATGAGGGCTCAGGATACTTTATAGGAGTCGATATCACCCAAGACCTCGTCCATATAGGACTCATAAACTTCAAAGGTGACCTCATCGATGAACAAAATAACATCCCTTTCCAAGAAACTCCCCCTCAAGAACGATTTGAACAACTTTGCTCAATTATCACCCAATTTATCGACAAAACAGTAGTGAGCAAAGAAAAAATCCTAAGTATAGGTATCAATATCTCTGGACGCGTAAACACCCAAACAGGCCATAGCTTCAGCGCATTCTATTTCAACGAACGCCCCCTTACCGAAATGTTCGAAGAACGCTTAGGTATCAATGTCTCTATCGACAACGACTCCCGCGCTATGGCTTACGGCGAATATATCAAAGGTTGTGTCAAAGGCGAAAAAGATATCCTATATGTCAATATAAGCTGGGGATTAGGTTTAGGCATCATCGTCAACGGACAACTATACTACGGAAAGTCCGGATTCTCAGGAGAATTTGGCCATATAACCGCCTTCGACAACGAAATCCTATGCCACTGCGGAAAAAAAGGTTGCTTAGAAACCGAAGCCTCTGGAATGTCTCTCTACCGAAAATTCTTAGAAAAATTAAAAAGCGGACACTCTTCTTTGCTATCTAAAGAAAACATTAGCTTAAGCAATATCATCCAAGCCTCTTTACAAGAAGATATGCTCGCCATTGAACTCATCGAAGAAGTAGGAAATACATTAGGTAAACATATCGCAAGCCTCATCAACCTCTTCAACCCCGAATTAGTCGTTATAGGAGGAACCCTCGCCGATGCAGGCGATTATCTACTATTGCCCCTGCGAAGCGCCATCAGAAAGTATTCCCTAAACCTAGTGAATAAAGATTCTGTTATCAAAATATCTAAATTAACAAATAAAGCAGGATTATGGGGCGCAAGCCTCCTTGCCCGTAGCAAATTTATTGGTCTTATATAATGGATAAAAGATTACAAGCCTTTGAAAGGCTACTTAATATAATGGACGACCTGCGCGCCAAATGCCCGTGGGACAAAAAGCAAACAATGGAAAGCCTTCGCCCCCTCACCATTGAAGAAACCTATGAGTTAGGAGACGCCATCCTCGACAACAACCTACAAGAAGTCAAAAAAGAACTCGGCGATTTGCTCTTACATATTGTTTTCTACGCCAAAATAGGAAGCGAACTCAATAGTTTCGACATCTCAGATGTAACCAATAGCATCTGCGATAAACTAATAGAACGCCATCCTCATATCTACGGAAATGCCAATGCTACAACTGAAGAAGAAGTAAAACAAAATTGGGAAAAAATAAAACTCAAAACAGGTAATAAAAGTGTTTTAGAAGGAGTACCCAAAAGCCTTCCCGCTCTCGTAAAAGCTACTCGTATACAAGATAAAGCCGCCGGAGTAGGATTCGACTGGGATAATACACAAGATGTGTTTGCCAAAGTAAAAGAAGAAATACAAGAACTTGAACAAGAAGTGAAAGCTGGCAACCTAAAAAATATAGAAGCTGAGTTCGGCGATGTCCTTTTTAGCCTCATCAACTATGCTCGCTTTTTAAAAGTAAACCCAGAAAACGCTTTAGAATATACCAATAAAAAGTTTATCAAGCGTTTTCAGTATTTAGAAGAAAAAGCCACTACACAAGGAAAATCATTAAAAGATATGACGCTCCCTGAAATGGAAACTTATTGGCAAGAAGCTAAAAACAAAGAATTATAAATTTTAATTTATGGAAAAAAATTATAAAATGGTAGCCAAAACACTCTTTGGCTTCGAAGATATTTTAGCAGATGAGTTGCGCAACTTAGGTGCTATGCACATCAACAAAGGTGTGAGAAGCGTACAATTCGAAGGCGATAAAGGTTTTATGTATAAAGCAAATTTGTGCCTGCGTACCGCCCTGAAAATACTTAAACCTATAGCCTCTTTCTATGTACATAACGAAAATGAATATTATCAAAAACTGTATGACTTCAATTGGCAAGAAATCTTCGATGTAAACCAAACCTTTGCCATTACCGCTACATTGCAAACCCAGCTTTTTAATCATAGCCAATATGTAGCCTTAAAAGCCAAAGATGCCATAGTAGATGCTTTTAGAAACTCTGTCGGCAAGCGCCCTAATGTAGATGTACTCCACCCTGATGTGGCGATCCATATACATATACAGCGCAACGAAGTAATAGTTTCTCTTGATAGCTCAGGAAATTCACTACATCAAAGAGGTTACCGCACAGCCACTAATATAGCCCCAATCAATGAGGTATTAGCCGCAGGCATCTTACTACTGAGTGGTTGGCAAGGGCAATGCGATTTCATAGACCCTATGTGCGGAAGTGGTACTTTCCTTATAGAAGCCGCAATGATTGCTTGTAATATCCCCGCCAATATTCACCGAAAAGAATTTGGCTTTGAACGTTGGAAAGACTTCGATGAAGATTTGTTTAATGTTATATTCAGTAGTGTAATCAAAAAAATAAAAGAATTTCAGTACCAAATTATAGGGTATGACAAAGCTCCTTCAGCGGTAGCTAAAGCTAAAGACAATTTAGCTAATGCTAACTTAGCTGATTATATAAAGATATATCAAAAAGACTTTTTTACTACTGAAAAAGAAGATAAAGAGAAACCGTTACATATGGTTTTTAACCCTCCTTATAACGAGCGCCTCCAAACCGATGTAGAATCACTTTACAGCTCTATAGGAAATACCCTAAAACATCATTACCCCAATACTGAAGCATGGTTTATCACTTCCAATTTAGAAGGTATGAAGTACGTAGGATTACGCCCCTCTCGGAAGATAAAACTATTCAATGGGAAATTAGAAAGCAGATTGTTACAATACAAGATGTATGAAGGAAGTAAGAAAGCTAATAAGCAAGATAATAAGTAACAAAAAAAGCTGTCTTAAAAAGACAGCTTTTTTTGTTTTATAAATCTTCATTTATAGAATAAAATCAGTGTTGATAAAGTTTGAAGCACCAGTATTTAATAGGTTTTCTACTATTTTCCCGTTGTACTCATTGTTTTGAAATGAGACAAAGGTGCGTATAGAGAAAGAACGCAAAGCATCGTGTACACTGAGAGTACCTACTGCAGAGTCTTTACGCCCTGTAAAAGGGAAGACATCTGGGCCTCGCTGGCATAAACTATTGAGGTTTACACGACATACTAAGTTCACTAACATATCAATAAGGGGTGAGAGCTCGTGAGGGTCTTCTCCAAACAAACTGATCTGTTGCCCATATTTAGAGTCGGATATTTCATCAATAATCTCATTGATATGAGAAAAAGGTTTGATAGGTACAAGGGGGCCAAATTGCTCTTCGTTATAGACTCTCATATCCTTAGTTATGGGGTAGAGTACAGCAGGGAAGATAAAGTTATCGGTGCGTTCTCCTCCTTTTTTGTTTTGTATAGTAGCGCCTTTGGCAAGAGCGTCGTCTATAAGTTCTTGTAAGAAAGCAGGCTTTTCTACTTCAGGTAATGGGGTAAGAGCTACCTTTTCATCCCAAGGGTTTCCGAAGTTGAGGGAATCTACTCTTTCGGCAAAACGTTTAATAAATTCATCTTTTATTTTGGCGTGTACATAGAGTATTTTAAGTGCTGTACAACGTTGCCCGTTGAAAGAGAGTGCTCCTTTTATACATTCTTCTACTGCCAAATCTAAGTTGGCATCGGGGAGGATAACACCAGGGTTTTTGGCTTCTAACCCAAATACTAATCTCAAGCGGTTTTTTTTAGGATGCTGGTCTTGCAGGGCAATGGCAGTTTTGCTATTACCTATGAGGGCTAAGACATCTATTTTACCACTTTGCATAATAGGGGGTGCCACAGTACGTCCGCGTCCATAGAGGATATTGATTACCCCACGAGGGAAAGAGTTTTGGAAAGCTTCTAATAAAGGAGTAAAGAGTAATACTCCGTGTTTAGCGGGCTTAAATATAACTGTGTTTCCCATAATAAGTGCAGGGATAATCAGTGCGAAGGTTTCATTGAGAGGGTAGTTATAGGGTCCTAAGCAGAGTACGACTCCTAAGGGGCCTCTACGTATAAGAGCATATACTCCGTCTCGTTGTACAAATTTAGAAGCGTCGTTGTCGAGTTCTTTATAAGCATTGATAGTATCATAGATATATTCTACGGTACGGTCAAACTCTTTACGGGAGTCGTCGAGGCTTTTACCTATTTCCCACATCATTAGTTTTACGACCTCATCGCGTTGTTTTTCCATTTGTTTTACAAATTTAAGCATAGCGCTGATGCGGTCTTTTACTTTCATTGTAGGCCATAATCCTTTACCTTTGTTATAGGCATCGGAGGCGGAGTGTAGGGCTTCTAAAGCTTCACGTTCGCCGAGGGCAGGCACGCTTCCTAAAAGGGTGGGTGCATAGGTATCGGTAGAGGAGATAGTAGAATAGATATCAGCGAACTCGCCTTTCCATTGGCGTAGTTCACCTTCTACCAAATAAGTTTCTTGTTTGAAGGGTTTTACTTGAAATTGATTAGGTATATTCATCATAAATTAATTTTCTTTTCTATTATATTATTATTGTTATACTCTTCCTTTTAGGGCGTTGAATACCCAAGCGATAGCGAGAAAGCCTATGCCTACGGCTCCGAAGCCGAAGCCAGCGACTTCGTTGTATTTAAAGATTCCTAAGGCGATAAGGCCTAATCCTACGATTATCATTATGAGGGTAGCCCAACCTAATATGGTGTTTTTATTCATTATTTTACAAACTTTTGTTGATGTTTTCTATATAAGAAGTGAGTTCTTCTTTACCTGTTTTGTTTTCGGCTGAAGTGATGAAATAAGGGGGGAATTCTTCCCAATTTTGGAGAAGTGTTTCTTGGTATATTTGAATATTTCGTTCTATAGCCATAGGTTTGAGTTTGTCTGCTTTTGTAAATACTATAGCAAAGGGGATGCCATTATTGCCTAACCATTGCATAAAATCGATATCTATTTTTTGAGGTTGGTGTCTGATATCAACTAATACGAAAGCTGAAACGAGTTGTTTTCGTTCTTTGAAATAGTTGGTTATGAATTGTTGGAAGACTTTTTTAGTAGATTTTGATACGCGGGCGTATCCATATCCAGGTAGGTCTACTAAGAACCAGCTGTTGTCTATTTTAAAGTGGTTAATGAGTTGAGTTTTACCTGGTCTTCCTGATGTTTTAGCTAAGTTTTTATGATTGGTGATCATATTGATAAGAGACGATTTACCTACATTTGATCGTCCTATAAATGCATACTCGGGTAAGTTTTCTTTTGGGCATTTGTTTACCTGAGCGTTGCTCATTACAAATTCAGCTTTTTTAATCACTTTATTCAGTTATGATTTATTGATAGTTTGAAGCCAGTTGTCTAATATTAGATTGAATTCTTGAGGGTGTTCCATCATAGGGGCGTGGCCACATTTATCTATCCAGTGGAGCTGTGCGTTGGGCAATAGTTCGTAAAATTCTTCAGCTACTTTAGGGGGAGTTACATTGTCGTTTTTTCCCCAGATAAGGCAGGTAGGGGTTTGCATTTTAGGGAGGTCTTTAGCCATATTATTTCGGATAGCGCTTTTGGCGAAGGCTAAAGTTCTAATAAGTTTAGAGCGATCGGAGATGGTTTCGAAGACGTCGTCTACGACTTTATCGGTGGCTACTGCAGGGTCGTAAAAGACTTCTTCGCATTTTTTTCTGATAAATTCGCGGTCTCCACGTCGGGGATAGCCGTCTCCCATTGCGTTTTCATATAAGCCAGAGCTACCGGTGAGTATAAGTCCTAAGACGTTTTCTGGGTGTACTTTGGTATAGAGTAGGCCTACGTGTCCTCCTAATGAATTTCCTAATAAAAAAACTTTTTCAAACTTTTTATGTTTGATAAATTTATGGATATATTTTGCCAGATTTTTTACTGAGATAGTAAGTAATGGCATAGAGAAGAGGGGTAGTTCTGGGACTACCACTTTATATTTTTTGGAAAAAAAAGAAACTACTTCTTCAAAGTTACTGAGCCCTCCCATCAGGCCGTGCAAGACAATGATAGGGGTTCCTTCACCTTTTTCGATGTATGAAAATTTACCTTCTTTTTTTACTTCTATTGTCATCTGTTTTTTATCAAAAAGTTTTTTTGAGGCACAAAGATACTATTTTATTTGTAAATACATACAATAATCGCAAAAAATATTTTCAGTGTTTATTACAAGATACTATTATTTAAGAGGTTATAATAATGTTTAATGATTAATGTTTAATGATTAATGTTTAATGATTAATGATAGGTGATTAATCAATGTGAGTTTGGTGTAAGGGATGTAATTTATCAATCAAATGAATTTTAAAATCTCGTACGGATTACACGGATAGTTTATCAATTAATAGATAATTGACAATTGAAAAATGAGATTGTAAATCAGGGTTTTTGTTATATTGAACTGATGTTTATTCATCATTATTGATTGGTTTTGTGAGTGTTTTGGGATTTTGGCAAAGTGTTGGGATAATGGCTAATGGTTCTTTTCTAATTTTTTGGGTTTTTGTAGTATATTTTTCTACAAATATTCATTTTTGTAGTTTTTTATACTTTTGGGGTTGGTATGGGGTAGGTGTACTGTGGGTATACTGTGGGTATAAGGGGAATATAGGGGAGGGTTAGGAGAAAAATTTTCTGTTTTGGAGATTATTGCGGTATGTTTTGTATCTTTGCGCCCTCTAATGAAGTAACATATACTTTTATGGCAAAAGAAATAGATGAAAGCAAGCAAGGGCAAAGCCTTGTGTTGCAAGGGCAGAACAGCAATACTAAGAAGCTTTATATTGAGAGTTATGGGTGCCAAATGAATTTTTCGGATAGTGAAATTGTGGCTTCTATTCTTTCAAAAGTGGGTTATAATACTACGGATTCTGTAGATGAGGCAGATTTGGTGCTTATCAATACGTGTTCGGTGCGGGATAAGGCTGAGCAAACGATACGGAAACGTTTGGAGCAGTTTAATGTATACAAGCGCAAAAAGCCTGCTATGAAGGTGGGAGTTTTGGGGTGTATGGCAGAGCGTGTAAAACATGCTTTTCTTGAGGAAGAGAAGATTGTTGACATGGTAGTGGGGCCAGATGCTTATAAAGATTTGCCGAACCTTTTGGAAGAGGTGGAAGGGGGGCGAGAGGCTGTGAACGTAATTCTTTCTAAAGATGAGACGTATGCTGACATAGCGCCTATACGATTGAATAGCAATGGGGTAACGGCATTTGTATCAATCACACGAGGGTGTGATAATATGTGTACTTTTTGTATAGTTCCTTTTACTCGAGGTCGTGAACGGAGTCGGGATCCTTATTCTATTTTGAATGAGATAGGGGATTTGCAAGAGCGAGGATTTAAGGAGGTTACACTTTTGGGGCAGAATGTGGATAGCTATTTATGGTATGGTGGAGGGCTGAAAAAGGATTTTAGTAAGGCGACAGAGATGCAACAGGCTACGGCTATCAATTTTGCTAAATTGCTTGATATGGTAGCTACGGCTTATCCTAAGATACGGATTCGTTTTTCTACTTCTAATCCGCAGGATATGACGCT
The DNA here is from genome assembly GCA_963521335.1 of uncultured Capnocytophaga sp. GTDB lineage: Bacteria > Bacteroidota > Bacteroidia > Flavobacteriales > Flavobacteriaceae > Capnocytophaga. The sequence goes on from CAUQUO010000010.1 coordinate 56,649, forward strand.
TGATGTGATAGACACAATGGCAAAGCATCACAATATTTGCAAGTATATTCATTTGCCGGTGCAGAGTGGTAGCAATCGCATTCTCAAGGCGATGAATCGTCTTCACACGCGTGAAGAGTATTTTGCACTTATAGATAATATACGTGAGCGTATACCGGATTGTGCTATTTCGCAGGATATGATTACGGGTTTTCCTACGGAGACGGAAGAAGACCATCGTGATACGCTTTCGCTGATGGAGTATGTGAAGTATGATTTTGGTTTTATGTTTGCTTACTCGGAGCGTCCTGGTACTTTGGCGGCGCGGAAGATTGAAGATGATGTGCCTGAGGAGGTGAAGAAGCGGAGGCTTACAGAGATTATAGACTTGCAACAGAAGCACAGTTTGTATCGCACGCAAGCGCAGGTGGGGAATATTGTAGAGGTGCTTATAGAGGGGAATTCTAAGAAGTCGGATAAGGAATGGATGGGGCGGAATACGCAGAATACTGTAGTGGTCTTTCCTAAGGGAGATTATAAGGTAGGTGATTTTGTAATGGTGAAGGTAACAGATTGCACTTCGACGACTCTTATAGGGAAAGCGATAGGGTACAGTGATAATTATTAATTATTAATTATTAATGATTATAATGAGGGCGCCCCGAAAATACAATTTTCGGGGCGCTCTTGTTTTTGGTTACAAAAATATTGAGGTGATCAAATTAGGATTTATAAGAATAGGGAACACTATTTTTCGGGCAAGAATAATATTTGTTTTTATAGGATAGGTGTAGGGCAGAAGGGGTGGAATGGGCGTTCTATTTTTGTCAATCGGAAATGTTTTTGTACTTTTGCAACATATAAGGAATAATGAGTTTATTAATGATAAATAACTAAAAGAATAATGGCAATACAAAAACCGAGTATCCCTAAGGGGACGCGAGACTTTTCACCTGCGGAATTGGCTAAGCGTTACTTTATTATCAACACAATTAAAGATTCTTTTACGGCTTTTGGTTTTCAACCAATTGAGACTCCGAGTTTTGAGAAATATGAGACATTGATGGGGAAGTATGGAGAGGAAGGCGATCGGCTTATTTTTAAGATTTTGAATGTAGGGGATTTTACGAAGGAGGCTAATGAGGAAGATTGGGAGGCTAAGAATGCTAATAAATTATCACCTCAAATTGCGGGGAAGGCTTTGCGTTATGACCTTACAGTGCCTTTTGCGCGTTATGTAGTGCAACATCAGGGAGAGCTTACGTTTCCTTTTAAGCGTTATCAAATACAGCCTGTATGGCGTGCTGATCGTCCTCAAAAGGGTCGTTTCAGGGAGTTTTATCAATGTGATGCTGATGTGGTAGGGAGCTATAGTTTATGGCAAGAGGTAGAGTTTGTACAGCTTTATGATGCTGTATTTACGGCGTTGAATCTTAAAGGGGTTACTATCAAGATCAATAATCGAAAGATATTGAGTGGTTTTGCTGAAATGATAGGGCAGAGTGATAAGCTTATTGATTTTACGGTAGCGCTTGACAAGCTTGACAAGATAGGAGAAGAGGGAGTTATCAAAGAAATGAAAGAGAGAGGTATTGGCGATGAGGCTATAGAGAAGTTACAGCCTATATTTGGACTTAAGGGTAGTTTTGAGGAGAAGTTGGGAGCTTTAAAAGAAATTCTCAAAGGTTCTGAAACGGGATTGAAAGGGATTGAAGAGTTGGCTTTTATAGAGGCACAAATAAGAGTGTTGCAATTGCAGACAGCTATTTTGGATCTTGATGTTACTTTGGCGAGGGGTCTTAATTATTATACAGGAGCTATTTTTGAGATAGCAGCTCCTGCGGGAGTACAGATGGGTTCTATAGGAGGAGGGGGTCGTTATGACGATCTTACGAGTATCTTTGGGCTTAAGGGGATGAGTGGTATAGGTATTTCATTTGGGTTAGACCGTATTGGATTGGTGATGGAGGAGTTGAATTTGTATCCTGAGTCGTTGAGTAGTAGTGTAGAGGTGCTTTGTATCAATTTTGGAGATGCGGAAGCTTTGGAAAGCTTGAAGCTCTTACAAAAATTGCGAAAGCTAGGGAAGAGAGCAGAACTTTATCCGGAAGCTACTAAGGTGAAGAAACAAATGGAGTATGCCAATAAGCGTAGTATTCCTTATGTAATCATTATAGGGGAGAGTGAGCTTGCTAAGGGTACTTTTGTATTGAAAAATATGCTCACAGGAGAACAAAAAGAGTGTATGGTTGAAGATGTATCAGTATCTATTTTTGATTTTTAAGATATTGTTAGTGCATTCTTTTGAAGCGATTGTGAGTCCATAGGTAATAGGCAGGTTCGTCGTATATTTGTCTATTAATTCGCTCGAAGAAAGCATCAGTAATTTGATAATCTACATAATTTTTAGGGGTTTCTGCAAGTACTTCGAAAGTAGTTTGGTAGTAACCTCTTTTTATTTTTTCTATTTTGGCGAAAACGATAACGGTATTGAGAGCTTTTCCTAAACGTTCGGCGCCAGTAAAGACGGGGACATTTAGGCCTAAAAAGGGTCGGCAATAGTTTTTGTCGTTATTAGGGATTTGGTCGGAGGCGAAGCCATAGCAATAAACTTCTTGAGCGTCTTTGTGTTTTTTCATTTCTCGATGTGCGGTATAGCGAGAGAGCAAATAGCTATGGTGTTTCATTCGTATTTTTTGTAGGAGTTTATCGAAATAGGGGTTGCTTAATGGAGTGTAAAGGGCGTATGATTTGTGTTGTAGATAATAGGCTAGAGATAGCAACCATTCGTAGCTGGCATAGTGGCTACACATAAAGAGGATATTTCTTTTTTCGGTTTCGTATTTTTTTAGGATATTGAGGTTGGTATAGACCATTCGTTTTTTCATTTCTTTTTCGCTCATTCCGTATGATTTTATCATTTCAATGAGGGTATCGCAGAAGTGGTGGTAGAATTTGCGTTCTATATTTTTTATAGAGTTTTCGTCTTTAAAAGGGAATGAGGTATGTAGGTTTTTGCGTACTACTTTTACTCTATATTTAAGTAGGGTATAGATAATGAAGTAGAGGAAATCTGAAAGGGCGTATAGGATAGGGAAAGGCAAACGAGAGATGCCCCATATGATGGGATAGGCTATTATATAGATTATAAAATTTAACATAGGGTTTGATTTTAGGGGCAAAGGTATAAAAATAATATTAAAAAGAAGCTATCTGTATAAAAATACGGATAGCTTCTTTAATTTATAATTTTGAAGGATTGATTATATTTCTATGGGATAGGCTTTATGACCGAAGCGCAATCCGACGAAGAAGTTTATTTCTTTGGCAGATTTGGTTACGAAGTTTCCTATGAAGGTGCTAGATCCTAAAACGAGAGGGCCTAAACGCAAGGCGAGTCCTAGGTTCATTTTAGATATTTGGTTGTATGATATAGGTAGATAGGCTCCGAATGAGTTGGTATCGAATCGTGGGGTTATAGAGAATTCGTTGGCATATCGGGCGTTGTACAAATCGGAGTTGGATTTTGAGGTGATATTGAGTTGGGTAGCGGCGTTTACATAAAATCCGTCTATAACGCGGTAATCGGCGCTGAGGTTGAAGGTGGTAGGGAGAGAGGATCTCACATTGCGACCTATAGCTTTTTCAGTTTTAAATCCTGCGTTTTTCAAGGTTTCTTCGGAGATATCGTCTAAATCGAAAGATACGGGGCCAGAGTTAGGCATTCTGTAGGTATAGGATTCTTTATTGGTAGTATATTTAATTCTACCGATATCCATAATAGATAGTCCTATTCTCAGGTCGTGAGGTCTATTATGGCAGTCGCGGCATCCGTCTTTTCTATATTCATAAACGAAGCCAAGGTCGAAACCTACAGTAGAGGCTTTGGAAGCTAATAAATCACCAGCGTTGAAATTGCTAATGAGGTCGCTACCGCCGTTCATTACTTCGAAAACACCGTTATTTGATTGGATGTTGAGCATTACTTTACGGGTATTGGTATCGGTGGTGAGGCTAGCAGTACCGTTGAAGTCGCGAAATCCGGCGTATAGGTTGGCTGCGCCCATTACGTATTTTATGGTAGCACCTGCTTTGAAGGCGTTGTGACCATCGAAGTAGAGTTCGCCAGCCCAAGAGAATCCTACTTCAGAGAAGGCGTTTAGGACAACTTCTTGGTTGTTGAGGTCTATGCTATAGTTGTTTCTGAGTTCCATTTTCTCAAAATCAGAGATGTAGGTTTGTAGCATTTTGGCATCTACATTATTTAGGTTGCCTAAGACTCTTGCTCTGGAGAAGAAACCTACTGAGTGTTGGTCGTTTATTTTGAGGAAAAGAGAGGGGCCAAGAACGTCTACATTTATGCGTGCATTGATATCGTTTTGAGCTAAGAGAGTGTTATTGGCATCTAAGCGGGTGTAGTCGTTGAATTGTTTGGTAAAATCAGTAGAGACGAGTTTAATTGCGTTATTGGAAAATCCGGCATTGACACTAACGATGTTGGCGTCCCAACTGCGTTTATTGCTTATCATATAAGCGGGGTTGGCAGTGGCTTGGTAGATTCCACTATAGGAGCTTTCTCGGAGCCCTGCAAAGGATTGCTGAGCTTCTGCGATCATTGTGGTTAAAAACAGAGCTGATAAAATTACTTTTTTCATTGTGTAAAAATGTTTATTAAAATTGCGGGACAAAAGTACGACAATTTATGGAATTAGCAAATTTTAGGAATCAGGTGTTGCTCCAAGGTTGCTTTAAGCTTGCTCCAAGGAGTTTGTAAGGTAAGAGGTAAGAGGAGTTTTGAGATAAGAAATTGATGATTGATGATGGGAATAATGGGAGTAATGGGGTGCGAGCCGCACGGGTGGTTTTTAGGTAAGAGGTAAGAAATTGATGATTGATGAGCGATGATGGGAATAATGGGAGTAATGGGAGTAATGGGAGTAATGGGGGCGAGCCACACGGGCGGTTTTTAGGTAAGAGGTAAGAGGTAAGAGGAGTTTTGAGATAAAAAATATGTATTTTTATATGGTTTTAGTGAGAATGTTGTATTTTTGTGTGGTTTTAGATTAAAAAGATATTTTTTGTATGGTTTTAGTGAAAATGTTGTATTTTTGCCGGTAACTTTTAAGTGAAAAAATAATTATGTTTCAAGGGGTATTACAGAAAATGCTTAGTGAATGGGGGGATCCTATTCGTTATTATCTTCCTATGCGGGGGGATTATATTCAGGTGAATTCTTTGTTGGACAAAGAGATAAGTTTGCAATTTATGGGTTTTGAGTGTATGCATTGTGGGGAGAACAAGCCTATTTTTCGTCAGGGGTATTGTAAGGAATGTTTTTTTGAGGTTCCTCAGACGGCTGATTGGGTGATGCATCCGGAGCTGAGTAAGGCTCATTTGAATATTGAGGATCGGGATTTGGGGTATGAGCAACAGGTGCAGTTGCAACCTCATTATGTGTATTTGGCGAATTCGAGTGATGTGAAGGTGGGGGTAACGCGGAAAACGCAGGCACCTACGCGCTGGATAGACCAAGGGGCGCATGAGGCGCTTGTGCTTGCAGAGGTGCCTAATAGGTATCTGGCGGGGGTAGCAGAGGTGGCGCTGAAGGAGCATTTGGCTGATAAGACGAATTGGCGTAAGATGCTTACAAATCAGCTTACGCCTGTGGATTTATTGCGAGTAAAATTGGAGGTGCGTGACTTTTTGCCTGATGAGATACAACCTTATATTACGGAGGATATTGTTCCGTTGCAGATTCATTTTCCGGTATTGAAGTATCCTACCCAAGTGCGTTCGTTGCAGTTGTTGCAAACGCCTACTTATAGGGGTAGACTTATGGGGATTAAGGGGCAATACTTCATTTTTGAAGACAATACCGTTTTCAATGTGAGAGGGAATGAAGGGCTGGTGATTCAATTAACAATAAATAATTAACAATGAAACACTTTATACTTTACCTATCACTTTTTATTATACAAATCGTTAACTCTCAGGAAATACCTACCTTAAAAGAACTTTTCTTAAAAGGGAAGGTAAAAACAGTTAATATCCAAATTTATGGGGTATTAGAGAGTACGGAGAAGCAAACAAAATGGATAACTACTCCAATATTTGAACAAGAAAAAGCAATGGATATATCAGTAAATAACAAAGGCTTTATTACTGAATATACTACAAATGCTTTTATTAAACGCACTACTAAAATTACTTATGATGATAAGGATAGGCCTATCAGTATAAAGGAGTATGAAAGAGGGGATTTTTTAAAATACGAATATACTTTTGTCTATGACGATAAAAACCAAACTCGGCAGGAATATATGTATAATGGAGAGATAAAAGAAAAACGCCTTTTGAGCACTTGCTCTCTAAATAAAGAGAACCAACCTATCTCTTGCACTTACTATGATGATGAGGGTAAGGGAAGGAGTACTTCTACTTATCAATACGATAAAAAAGGCAACAAAATTCTTAATAGAGTAGCCTACTACTTTCAAGAGTACGAATATACATCTAAAGGATTCTTAAAACGCCATATTTTGACAATCGACAAGAAAGGAATTGAAGGTTTTGAATTAAATTATACATATGGTAATGGAGATTTTCCTGAAACATTTACCGTAAAACAGGAAGCGTATGAAGCTCCCAAAACATATACCTTTAAGTATAAATTGGATGAGCAAGGTAATTGGGTACAAAAAGCTGTCTATTATGATGGGAAAAAGGTAAATATCATCCAAAGAAAGATTACTTATTGGTAAAAACCTCTTTTAGGTTATCTTACAAATACCAAGTTATTCCCTTTAGAAAACTGTTCGGCAAAGGCATACCCATCAGCGTTAAATCCTTTCAAATCATCTACTGAACAAATCTCGTTTTCTGCTAAGAAGCGCACCATACGACCTCGAGCTTTTTTGGCATAGAAGCTTATGACTTTGAGAGAGTTTCCTTTGTAATCTTTGAAGATAGGTGTAATCACGGGGACTTTTAGTAGAGAGGTATCGATAGCCTTAAAATATTCTTCGCTGGCGAGGTTTATGAAGAGTTCGCCATCTTGTAGTTCGTCATTTAGAGCTTGAGTGATTTTGTTTTTCCAAAAGGAATAGAGATTAGGAGCCTTTTTTACGGGGAGTTTGATGCCCATTTCTAAGCGGTATGGGGCGATGAGGTCTAAAGGTTTTAGGAGTCCGTAGAGGCCAGAGAGGATACGCAAGGTATCTTGCAGTTTGAGGGTTTGTTTTTCGGTAAGAGAATAGGCATCGATACCTTCATAGACATCGCCATCATAGGCAAAGAGAGCAGAGCGAGCGTTTTGAGGGGTGAGAGGCATAGAGAAGGCTTGATTACGTTGCCAGTTGAGGTTGGCCAACTTAGGAGAGATGCTCATCAGGGCAGATAGTTCTTGAGGAGATAGGTTTTTAAGAGCGTTGTGCACTTCAGAGATTTCTTTAGGAAAGATAGCAGAAGAATGGAGGGTAGTAGGTAGGGGAGAAGTTTCGTTGATGGTTTTAGCGGGGGAGATAATGATTTTCAATTTACAATACGATTTATAGTTTATAATAGATTGAGGGGCAATAAATATGCCAAAGTTTTTAGGCGAGGGTAGGGCAGGGGTAGGAATGGAGAGAGTGAGGGAGAAAAATTTTCTGCTGTAGTAAGGAAGTATTAGGAAAAAAATGTTTATCTTTGCGAAGTCTTAATGAGAGCAAATGAAACACTTTGTAATAATTTTTGTAACGCTATTATTTGCAGGATGCAACTTCTTTCAAGGGCAACAGCAGGTAGAAGAAAATACACTTGTAAAAGAGTTTGAATGGTTGCCTGTGGAAGAACCGGAATGGCCACTTGTAGAAGATATACTTGATATTACAGGGAAGAAATTTTTGGAGGCTATTGACGAAGGAAGAGATAAAGTGTCAGATACTACTACTTTTGGTAAGTTTTTTACGATAGAAAGGATACCTCGGCAAGAGTATCAGCAGGCACTCAAACATCGTTATGATTTTCTCAAGAAAGATAGTTTAGCTGTTAAGCAAGAATCAGGAGTAATGATCCTTCCTTGTAAAAAGAAAACAGTAACGCTCTTAGATGAAGGTCCTACAGAAGACACAGGAGTTACATTTCATAACTATTTAGGAGAAATACCTGATTTAGAGCAATATGTAGTATTGCGTGTAGTCTATAGGAGCTTTGAAACTCTTTTTATAGATAAGCAAACGGGAGCAGAGACAGAAATGGGGAGCAACCCACTTCCGACACCTGATAGCAAGTATGTAGTGGATGTATATAGCGATTATTATTCAATAATCTTAACGCTCTATAAAGTAGAAAAGAAGGGTTCTTTTACTTTTAAAAAACTGATTACACTGAAGCCTCATTATTGGCTACTTGATTATGATGAAAAAGAACCTGAGTTTTTTAGTAATGATGGGTATCTGTATATGCCTACTATATGCAGATACTTCTCGGAAGATATTGATAAGCGCACCTATGTTAGAATAGGAATCAAATAGCAGTCAGCAGTAAATAACAAATAACGAACTAATGAAACACAAACTAACCACTATTCGTCTTTCTTTTTGTATATATGGAGACTATTTTGATGTGGATAAGGTAACCAATATCATAGGTTTTCCACCTACTCAGACCGCTCATAAGGGAGACCAGCTAAAATATCGCGTCAGTGAAGAGACTTTTTGGGAATATAACTTTGCTCCTCTTGAAACTCTTCTTATAGAAGATAATTTACAGGTGTTTGCCGCTCAGATAACGCCTTGTTTGGAAGAATTAGCTTCCTTTATTAAAGCGTTTGCTCTTACCTCAAAATTACTTTTTTGTGTAGAAATGAGTCCTAAGGAGAGCTGTCCTGCCATCGTTTTTGATAATAAAATACTAGAACTACTTCATAGGCTTAATGCTTGGATAGATATTGATATGTATAAATAGTGACTAATTACAAATGATCCACAAAGAACTACTTATTCAAAAAATAAAGGAATATATCTCCTTGTCCCCAGCTGAAGAACAGTTGATAGGGGAGCTTTTTACACCTTTGTCTCTTGCTAAGAGGGATATACTTCTTAGAGAGGGGGCTGTTTGTAAGCATATGTATTTTATAGTATCGGGGCTTTTGCGCCATTATATCAATTATGAGGGGAAAGAACTTACTGTTTATTTCAATGCTGAAAATTCCTTTGCTTTTGATGTACAGAGTTTCTTGAGCCAAACCCCTACCAATAAGACGATTGTAACCTTGGAAGATACACAGCTACTGGCGATCACCTATGCTGATCTCCAGCGTTTTTATAGGGAAGTATCTCAGGGAGAGCGGTTTGGTCGCCTTTTGATGGAGCACTATTTCATAGGGACAGTTTCACATATTACCTCAAGGCTTGTGGATACTCCTGAACAAAAGTATCTGAGATTTTTATCTATAAATAAGCCTCTTATACAGAGACTTAACCTAAAGGATATAGCTTCTTTTGTAGGTGTTACCCCACAATCACTTAGTCGTATTCGCAACAGAATGGCACGCTCTTAGTCTTTATTACCACAAGGTAATTTTTATTTGTTGCATTCTCCGTTACTTTGCACCCAGAAATAATAAAAGAAATAAAATAATGAAGACACAAGTATTTCAACAGTTGTTTGTAGGAATCTTCCTATTATTTTCTGTATTTGCAGCTACTCCTACTATGGGACAAGCACAAACAAAAACTCCTATAGCTTTCTCTATCAAGAAAGGTTTTCTCACAGTAAAAGGGAAATTTAAGAAGTATAGCTATCATATAGACCCAGAGACAAATATCTATGGAAAGGCGGAGATAGCAAGTGTATATACTGAAAGTGATAAGCGAGATGAACATTTGCAAAATCAAGAGTGGTTTGATGCAAAAAACTACCCATACATTGAGATGCAATCTACCAAAATTACTAAAGTATCTCAAGGAAAATATCTCGGCACCTTTGATATAAAGATAAAGGGTAAAACTCAAAGTAAGGAAATCCCTTTTAGTATAGAAGGGGATATACTCAAAATGGATTTTGAACTCTCTCGTAAGCCATTTAATGTAGGAAGTGGTTTCTTTGGAGCTATTGTAGGAGATAATGTAAAGATAAGTCTTAATCTTCCAATTAAGTAAGAGGTAAAAAGTAACAGGCAATAGAGAAGAACTATTACCTGTTGCTTTTTAATGTGGATTAAGAGTTGAAATGTCAAAACTCTTGATTGGTATTATTACCTAAATATATTTCTATCTTTTTTTCTTCCACTGGAAAATAGAGTCCTGATTCATTTTTACATAATCCTCATTGCCTTCTTTTTTGGCTTTTTGTAGGGAGGTTTCCGTCGCCTTGATGGCTTCTTTGGTCTTTCCTAATCGGGAGAGGATGATCGCTTGGGCACGATACATATAATAGGGGGCATCTTTCTGCATACTGAGAGACTTGGAGATGAACTCATTGGCTTTGTTGAGGTCTCCATTGGAATTGAGCAGGTAATTAGCAGCTTCATAGTAGTCGCGAGCGGAGGATTCAAACGTAATTTTGTCGGCGATATTCTGGAAGATAGTCTTATAAAAAAGTGTTGTAAAGGTTGTAAGGATTATGTAATGACGGCTATAATCTTTACTTTTTATACAAAGAGTGGAACTTATAAAGAGATATTAGTAGAAAAAGGAACTAAAAAATATATTAAGAAATGAAAATCTTACTACTATATGTATCAATCTTATTATTTGCAGGTTGTAACCTCTTTCAAGGAAAACAACCCGCAGGGGAAAGTGCTATAGTAGAGGAAAAGCAGGAAGAAGTGTTTGTGCCAGTGGAGAAGGAGATGTATGTGATTGACAAGAATGATATTCCATTATATGAAGATATTCAGAGTATAAAAGATAGCATCTTTAATCAATATGCTTACTTTTTTGGAGAAAAGGTGAATATTATAGCCGAATCCGCTCATTTTTATAAAACAAAGCAAGATTATTTTATTCCTAAACAAGATGTAGGAAGTTGGGAGGCTTTAAAAGGATTATTCACAAGCAATTTTTTAGAAGAAACCGATTATTCTTCTGATAAAAGAAGCATTGAAGAGTTCTTTTTCATTGAACAAATTTCTCGTGATGAATACCAAAAAGCATTACAAAATAAAATAGATTTTCTTACAGAAGACACCCTTATAGTGGCTAAAAACAAAGGGATTATAGCGCTCAAGTGCAAAAATAAAACAGTTTTCTTAAAAGACCAAGATAATGATACCCCTCCTTATGTGCAATATTTTCAGTATTTGGGGCAGGTAGAAATGTTGAATCAGTATTTGGTATCAATAAATGAAGGGGATAATTTTGGGTATTTTTTTATAGATAAAACTACGGGAACGAAAACTTATATGGAGTATTTTCCTTATCTTTCTCCTAATCACGAATATATTATTAGCTTAGGAAGGAATTTGCAAGACGAAGGAGGAAAATCATTTATTTCTTTGTATAAAGTAGAGCGCAAAGTTCCTTTAACTCTCAAAAAAGTATTGGATGAAGCTCCTATTAAAAGATGGGTAGCCTATAATTTGGGTAGGGAACCTATATTTTGGAATGAAAATGGTTTATTGTATGCCTCAATAAATCCAAGTGCATGTTTTTATAATGAGGAAAACAAACCTAACAAACAGCGAATGTATATCAAGGTAGGAATTAGAAATTAGTAAATAGCATTATAACTCATCTATGAAATACTTTATCT
>CAUQUO010000011.1:0-61391 GCA_963521335.1 uncultured Capnocytophaga sp.
TTAATGATTAATGGTTAATGATTAATGGTTAATGGTTAATGGTTAATGGTTAATGATTAATGGTTAATGATTAATGGTTAATGGTTAATGGTTAATGTTTAATGATTATGTTACGATTTAGATATTTTTTAGAGCAATATGGTTTTGAGGTATCTGCGCGTTTGGCTGAGAAATTGGGGATGCGTGCTAAGGATGTGCGGATATTTTTCATTTATGGTACTTTTGCTACGTTGGGAGCGGGTTTTGGGGTGTATTTATTATTGGCTTCATTACTGCGTATCAAAGATGTTTTTTTTATGAAGCGCAACTCGGTATTTGATTTATAATATCAGGGTATTGAGAGGGTTAAAAGGTGTTTTGAGGGAGTGTTACAGAGCTGAATACCTTGTGATAAAAAAATAAAAAGTGCTATATAGTTTTTTATAAGCTATTTTTTTTATACTTTTGCCACTCAAAAATTAATCAGAAAGAAATGATAGACGCACATCAATTATCTATTGGGGTATTGTTGCCCATAGAGTCGTATGAGGGAGCTATTCCTACGATGAAGAACCAAATAGAGTTAATTCAACGGGCAGAGGATTTGGGATTTGATGCTGTGTGGGTGCGCGATATACCATTGAATAATCCGGACTTTAAAGAAGTAGGGCAGATTTATGACCCTTGGATTTATTTATCGCACATAGCTACACTTACACAACGCATTAAATTTGGGATAGCGAGTGTGATATTGCCTTTGCGCCATCCTCTACACGTAGCGAAGGCCTCAGCGAGTCTTGATGTACTTTTTCCTAATCGTTTTATAATGGGGGTAGCTTCTGGGGATAGACCTGTGGAGTATCCTGCTTTTAACAAGCCTTTTGAGTTACGTAGTGCACAAGTTTCGGAACATATTGCTTTGCTGAGGAAGTTATGGAGCACAGAGTTCCCTACTTACAATAATGATTATGGGACTTTGATGGAGAAGGTAGGAGATGTAGTACCGAAGCCTATTCACAAAAGAATACCAATGTATGTAACAGGGCATGTAGGGGGTGTAAACCTTGACTGGATTGCAAAGAATGCTGATGGATGGATTTACTATCCTAGAGATTTTGCTTTTACTAAAAAGATAGTAGAGGATTGGAATGAGGCATTAAAGAAGGAAGGCGAACCTACTAAACCTTATATACAGCCTGTATATATAGACCTTATGGAAGACCCTGATTTTGAACCTCAAAAAATGGACTTAGGTTTTCGTCTTGGTCGTAATTATCTCGTAGATATGTTTGAGGAACTTGGTAAGATAGGGGTAAATCATATTATGTTAGTACTGAAATACTGCACAAGGAATGCAGGAGAGGTACTTGAAGAAATAGGGAAAGAAGTATTGCCACAACTCAAATAGCTCTATGAGAAATTTTATATTACTCTATTTTTTAGCTTTTTGCATTGGTGTATATGCCAATGATGGTGCTTTCTATATGGCAGGTAACCAACTTGTCCCCATTAATGAAACAGATATTTCAGTAAAGAAAGAAATTTTGTATATCAAAAAAACACAAGAATTTGCAGAAGTATCAGTCTATTACGAGTTTTTCAATCCTAAAGATGAAAAAGAAATCATAGTTGGTTTTGAGGCTGGACGCCCCAGTGGTGATGTAGATGGAAGACCTATCAATGGGCATCACCCTTATATGTTTGATTTTACAGTATCGCTTAACAGTAACTTTTTGCCTTATCAAGTAGCTTATGTAGCTGACTCTCTTTATGCAAAAAACGGAAAGGTGGAGAGTATAGACTTGAAAACTTTCAAAGGAGAAACTGATGGTAACTATATTGATTTTATGTACGTTTATCATTTTAAGGCAAAGTTTAAAAAGGGAAAGAACATTGTAAAGCACACCTATAGATACAAACTATCGGGAGGAGTATGTAATTACTATGATTTTGATTACGTGCTTACCGCTGCCAAACGCTGGGCTAATAAACAAATTGATGACTTTACCCTTATCTTGGATATGGGAAGTATACAAACAGCTTCTATCAGAAAAACTTTCTTTAAAAATGGTAATGATTGGATTTTCGATGGGGTTGGGAAAGTAACTGAAAAGCCAGATTACACTAATTTTTATATTCAACAGGGTATTTTGACCTTTGAGAGAAAGAACTTTGCTCCTAAAGATGAATTGTATGTTACGGAGATGCGTCCGTGGGGTTGTCAAGAGAAAGAAAGTGGGCAAAAATTTCTTTTTTCATTAGGGAAAAACAGGGAATTAGGCGACCCTACAGAGAAAACAGCTGAAGAGAAGCGTATTATCAGGAATTTACCTTTTGCCAGACGCGGATATATATTCAAGGATAAGACTTTGCAAGATGCTTTTAAGACAGAAGATTGGTATCAACCGAACCCTTCCTATGTCCCTGAAGTGGAAGCCCTTAGTGAAGAAGAGAAACAACTCATAAAAACATTTAAATAACACCTTTTATTATGACCATTACTCAATTTCAATATGTTTTGGCAGTTGCTAAATACAAGAATTTTACTACAGCGGCTGAGCACAGTTTTGTAACCCAACCTACTTTGAGTATGCAAATACAAAAGTTGGAGGAGGAGTTAGGTGTTACTATTTTTGACAGGAGCAAGAAGCCTTTACAAATAACGGAGATAGGAGAGCAAATAGTAAAACAAGCTCAGGTAATTGTGAATGAGTCGGGGAGGATGAGTGATATTGTTGCGCAGCAGAAAGGTTTTATAGGGGGCGAGTTCAGGGTAGGTATTATACCGACGGTATCCCCTACTCTACTACCTATGTTTTTGACGAATTTCATTCATAAATACACAAAAGTATGTTTAAAGATAGAAGAGCAGACCACAGAGAACATTTTGAAAAAGATAGAAGATGGGAGTTATGATGCAGGTATTTTGGCTACTCCATTGCATAATTCATCTATAATAGAGCGTCCGTTATATTACGAGCCTTTTGTGGCGTATATTCCACAAAATCATCGATTGCAGAACTCTAAGACTATCTATTCAGAAGATTTGGATGTCAATGATATATTGATGCTTGAAGATGGGCATTGTTTTAAAGATAGTGTACTGAATATTTGCAATCAAGATGTAATAGAATCTAAGCAGCACTTTCAGTTGAAGAGTGGTAGTTTTGAGACTTTAGTACGTTTGGCTAATGAAGGTTTGGGGATGACCTTGTTGCCATATTTGCACTCATTAGAGTTAAAAGAGGAAGAAAAGAAACGGATACATTATTTTGCGGAGCCTTATCCAGCACGAGAAATCAGTTTGGTATATCATAAAAACGAATTGAAGATGCAAATCATCAAGGCTTTACACGACACTATTTCTGGGGTTATAAGAGGAGCGATTGCATTTCAGAATGTAAAAATTATCAGTCCGACAAGAGAAAGGCACAGAATTTGATAACACAAGGTGTCTATTAATTAAGAAATAAACTAATAACTAAATGAATCGTAAACACTATTTTACAATGAAGAATATCTCAGTTGTATTTTTTTTATTATTTATATCATTTGCTTCTTGTAGTTTTACAAGTAAGAAGTTTGACAATCCTGACAAGGATAAAGATCGCATATTGCTTGACATAGTACAGCACGTACTAAAGAATGCACATTTTAATCCGGTAGAGATTAATGATGCTTTTTCTAAGAAAGTGTATGACAGTTATTTAAAGAACATAGATGGGCAGCGCAGGTATTTTTTACAATCAGACATTAATGAATTTAAGAAATATGAAACCCGTTTAGATGATGATCTCAAAAATGGAGAAATCACATTTTTTAATCTTTCATATGAAAGAATGAAGCAACGAATGAAAGAGGCAGAGGCTATTACAAAATCGATTTTTGCTAAGCCTATTGATTTCAACAGTAAAGAGAGCATCAATACAGACTATGAGAATCTCGCTTTTGTAAAAAATAAAGCCGAGCTACAGCAACGTTGGAAACAAATTATCACTTTTTCTGCACTTTCTTCTTATATCACCAAACAAAAGGAAGAAGCTACTAAGAAAGAAAAAGATGCTAAATATAAGCCTAAGAGTGATGAGGAGCTTAAGAAAGAATCTATAGAATCGACTCAAAAGACATTGGCAGATATGTTTAGCATGTACAACGACATCACTCGTGAAGAGTGGTTTAGTATGTTTGTAAATGCTATTACAGAGACATTTGACCCACACTCTAACTATATGGCGCCAGATGTAAAGGAAGGTTTTGACAGAGATATGTCGGGTAAATTTGAAGGTATTGGAGCGCAATTGCAGAAAAAGCCTGATGGAGTAGCCATTACTAATATAATCTTGGGAGGACCTGTATGGAAAGGGAAACTTCTAGAAGTAGGAGACCAGATCTTGAAAGTAGCACAAGGTACAGGAGAGGCAGTAGACATAGTAGGGATGCGATTGGATGATGCTGTAAAACTCATCAAAGGTCCTAAAGGAACAGAAGTACGTCTTACAGTAAAGCGTGTAGATGGAACTATAGAAGTAGTATCTATTATTCGCGATGTAGTGGAGATAGAGGAGACTTATGCTAAATCGGTAGTGATTACAGCTAACGGGAAGCGTTATGGGCTTATCAACTTACCTAAATTTTATATTGATTTTGAAGATGTAAACCAGCGTAATGCTGCAACCGATGTAGCTCTTGAAATAGAGAAGCTAAAAAAAGAGAATATAGATGGGCTTATCATAGACCTACGCTCTAATGGAGGAGGTTCATTGAAAACAGTTGTAGATATAGGAGGGTTATTTATTCCTAAGGGGCCTATTGTACAAGTAAAATCATCACGAGGAAGCAGAGATGTATTATCGGATAATGACCCTAAGACACAATGGGATGGTTCTCTTGTAATTCTTACCAATGAACTTTCAGCTTCGGCTTCTGAGATTTTGGCAGCAGCTATGCAGGACTACAAGCGAGCTATTATCATAGGGGGCAAACAAACCTTTGGCAAGGGCACTGTACAGAGTTTTGTAGATCTGAATAGTTTTTTGCGTCAGAACAATTATGGAGATCTTGGTGCACTGAAAATCACTATTCAAAAATTCTATCGTATCAATGGAGGTTCTACCCAATTAAAAGGAGTAGAAAGTGACATCGTAGTGCCTGATAAATACAAATATATTGATATTGGAGAACGAGATATGCCTAATGCTATGCAATGGGACAAGATAGAACCTGCTAAATATACAACTTGGGTTAACAATGCTAACTTTGACAAAGCTATAGAGAACAGCAAAAAGCGTATCAGTGAGAATACATACTTAAAACTTATAGATGAGAATGCTAAATGGATTAAGCAACAGCAAAATGATAATATTTTCCCGCTTAACTATGAAGCTTACAAAAAAGTAATAGAAAAGAACGAAGAGCAAGCAAAGAAATTTAAGGCTATTAGTGATTATAAATCAAACTTAAAGTTCAGTTCAGTTGCTTCTGATGAGGCTAAGATAAAGACTAGTGAAGACTTAAAATTACGTCGTGATCGTTGGCACGAAAGTCTTGAAAAAGATGTATATATAGACGAAGCAGTAAAAGTATTGGAGGACTTGAACAAATAACAACAAAAAGATAAAAACTTAAAGACAACTTTGGTAATAGGGTTCTATTACCAAAGTTTTTTATTTTTAGACATTTAGCACGTTTAAGTTACCTTTATTTTGAGTATATGAGAAAATTATTGTACTTTTGCATTGTAATAGATATAGAATTTAAGTATGCCATCTAAGATATTTATTATTATATTATTGTTTTTCAGTGAGTATACTATACAGGGTCAAACAGTAGATAGTCTTTCTAACAAAGTTATAGAACGGGAATTAGAAACTATTAAACAATTCCGACAAAAAGACTCTCTACGTATAGCTATGTTGCTAAATGAAATACAGGTACTTATCGCCAAAGAGAGCTCTACAAGTACAACTACGAGTACTACCACTAATAGTGTTAGCACTACTGAAAAGGAAATAGAAAAACTACGAGATAAGATGCGTGGGCGCCCTATTGTTTTTGAAAAAGACACGTTATATTATCTCTATACTTCTTATGGACCTTATGATATAGACACACGAGTAAAATACATTGAGGGGAAGCTTAATGAACTTTATAAAGACCCATCTTTTATAGCAGATTCTATAAAAGTTAAATCTTCGGGAGATTATTTAGCAGTAGTATATAAAGATAAAATCATCACAGGAGTTACTATAGTGGATGCGCTTTGGGAGGATAGTACCCAAAGTGAATTGGCTAATCGCCATTCAAAAATTATCAGAGATATTATTGTAAAATATAGAGAGCAAAACAGTTTAAAGACTATACTAATACGTATAGGGGAATTAGTTTTGGTGTTATTTATTGCTTTTATTTTGGTATGGGCTATCAATCGCTTATTTCGTTTTTTAAAGCGACTAGCTATCAATTCAGAGCATCGTTTCTTAACAGGTATCCGAATAAGGAATTACGAGCTTATCAAAAAGCGACGTGTAGTAAAGGTTTTGGTAAAACTACTTGCTATTTTGCGTATATTGTTCTTATTATTTTTGATAATGACTATTATACCACTTATTTTTGATATTTTTCCTTCTACACAATATCTTTCAAAAATCATTATCAATTGGATTACAAACCCTATAAAAGGTGCTGGGATAGCTATTTTAAATTATTTACCTCATTTATTTAATATTGTTATTATAGCAATTATCACACAGTATATACTGAAAGTATTGCGTTTTTTTTCTTTAGAAATAGAAAGAGGTATTTTAAAAATAAAGGGGTTTCACCCAGAGTGGGCTCATACTACTTATATACTTATACGTATGATGTTATGGGTATTGGCATTAGTAATTATGTTTCCGCACTTACCGGGGTCAGACAGTGATGCTTTCAAAGGAATTTCAGTCTTTTTGGGTGTGCTTATATCATTAGGGTCATCTTCGGCAATTTCTAATGCCATTGCAGGAATAGTCATCAGTTATATGAGACCTTTTCAAGTAGGAGACTGGATAAAATCAGGGGAGATTATAGGAGCAGTGATAGAGAAAAATGCGTTGGTAACAAGGCTAAAAACCATTAACAATGAAGATATCACGATTCCAAATTCAGCTATATTAAGTGGTGCTACAATGAACTTCAGTTCTATAGGTAAGGAATGTGGTTTGGCACTTAATGTGCGTGTAAAAGTACGTTATGATTATTCTGACAATTTAATAGAAGAGCTTCTTATAGAGGCCGCATTGATGACTAATGGCATCTCCCCTACTCCACATCCTTATATTTTTCAAATATCACTTGATGAACTCAATGCCACCTATGAGCTTAATGCATATACATTTCAGCCAGAACATATGTATTTTATAAAATCAGATTTGGTAAAAAATATACAAAACACTTTTAAACAGTCTAACATAGAAATTTTCTCTACACAATACATAGAAATAAAAACAGTTTCTATTACAAAAGAAAAGAACAAGTTATAAGAATATAATGAAACAACGATTAATATTTATTGATGTAATACGGGCTTATGCTATTTGCATGATGTTGCAAGGGCATTTTATAACAGCTTTGCTTGATGAAAAATATTGTAATGAAAATAATCCATTCTATCGTATTTGGCACTATTTTACAGGTATTACTGCTCCTGTTTTTCTTACTATTTCGGGTTTTATTTTCACCTATTTACTGATTCGTGAAGGCGAACGCAGTGGTGTAGGGTTTAAAAATCCGCGTGTATTAAAAGGAGTCAAACGGGGATTAATGCTTATTGTAGTAGCTTGTATTTTACGAAGAGATATTTATTTTGTAGATATATTGCATTGTATAGGTCTGGCACTCATTATGATGGTAATCATTTATTTATCAGTATGGAAATATGTCAAACAATTATTACCGATCTTATTAATTCTCATTACTTTAATACTTTTCTTTTTCAACGAGACCTATAACAAATATGAATATTCTTGGTTACCTAAAGTTATAGCTAATTATTTCACCCCTGTATATGGTACATTCTTTACTATATTTCCGTGGTTGGGTTTTGTAACCTTAGGAGGTTTTATGGGATCGCTTTTTTATTATTTTAGAGAAAGCAAATATTTATATATTGTTTTTTATGAGCTTATTTTAATATTTGGAGCTATTTTTCATTATCAGTATGATTTATTTCATCTTTTATTTGAAACCACAGGTATTGAACATTTTGAGAAATTGGCACGTAATGGATTTCTATTTCTCAGGATGGGAGATACTCTACTAACTTTCGCTGTATTTTTAATTCTAAAAGATATACTTACAGCCCATTTTTTACAACGTATAGGGCAAAATACACTTTCTATTTACATTATTCACAGTCTTGCACTCTATCATTGTATTCCACATTTGAACTTAGATTTTTATTTTCATGAAAGTTTAAATCCTACACAAGCAGTGATAGGTGCTATTAGCTTTGTAATAGGAATTTTGATAATTTCATTCTATTATCACAAAGTTAGTAAATATATAAAAGAGAAATATTTTAAGAAACAAGCTATCGAAAAATAATAAATGGAACGAATAGAAATCTACAACAGCAAAAAGAAAAATATTTTCTTATTATTTTTAACTGTTATTATCTCAGCAATTGGAATATTTTGCTTTCTAAATGCTGACAGCCTATCAGAAGATGGTAAAAGAAATATTATTTTTGTAGAAATCATAAGTATTTTAGCAGTGATATTAGGTCTTGTAGGTTCTATTTTTAGCATAAAAAATTTACTAAACAACCAGTGGGTAATCGCCATAGATGAAAAAGCCTTACATATAAGAATACGAAAATATTATTCCATTGCTTGGAAAGATATAATAGGTTTTCTAGAATTAAACATCAAAGGGAATAAAAGTATTTTGATACAAGTAAAAAATCCTGAAACTCTGATTGCTAATGAAAAGAATTTTATGATAAAAAAAATGATGCGATGGAGTCAAAAAATGTATGGATCTCCTATTAGTATTGCAAGTTCTACTGTGAAAATCAGTCATAAAGAACTTGTTTCGCTACTTCTAGCAAGTTGGGCTACTTATAAATGATTTTATTGGATAGCTTCAGAAGTATTGAAAATTTATCTATCTAACGAAGAAAATTAAAAGAAATATTGTAGAGTACTTGCTTTGTATACAAAAAAAGAAGTACATTTGCACGCAACTAAATTCTCTTTTTCAAAATGGATTTCCAAAATAAAATTATTAGTGAAGGACTTACCTACGACGATGTTCTTCTTATCCCGAATTACTCTGAGGTATTACCTCGAGAAGTATCGACAACTTCACGTTTTACTCGTAACATTACTTTAAATGTACCCATTATCTCGGCCGCTATGGATACTGTAACTGAAGCTGCTATGGCTATAGCTATGGCACGTGAAGGAGGTATCGGGGTGCTCCACAAAAATATGACTATTGAGGAGCAAGCTAAACAAATACGGAAAGTAAAACGAGCTGAAAGTGGTATGATCATCGACCCTGTAACACTTCCATTAAACAGCAAAGTGAGTGATGCAAAACGCTGTATGAAAGAAAATAGTATTGGAGGTATCCCTATCGTTGATGACAATGGAATCTTGAAAGGTATTGTAACTAACCGTGATTTACGCTTTGAACACGATAACAATCGCCCTATAACCGAGGTAATGACCTCTAAAAACCTTGTAATTGCCAATGAAGGTACCTCTATGAAGGAAGCTGAGGGGATTTTGCAACGCAGTAAGGTAGAAAAACTGCCAGTAGTAGATAAAAATTATAAATTAGTAGGGCTTATCACCTTCCGAGACATTGCCAACTTGCAAGAGAAATCTATTTCTAACAAAGATAATTTAGGGCGCTTGCGCGTAGCAGCCGCCTTAGGTGTTACTGCTGATGTGGTAGATCGCGCCGAAGCCCTTGTGCAAGCAGGTGTAGATGCTGTAGTTATTGATACAGCTCACGGACATACAAAAGGCGTAGTAAATGCTCTTAAAGCTGTAAAAAACAAGTTTGCAGACTTAGAAGTAGTGGTAGGGAATATTGCGACGGCTGAAGCTGCCCTTTATTTAGCTGAAAATGGTGCCGATGCAGTGAAAGTAGGTATAGGGCCTGGCTCTATATGTACTACCAGAGTAGTGGCAGGCGTGGGATTTCCTCAGTTATCAGCCGTAATGAATGTCGCTTCTGCACTTAAAGGCAAAGGAATCCCTGTGATTGCCGACGGAGGTATTCGTTACACTGGTGATATTGTAAAAGCCATCGCCGCAGGCGCCAATAGTGTGATGCTAGGCTCTCTTCTTGCTGGCACAAAGGAATCACCAGGGGAAACTATCATTTTCGAAGGTAGGAAATACAAATCTTATCGCGGTATGGGTTCAGTAGAAGCAATGAACCAAGGTAGTAAAGATCGTTATTTTCAAGATGTTGAAGACGATATCAAAAAACTTGTACCTGAAGGCATAGTAGGGCGCGTGGCATACAAAGGCGAATTGCAGGAAAGTATGCATCAGTTTATCGGAGGTTTGCGTGCAGGTATGGGATATTGTGGTGCCAAGGATATCGAAACATTGCAGGCTGTAAGTCGCTTTGTGCGCATCACTGCAAGTGGAATTACTGAAAGCCATCCTCATAATATTACCATCACTAAAGAAGCACCTAATTATTCGCGTTAATAAACGAATATAACTTTCAAAAATGAGGCTGTCTGAAAAAATTAGACAGCCTCATTTATATAATGAATAGTAAAAATATATTTTGTATTTTTGCCAACTGATAAAATAAACTCATTAGGCCCAATGAAAAATGGAATAGTAAATGATTACATTAATATTATAGAAGTATTCAGTAAAAAAATACATCTGTGGATTGAAGTCTTTATTGATAAAACACCTAATATTGTAATAGCTTTATTAGTTTTTATTTTAGGTTTTTATCTTTCTAGACTTATCAAAAAAATAGCCATTCGTATTTTAGAGAAGCGCGGGGTAAAACCTTCTTCGCGGATAATGCTTGGTAATATTATTTCTGTTTTAGTAGTTATTACCTTTTTTATGTTTTCGCTAAATATTTTAGACCTCGAAAATATGTTCAAAACCATTTTGGCAGGAGCAGGAGTAGCTGGTTTAGCAATTGGTTTGGCTTTACAAGGTACACTTAGCAATACTTTTTCGGGCATTACCTTATCTTTTAGCAAGAATATTCGCATAGGGCATCAAATTGAAACTATGGGTTATACAGGAACTATTGAAGATATAAATTTGCGCACTATCAAACTCAAAATGGCTGACGGAAACTATGTATCAATACCTAATAAGCTTATAGTAGACAATCCTATGAAAAATTATTCTGAAAGCGATACTGCTAATGTATTAGTAACTTGTGGAGTAGGTTATGAATCGGATTTGGAGCAGGTAAAGATGCTTACAGAAACTACCATTAGGAAGATGATGCAAGAAAAAGAGCTTGATACAGCTATTTCTTTTTATTACACTGAGTTTGCGGATAGTTCTATCAATTTTAGCGTATATTTCACTATTCCTTCTAAGAAACTTTCTGAGTCTTTTTTGTATAAATCAGAAGCTATAATGGCTATCAAGAAGTGTTTTGATACACACAATATAAATATACCATTTCCTATTCGTACCATTCAGATGGATAAACAATAAAAAATGAACGTAATGCTAAAAAGAATATCCCCATATAACCTTATAATGCTTTCGTTTATCGGCTTAATCGTCATAGGAGCTTTACTTTTGATGATGCCTTTTGCACATACACCTCAGAAGGATGTTTCTTTTCTCGAAGCACTTTTTACAGCCACTTCGGCGGTTACTGTTACAGGTCTTTCGGTGATAGATATAGGAGCAACCTTTACTATTTATGGCAAATTCATTTTACTAGTGCTTATCCAATTTGGTGGATTGGGAGTGCTTACTGTTTCGTCTGTTTTGGTATTGCTTATTGCTAAACGAATTGGTTTTTATACTAAAAAAATAGTAGCCGAAGGGCTTAATCACAACAAAAGTTACGATATTTATGCTGTAGCAAAGCGTGTGGTGTATATTACTTTACTCTTTGAAGCTACAGGAGCCGTATGTTTGTTTGCGTCTTTTATTCAAGATTACCCTTTTGGAAAAGCGTTATTCTTTTCAGTATTTCATTCGGTATCGGCTTTTTGTAATGCAGGTATCTCTCTATTTCCTCATAGTTTTGAAGGCTATACCTACAATGTTTTTGTAAATATTATCATTGCCTTTTTGGTTATTTTTGGAGGTTTAGGCTTTACAACCATTATTCAAGCTTATGAATACTTGCGAAAAAGGAGACGAAGACTCGATATCAACTCTCAATTTTCAATTATAACAACTATTATCTTGCTTGTTGCAGGGACATTCTTGTTTTTTACCTTAGAATATAAAAATTATTACACCCTTTATGGGAAAAGTTTCTTTGGACAGATGCTTATTAGCTTTTTTCACTCTGTAAGTTTGCGTACTGCAGGTTTTGATACGATTCCATTAGAGCATTTAAGTAGTGCCACTATTCTTTTTTGTGTAACATTTATGTTTATAGGGGCATCGCCAAACTCTACAGGTTCTGGCGTGAAAACTACTACAATTGGCATCTTGTTTCTAGGCATTAAAACAGCATTACTCAACAAGAACTACATTGAATTTTCGAAGAGGCGCATCTCTTGGAAACTCTTTAATAAAGCCTCAGCACTTGTATTTATTGCAATGATGTATGTACTTACAATGATTGTAATCTTGACAGCCTTAGAACCTGATTTTGAATTTACAAAAATAGCTTTTGAACTCATTTCGGCATTCAGTACTTGCGGACTTTCTACTGGAATTACCCCACAATTAGGCATTTGTTCAAAATTTATTTTGATATTTACAATGTTTTTAGGCAGGGTAGGTCCGCTTACCATTGCGCTTGCCCTATCAAGACCTCGTGCCGAAGGAAATTACAAATACCCAAAAGAAAATATTTTAATAGGATAGATTATGAAGAATTTTTTGGTCATAGGATTAGGAGAGTTTGGCAAATCGGTAGCCAAAACACTCTATAAAAACAAAGCTACTGTGCTAGCAATAGATTCGCGTGAGAATGTTATCAAACAAGCCCTCAATGAAAATATCATCGATGAAGCTGTGATTTTGGACGCTACTGATGAAATTGCGCTTAAAAACGTAGTGAAAGACGATTTTGACACTGCTTTTGTGAGTGTAGGCGACAATATTCAGGCAAGTATCCTTATTACCTTGCAGTTAAAGGATTTAGGGGTGAAGAATGTGATTTGTAAAGCTGTAAATCACACCCAAGAAAAGGTTTTATACAAAATAGGCGCTACCCAAGTAGTATTTCCAGAGGAATTAATGGGCGAAAAAGTAGCCTATTCAGTTTTGCGACCTACTATTATAGAATATTTTAAGTTTGCCGAAGATTATTTTATCTACGAAGTAAAAGTGCCTAAGAGCTATATAGGAAAATCGCTGATGGAACTCAATTTGCGACACAAGTATGAGATAAATATTTTGGCAGTAAAGCATTCCGATGGCAAAATGAACGTAACGCCTGACCCCAATATCAAGCTCAACAAAGATGATCTTTTGGTTATACTCTCTAATCAAAATGTAATTGACAGAGTAGTGTAAAAGATAAATGCTTCCACAATCGATATTTTAGATTATGGAAGCAATTTTTTAGGTGTTAACATTAAATATCTTTAAACTTCTGTAATGTTTGGGTCTCAAATATGTTTTATAATTAATAGTTTATAAATTAAACTAAAACTTATTGATTTTTATAATCAAATTATAACAATCGTATTTTACAATCTCTTTTTTGCAAAGATTTTATATCTCTAATTTATTTTAAAGAATTGAAATATCAAACTTTTATCAAAACATTTGCTTTTCCATGCTAAAATTATCACTTTGTTGTATTACTGACCTATTAAATATTTTTATTATGGGAAATTTGATAAATATTACTTTATCAGAAAGTGATAAAGGAAGTGTAAAAACAAAACCTTTAGAAATGTTTTTTTTAATAGAGGTATCATAATAAAATAATAAATAAAGCACTAAAGGAAGACCTTTTCTTTTAGTGCTTTTAAGTTTATAATCTTTGTTATTTTTTTATTATATCTATTAAACATTTGCACAATTCATTTATTTATCATACTTTTGTATCATTATTAAAGCAATTGTATGTTACAAAATAATTACCAAGAAGAAACCCTTACTGAGGAAGATGTGATGGAACTTATAGGTGATGAATATCATCTCATCTTATACAATGATGATGTTAATACTTTTGATCACGTTATTGATACCTTAGTAGAGGTTTGTAATCATACCTTTGAGCAAGCCGAGCAATGTGCTATTATTGTGCATTTCAAAGGAAAATGCGATGTAAAATCAGGAAGTTATGAATATCTAGAACCTCTTTGCACCGCACTTCTTGATGCTGGACTCTCTGCTCAAATAGAAAATTAATAATTACCTTTTTTAAATTATTCACTTTTAACTATTCACTAAAATCGTGGAACTAAAACTATCAAAACCTATTTGTTTTTTTGATCTTGAAACTACGGGCATTGATATTACCAAAGACCGCATCGTTGAAATATCTATCTTGAAAGTCTACCCCAATGGCAATAAAGAAAGCAAAACATGGCTTGTAAACCCTACTATTCCTATCCCCAAAGCAGCCTCGGATGTACACGGCATTACCGATGAACGCGTTGCGGGAGAACCTACTTTTAAAGAGCTTGCCAAGCAAATCCATAATATGATAAAAGATTCTGACCTTGCTGGCTACAATTCTGACCGCTTTGATATTCCATTGCTTGCTGAAGAAATGTTGCGTGCTGAAGTAGATTTTGATTTGGGGAACCGTGTATCGGTAGATGTACAAACTATTTTTCACAAAATGGAACAGCGCACCCTCTCGGCAGCCTATAAATTCTATTGTGGTAAAGACCTTATTGATGCGCATACAGCTTCGGCAGATACTAATGCCACTTATGAGATCCTCAAAGCCCAGCTTGACCGTTATGATAGCTTAGAGAACAACATCAAAAAGCTCAGCGAGTTTACTTATCGCAAACAAATAGCCGACTTTGCTGGGTTTATTGGCTATAATGACAAAGGTGAGGAAATCTTTACCTTTGGGAAACACAAAGGCAAACGTGTAGAAGATATTTTTGATGAAGAACCAGGGTATTTTGGTTGGCTTCTCGGTGCCGACTTCCCTTTGTATACTAAAAAAATCCTTACAGCTATCAAACTCCGCAAATTATCGGCTACTGTTAAATAAAAAATAGCTCTAAAACTTCAGCAAAGTTTCATATCTTGCTAAAGTTAGAATTTTCTATATTCATTTTTATTTATGGAAACAAATACCGACTTAGAAGAAGAAAATAAAGCCATTGCCCGCGAGTATA
The DNA here is from genome assembly GCA_963521335.1 of uncultured Capnocytophaga sp. Classification (GTDB taxonomy): domain Bacteria; phylum Bacteroidota; class Bacteroidia; order Flavobacteriales; family Flavobacteriaceae; genus Capnocytophaga. Next base: position 15,473 of record CAUQUO010000011.1, read on the forward strand.
AAGAACTCTTACGCATTAGCTATCAAACCCTAAATGATGAAGATAAAAAACTCATTCGTTTGGCGTTTGACACTGCTGTTGATGCGCACAAAAACCAACGCCGAAAAAGTGGGGAGCCTTATATTTTTCACCCTATTGCTGTAGCTAAAATTGTTGCTTCACAAATAGGATTAGACGCTATAGCCATTGCATCTGCTTTGTTACACGATGTAGTAGAAGATACCGACTACACAATTGAAGATATGGAACGGCTTTTTGGTAAGACTGTAGCTCATATTGTAGAAGGACTTACCAAAATTTCGAGTATGAGTCGTGAAAATGATATCTCTTTACAAGCTGAGAACTTCCGAAAGCTCCTCCTCACGATGAATGATGATGTACGTGTGATTCTCATAAAAATTGCCGACAGACTCCACAATATGCAAACAATGGATTCGATGGCAGAATACAAACAAGCCAAAATAGCTTCGGAAACACTCTATATTTATGCACCTATTGCTCACCGCATTGGCTTGTATAATATCAAAACAGAATTAGAAGACCTCGCCCTTAAATATACTGACCCCGAACGCTACAATAGTATCCTAAACAAAATGGAGGAATCCAAAGAAGAACAACAGGAATACATTGAGGCGTTTACCAAAATAGTAGAAACCTCCTTAACACAACAAAAAATTGATTATTACATCAAAGGGCGCCCCAAATCAATCTATTCTATTTACCGAAAAATGGAATCGCAAGGTGTGAGTTTCGAAGAAGTTTACGATAAATTTGCAATTCGCATCATCTATAAAAGTGAACCCGCTGAAGAGAAGTTTTTGGCTTGGAAAATATATTCTATTGTTACCGACCACTTCCGTCCTAATCCCACCCGATTGCGTGATTGGATTTCCTCACCCAAATCTACAGGTTATGAAGCCTTACACATTACTGTAATGGGGCCAAAAGGCAAATGGGTAGAGGTGCAAATACGCAGCGAACGTATGCACGAAATCGCTGAAAAAGGTTATGCAGCCCATTTTAAGTATAAACACGGCGACCAAAAAGAAGAAGGCATCGAAATGTGGCTTAATAGGTTGCAAGAAGTCTTTGAAAACAGCGAGGCAAATGCTGTAGACTTTGTAGAAGATTTCAAACTCAACTTGTATTCTAAAGAGATTTTCGTCTTTACCCCTAATGGTGAGATAAAATCTCTCCCGAAAGGTGCTACACCACTTGATTTTGCTTTTTCAATACATACAGGAGTGGGTTTAAAAACACGTGGAGCCAAAGTAAACAATAAATTAGTACCCTTAAACTATGTATTAAAGAGCGGTGAAACAGTAGAAATTATCACTGCTGAAAATGCAAAACCCACTAAGAACTGGCTCAACTATGCTACCACTGCTAAAGCACGTAGTAAGATAAAAAATGCTCTGAAAGAAGAAACAAAAGCTGTAGCTGCTGAAGGAAAAGAGATTTTAGTTCGAAAATTAAAGCAATTGAAGGTTACTCTTAATGAAGAAGTAATGAATGAACTAGTGAGTTACTTCAAAACAAAAACGAGTTTAGATATTTACTATCAAGCAGGAACGGGAGAAATCAGTAACCAAATGCTGAAAGAATTTGTGTCTCATCGCACATCTTTCTTTGGCTTATTCAAAAATAAAGTAGTTAAAAAACCTACCGACGAACCTATTTATTCGCCCAACGTTCACTATGATAGCATTGTGTTTGGTAAAGAAGAAGAATCTTTAGACTATACTTTTTCAAAATGTTGCAATCCTATCCCTGGTGATCCTATTTTTGGGTTCGTCACTATCAATGAAGGGGTAAAGGTACACAAAAAAACTTGTCCGAATGCCATTTCGATGCAATCGAATTACGCTTATCGTATCATTCAAGCTAAATGGGTAAAATCTGATGAAAGAGATTTCAAAGTGAGTCTTAGAATTAGTGGTATTGACCGCGATGGACTTATCAGTGATATCTCAAAAGTGATTTTGGATAGCAAATTTGTAAAACTTACCAATATTAATATAGATACAGAAGGTAATGTATTCAGCGGAAAAGTCTCTATTTCAATCAACAACAATGCTACTTTAAAAAAACTGATGCAAGATATTAAGAACATCAAAGGAGTAGATAAAGTAAACAGACTGTAATATGCGTAAATTAGCGAATAATGAACTCAATAGATTGGATATTGAGCAATTTAAGAAGGCAGAAAAGACACCTTTAATAGTAATTTTGGATAATGTGAGAAGTTTGAACAATATAGGTTCTGTTTTTCGCACTTGCGATGCTTTTTTAATTGAAAAGATATACCTCTGTGGGATTACCGCCACTCCTCCAAACAAAGAGATTCATAAAACAGCTTTGGGTGCGACAGATAGTGTGGCATGGGAATATGTAGAAAATACACTTTCGGCAGTAGAAAAGCTAAAAGAGCAAGGAGTTTATATTATTAGTATTGAGCAAGCTGAAAATTCTACAATGCTGAATGATTTTGAGCCTAACGGAAATCAAAAATATGCTATTATCTTTGGCAATGAGGTAAAAGGGGTAGAACAAGAAGTGGTTTCAGCTTCCGATGAGGTGATAGAAATCCCACAGTATGGCACTAAACATTCTCTGAATATTTCTGTAAGTGCAGGGATTGCCATTTGGGAATTGGCAATGAAGCTCAGGAAGCATACAATGTTGTAAAAATAAAATTAGAAATGATAAACGAAAAGCCTGATAACAATATGTTATCAGGCTTTTTTTGTAGAGCGGGAGACGAGATTCGAACTCGCGACATTCAGCTTGGAAGGCTGACGCTCTACCAACTGAGCTACTCCCGCAATTATAATGATATAGATAATTTTTCGAGTGCAAATATACAGTCATTTACTATAATCTTCCAAATTTTTTTAATACTTTTTTATTATATCATTTGTAGATAAAAACATAAACTACTATAAATCAACAAGTATACTTCTTATTTTTTTTAGTAATCCCATTATTTAGTTTTGATATTTTCTATTCAGTAGAAGATATATTAAAAAGATACTATACTCTATAAAATATTTTGAACTATTGTATTATTGGATATCTTTAAAATGGAAGATAGTAGTGTTTTTGGTAATAAAATTAAATTTTATAAGAATTTTCTACTTTAAAGAGATAATAGAGTATCTATAGGGTAGGTATATCTCGCTTATATCTTAAGTATAAACTATATTTTTCTTGTAAGAAAAAAATCGTATATTTATCTTCTAAATTCATTAGAAATAATTTTTTTTATATTTTTTTTGGTTACGTGATATTTTTTTTGCACCTTTGCAAATATTTTTAGAATATAGCTCAAAACATATAGGGTTTTATAGGCTAAGAACAAACAATAAATAGATTATATATATCAAAAACCAATGAAAAAATTTGATAAAGAAGTGTACCTAAAATGGTACGAGGATATGCTTTTTTGGAGAAAGTTTGAAGATAAACTTGCAGCAGTTTATATTCAGCAAAAAGTAAGAGGTTTCTTGCATTTATACAATGGGCAAGAAGCAGTAGCAGCAGGTTGTTTGCACGCTATTGACCCTACTAAGGACAAGATGATTACTTCTTATCGTTGCCACGTACATCCTATTGGTTTGGGAGTAGATCCTAAACGTATTATGGCAGAGTTGTATGGTAAAGGTACAGGTACTTCACTTGGTTTAGGGGGATCTATGCACATTTTCTCTAAAGAACACAATTTTTATGGAGGACATGGTATTGTAGGGGGGCAAATAGCTTTGGGAGCTGGTTTAGCTTTTGCTGATAAATACTTTAATCGTGAAGCTGTTACTCTTACTTTTATGGGAGATGGAGCCGTACGTCAAGGGGCTTTCCACGAAACGCTCAACTTGGCGATGTTATGGAAATTGCCAGTAGTTTTTATTGTAGAGAATAATCACTATGCGATGGGTACTTCAGTAGAAAGGACTGCAAATCACGTTGATATTTGGAAGTTAGGTTTAGGCTATGAGATGCCTTGCCAAGCAGTTGATGGTATGCACCCTGAAACAGTAGCTGAGGCAGTATATGAAGCTGTAGAGCGTGCACGTCGTGGAGATGGACCTACATTACTTGATATTCGCACATATCGTTATAGAGGGCACTCTATGTCGGATGCGCAACACTATCGTACTAAGGAAGAGGTTGAAGAGTACAAAAAACAAGATCCTATTACTAATGTACTCAATGTTATCAAAGAGAAAAAATATGCTACAGATGCTGAGCTTGATGCTATTGAAGAGCGTGTAAAAGAGCATGTAGCTGAGTGTGAGAGATTTGCTGAAGAATCTCCATATCCAGATAAAAATATTATGTATGATGTAGTTTACGATCAAGAAAATTATCCTTTCTTGCCTAGTAGACTTTAATAAAGTAAAAACACTAATTAAATACAAGAACATAAATGGCAGAAATTATTACTATGCCACGCCTAAGCGACACTATGGAAGAAGGTGTTGTTGCGAAGTGGCTAAAAAAAGTAGGTGATAAAGTAAACGAAGGCGATATCTTAGCAGAGATTGAGACAGACAAAGCTACAATGGAGTTTGAATCTTTCCATTCTGGCACCTTATTATATATAGGATTGCAAGAGGGAGAAGGGGCAAAAGTAGATACTCTATTGGCTATCATAGGTAAAGAAGGGGAAGATATTTCGGCTCTTATAGGTGGAGGTTCGCCAGCTCCTAAAGCTGAAGAGGCAAAACCTGTTGCTGAGGTAACTAGTGCTCCTGCTGTGAGAGGTTCTATACCTGCAGGTGTAGAAATTGTAACAATGCCACGTTTGAGTGATACTATGACAGAAGGTACTGTAGCATCTTGGCTTAAGAAAGTAGGCGACACTGTGAAAGAAGGTGATATTTTAGCTGAAATCGAAACTGATAAAGCTACAATGGAATTTGAATCTTTCCATGCGGGTACTTTATTATATATAGGTTTAAAAGAAGGAGAGAGTGCCTCTGTAGATTCATTATTAGCTATTATAGGTCCTGCGGGTACTGATGTTGATGCAGTATTAGCGACTGTAAAAGGAGGAGGTGCTCCTGTAGCTGCTGCCTCAGCACCTAAAGCTGAGAGTAAACCTGCTGAAGCAACTACTTCAACAGCTAATCCTGTAGGAAATTCTAATGACCGTGTATTTGCTTCTCCTTTGGCTAAAAAGATAGCACAAGACAAAGGTATCAATCTTGCAGAAGTAAAAGGAACAGGGGAAAACGGACGTATTGTGAAAAAAGATGTAGAAACCTTTACTCCTGGAGCTAAAGCAACTACAGCTCCTGTTACAGCTACAGTTTCAGCAAGTCCCGCAATTCCAACAGTAATTCCTGTAGGTGTAGAAGTAACTGAAGAGGTGAAGAATTCGCAAATGCGCAAGACTATTGCCAAACGTTTATCAGAATCTAAGTTTACTGCACCACACTACTATTTGGCGATAGAAATCAATATGGATAATGCTATGGCTTCTCGCGCTCAAATCAACAACTTGCCTGATACTAAGATATCTTTCAATGATATGGTGGTAAAAGCTTGTGCTATGGCACTTAAAAAACACCCCCAAGTAAATACATCTTGGAAAGGTGATACTACTGTTTACAACAAGCATGTGAATGTAGGGGTGGCTGTTGCTATTGAGGACGGTTTAGTAGTTCCTGTTATCAAATTTACTGATACTTTGACTCTTACACAAATTGGAGCATTGGTAAAAGATTTAGCTGGTAAGGCACGTAACAAGAAATTGACTCCTGCGGAGATGGAAGGCAGTACTTTTACAGTATCTAATTTAGGTATGTTTGGGGTAGATGTATTTACTTCTATTATCAATCAGCCTAACTCTGCTATTCTTTCAGTAGGTGCTATTGTAGAGAAACCAGTAGTAAAAGATGGACAAATAGTAGTGGGACACACTATGCAGGTAACGCTTGCATGTGACCACCGCACTATTGATGGTGCTACTGGAGCTCAGTTCTTGCAAACACTGAAATCATATATTGAGAATCCAGTAACAATGCTTGCATAAGAGTTGTTATTATATACAAAAAAGGCTGTCTTTCATTAATTGAAGGACAGTCTTTTTTATATTATAATAGATGCTTATGGGCTCGATAGGAAGAACGGACTAGGGCACCACTCTCTACGTGTCGAAAACCTAACTCTAAACCTATTTCTTTATACTTAGCAAATTGATCGGGAGTTATAAATTGTTTTACTGGCAAGTGTTTTTTAGAAGGTTGCAAATATTGACCTATAGTTACAATATCTACTTTAGCTTCTTTTAAGTCATGAAGGGTTTCTATCACTTCTTCTTCTTTTTCTCCTAGCCCAAGCATAATACCAGATTTAGTGCGGTTTGCTCCATTTTCTTTGAGGTAGCGCAACACTTGTAGACTACGGTCATATTTAGCCTGTATGCGTACTTCGCGAGTCAATCGGCGGACAGTTTCCATATTATGAGAGATAATCTCTGGGGCTGCTTCTAGGATACGATTTAAGTTACGTTCTACACCTTGAAAATCGGGAATTAGAGTTTCCATAGTAGTATTAGGATTCATACGGCGTACAGCTCTTACTGTTTCAGCCCAAATGATACTTCCCATATCTTTAAGGTCATCGCGGTCTACTGAAGTAAGAACTGCGTGTTTTATATTCATCAATTTTATAGATCGGGCGACTTTTTCAGGTTCTTCCCAGTCTAAGCTTTCAGGTCGTCCTGTTTTAACTCCACAAAAGCCACAAGAACGAGTACAGATATTTCCTAAGATCATAAAAGTAGCTGTACCTTCGCCCCAGCATTCTCCCATATTAGGGCAACTTCCTGAGGTGCAAATTGTATTTAGGTTATATCTATCAACTACATTTCTCAGTTCGGTATATTTTTTACCTGTAGGAAGTTTTACTCTAATCCAATGAGGTTTTTGTATAGGGGTGGCATTATTTTCTATTTCATTTGTTGTTATCATTTCTGCGTTCATTATATTCTTCTTATTTTATATTTTTTTCAAAAGTACAACATTAGTGGTAAATGGCAAATTTTTAATAATATTTTTTTTCTATCGTTACCATAGTTAAAACATCGTTACCATAGTTAAAACAATGTTTCTAATACTTCTAATGATTTTAGGGGTTTAAAATTGGGAAAATGCCATTGGTAGTATTTTAAGAGATGACGCAAAAGTGTATTACGTTCTGTTTTATTACTCTTGAGGGTAGTTAATGAGGAATAAGGTGATGTTACTATTTTTTTAAATAGATTAAGGGCGTTGCCTGCTATTACGTTATCTGAGTTATTAGTTGTAGTAAAAGTACCTTCTTCTAAATCAAAAAAGGGCAATTGGTTATGAGTATAATCGGGATAGAAGCCAAGATAGCGGGTAAGGGAAAGTAAAAACTTCAGGTGAAAATGAGATGAGAAGTCATTCCTATCAAAGAAAAGTAAGCTTTCTTGTAGAAATAGAAAGAGTTCTTCATCGGGAGCTTCGGAAGTGCATATTTGAGTGCATACCTCAGCAAGGAACATAGTAACTGCACTTTTGTACATATTGGTATGTAGCGAGTAGTAAGGTATATTAATTTTAGCTTCTTTAATATGTTCTAAGTTATTATTGTTTTTATGGGTTGCAATAAGTTCAAGTTGAGTGAGAGGTAAGAATAGAGCTATCTTGATAGGTGATTTTGTATTTTTAAAAATCCCTTTGATAAGGTAGCTACGAGTTCCTTGTTTAGTAAGGCATTTTACGATAATGCTACTATCGCTATATTTGAGAGTTGATATGACTATTGCATTGATTTTTTCATACATAATATAGAAGATTATTTTTTTAGAATCCTAATATTATTTTGGCGATAAAGAAGTAAATCAAAATGCCTAATACATCGTTACTGGTGGTAATAAAGGGGCCTGTTGCGACAGCGGGGTCGATACCGCGTTTATGGAGGAGGATTGGGATGAAAGTACCTATTACCGCAGCATTTACAATTACTGTGATGAGGGCTATTGCTACAGTAATACTCACCAGATACTCGGCTTGGAAGGCGAAATGGCTTACTAATATTACTATGGCGGCGATAGTTCCACCATTGATGAGACCTAATAGGAATTCTTTAAAGAGTCGTTTAATAATTTCGCCATCGATAGAATTATTAGCTAAGCCTTGTACAACGATTGCAGAAGATTGTACTCCTACATTTCCAGCTGTAGCTTGAATAAGAGGTATAAAAATCAGTAGTATGGGGTATATCATCATTGTATCTTGGAAGCCATTGATGATACTTGCTGCGCCGAGACCGCCGAACATTCCTATAAGAAGCCAAGGGAGTCGTGCTTTGGTAAGTTTCCAGACACTATCATCGGCTTCTACATCGTTGGTAATACCGGCAGCTAATTGATAGTCTTTTTCGGCTTCTTCTCTAATGACATCGACGACATCGTCGATAGTGATACGACCTACGAGGCGTTTCATTTCATCGACTACAGGGATAGCTTCTAAGTCATATTTACTCATTATATGAGCTACCTCTTCAGCAGTATCGGTAACATATACATAATCTACTTTGGGGATATAGATATCCTTAACTTCTGAACGGGTGGAAGTAGTGAGTAAATCTTTAAGAGATAGTCTTCCTTTGAGGACATCATTGTCATCTACTACATAGATGGAGTGCACACGGGTAACGTAGGCCGCTTGTTCTCTCATTTCTTTGACGCATTTGAGTACGTTCCAGTTTTCGTTTACTTTTACGAGTTCTTTAGCCATTAACCCTCCTGCCGTATCTTCATCATAACGGAGTAAGTCTACAATATCTTTGGCGTGTTCTACATCGGATATATGAGAGATGACTTCAGTTTTTCTATCTTCGGGGAGTTCAGAAATGATATCTACGGCGTCGTCGGTATCGAGCTCAATAATTTCGTCGGCGATTTCTTTTGCTGAAAGGTTTTTAAGGATATTTTCGCGGTAGTCATCATCTAATTCAGTAAGTACATCAGATGTTTTTTGAGCATCGATGAGGCGAATGATGTAAACTCCTTCTTCTATATCTAATTCATGAATAATTTCAGCTATATCGGCGTAGTGTAAATCAGTTAGAAGGGTTGTAAGTTCTTTATTTTTTTTTTGCTCGATGAGTTGTTTAATTTTCTCGATGAGCTGATCAGTTATTTTGAAAGTTGTCATAGTTATTAGCCATTAAATTGTTAAGCTATTGAACTTGATTTGTTATTTTTTTAGTAATAGAAACGAAGGATTGCCAAGGCAATTGTTCTGGTCGTTTATCAAATATAGGGTCTTGTTTTAAATCATCATTATTGAGTAGAGACTTAAGACTATTACGGAGTGTTTTTCGGCGTTGGTTAAATGCAGTTTTCACTATGATAAAGAATAGATTTTCATCGCAATCTAAATGAAAGTTATTTTTCCTTAGCAAACGTATCACTCCGCTTTTGACTTTTGGTGGGGGGTTGAAAACGTTTTCGGAGACTGTAAATAGATATTGAGTTTCATAAAAAGCTTGTACTAAGACAGAGAGAATACCATATGTTTTAGTACCTTCGGGTTCGCATATACGTTCGGCGACTTCTTTTTGGAACATACCGCTAAACTCGGGGATATATTCTCTAAGTTCGAGTAGTTTAAAGACGATTTGAGTAGAAATATTGTAGGGAAAATTGCCTATAATAGCGAAAGGTTCTCCTATATAATCGGCGATATTATATTTTAAGAAATCATCGGCGATTATTTTTCCTTTTAATGCGGGGAAATTAGCCTCTAAATAAGTTACAGACTCTTTATCAATCTCTATTACGTGTACATCGATATTTTTTTTTAGAAGGAATTGAGTAAGTACACCCATTCCAGCACCTATTTCGACTACTTTATTATAGTTTTTAAGGGATAATGTGTCGGCTATTTTTTGTGCGATATTCAAATCTTTTAAAAAATGTTGGCCTAAGTGTTTTTTTGCTTTTACTAATTCCATTTATACATTTATTATATTTTTGATTGAAAATATAGTTTAGGAGAAGGTTAGGGTTGCAAAATTAGTAAAAAAATATTTAACGGGAGGCAAAGAGGTTAATATTTTTAGTTGTGAGCTAAGTCTCCAAGCTTGTTCCAAGCTTACTTCAAGCTTGCTGTAAGGTAGGTATCTTGGAGATAGTTGAGGATTGGGCGGTAAAAAAATGGAGGGTTAGAAATTTGGATTATTGGATAAAAGGTTGTATATTTGCGACCTCAACAATAGAAAAACTCTTTTTTGAGCTCATTTTAAAACTAAAAAGAATGAATATACTAAAACTAAAGACACTGCTTTTTTTTCTATTAGCAGTAGTTTGGGGATCAGATGTATTTGCCCAGACTACTACCTCTACTACAACCCTCACCCCTACTACTACAGCTACTACCTCTAAAACAACTACTTCACAAACACCTATGAACACCATTCCGCGTGGGGAGACCTCTATTTCGGGGAATACCAAACCCTTATGGGTACTCAATGGGGTTATCTTGGAGGATGACGTAGATTTGAAGCCAGAGGATTTAGTTTCTGATGATGCTAAGATGCTCATTGCGGCAGCTATACCTGGGCTCACCGCCGAAAGTATAGAGGGGTTTAAAGTACTCAAAGACGCTTCGGCTACCGCTATCTATGGGCAGCGCGCTATCGGGGGAGTTGTTGCTATCACCACTAAAAGAGGGAATGTAGGGAGCAGCAACATCACCTATACTAATGAATCTACCTTTCGTTTTATCCCTACTTATGCCGAGTATAATATAATGAACTCGCAAGACCAAGTTGCGTTATACAAAGAGTTTTTACAAGCAGGACACTTCAAAGTCGATGATATCTACGCTCAAACGGGGGTGCTCTCGCGAATGTATCAACTGTATAAAATATTGGATGCCAATGGCAATCCTATGGTACCTAACACCGAAGCAGGGCGTGCTGCTTACCTCAGAGCTGCCGGACTTAGGAACACCAATTGGTTCAACGAGCTTTTTCAAACGAGTATAATGCAGAACCACACCCTATCTTTTTCTTCTGGAAATGAAAAATCTACTTATTACGCTGCTTTGAGTATGCTTAGCGACCCAGGGTGGACAAAAGGAAGCTACTTGAGGCAATACTCTGGAAACCTGAATGCTAACTATAATATTTCGCGAAAAATACGATTGAATGTCATCAACGACCTATCGTATAGAGAGCAGCTTTCTCCTTATCAAGATTTATATTCTTACGCTCTGAACAACTCGCGTGCTTTAGACCCTAAGGACTACTACACCCAAAAATACACTCCTTACAATATCTTCAACGAAATAGACAATGCCTATCGAAAAAGCTATACCGCCAATTTGCGTTTGCAGGCACAACTCTCTTGGAAAATCACCCCTAAAGTAGAAGCCTCTGTAATGGGCGCTATACGTTATCAGTCTTATATCCGTAATACCGACCGCACCGAAAAATCGAATGAGGCGATGTCTTATCGTGAGATGTCGAACTCCTTCATCCGCGATAGCAATAATAATTTGTATAAAGACCCTAACGACCCTTTTGCACTACCTAGCATTGTATTGCCTGAAGGTGGCTTGCGCTCTAAACGAGAAATAACCACGCGTAGCAACAATTTTCGCGCTACCATAAGCTATAACGACAGCTTTAAAAATGGTTTGCACCTTCTATCACTATTTGGAGGTTTTGAAATGGATAATACCCAGCGGAGTACAGACTCTAACGACAATTATGGCGTACTCTATAATTCAGGCTATTACAGTTATTACAGCTATCTTCTCTTCAAAAAACGACAAGAAGAGAACAAGAATTATTATAGTATAGAGAATACTGTAAACAACAATCAAGCTATCTACGGGAACGCAAGTTATACATTTAAAAAACGTTATACAATAGATGCTACTTTGCGTTATGATGCTTCTAACAAGTTCGGCGAATCGCGTTATATACGATGGATGCCTACTTGGAACACAGGAGTGAAGTGGAATGTAACTGAAGAGAAGTTCTTCAGCAAACTCAAACCGCTTTCTCATTTATCGTTTAAAGCCTCTTTTGGGATAACTGCTATTTCGCCTTCAGTGAGCAATTCGCTTTCTCAAATTTATACTGATATGCCTTGGCGGAACTCAACCGATCGTGAGATAGGCTTATACATAAAAAATGCTGCCAATCACGACCTTACCTATGAAAAGAACCAAGAACTCAACCTCGGTACTCAGCTCGGTTTGTTCAACAATCGCATCAATATATCGGCGGAGTGGTTCAACCGAAAGAGTTATGACCTCATTGGTGATATTGTAACCCAAGGCGTAGGAGGAACAATTACCAAAAAAGGTAATATGGCTGAAATGCGCATACGAGGTGTAGAACTCGGTTTGGAAACAACCAATATAAAAACAAGTGATTTCTCTTGGAAAACTTCTTTTGTGTATTCGCGTGCTACCAACGAGGTAACCAAATTGCTTACCGCCCCTACCATTAGAGATATGATAGGCTACTCTACCACCAGTAGCTCGCCCGCAGGTTTTGCCAAAGAAGGATATCCGCTAAAATCTATTTTCTCTATACCTTTTAACGGACTGAATGACAAGGGACTACCTACATTCTTGGACGCTAATGGCAACAGCACAGTCAGTGGTATTCGTTTTGACAACCGCAATGTTGATTTCTTGAAATATTCGGGTACACTTATCCCTACCGATAAAGGAAGTTTCAGCAACTCTTTTAGTTATAAAGGTCTTTCTCTGGGGGTAGTCTTTACTTATTCTTATGGTAATGTGGTGCGTTTACGCAAAATAACCAATGCTTATGCCACCGATTATAGTACCGCCCCTAAAGAACTCAACAATCGCTGGTTGAGAGAAGGCGATGAGAAAAACACTACAATGCCTACGCTTTTCACCTCTTATATGTTTGAACAATACCAAAGAGCCAATGTAATACAAGCGTATTACACCTATGATTATTCTGATATTCGCATAGCCAAAGGCGATAACATTCGATTAAAAGAAATCTCTATAGGTTATACTTTTGATAAAGAATTCTTGAAAAGGAACCATATCCGCCAGCTGAGTATGAAACTGCAAGGAACCAATCTCGCCTTGCTATACGCCGATAAACGACTCAACGGCGATGACCCCGATTATCTGGCTAATGGAACCCCTATCCAGCCCAAACGCCTTATATTTACTTTAAGAGTAGGTTTTTAATAAAAAAAAACAGAAAACGATGAAAAAGATATATATATATATAGGTATAGCTGTATGGAGCTTGACCTCTTGCAACCAATTACTCGATGAGTTGCCCGACAACCAAGTGCGCATCGATACCCCTGAAAAAGCTCGCCGATTGCTCACAAACGCTTATCCTAAAACAAGTGAAATTGTGATAAGCGAACTCTCTTCTGATAATATTGACGACAATGGTACAATTATATCAGGAGCTAACTACTTGAGCAATGAAGCCAGCTATTGGCAGGTAATACGCGAATACAATAATAGTGATGGACTGCAGAATGTTTGGACAGCTCACTACCAAGCGATTAACACAGCTAACACTGTACTGGAAGCCATTGAAAAAATGGGAACTTCAGCAGAACTCAACGCTTGCAAAGGAGAAGCCTTAGTGGCGCGCGCCTATGCTCATTTTGTGCTGGTGAACCTCTTTTCTAAACCTTATAATCCCAATAGTAGCAGTAGCGATTTAGGTATTCCTTATATGCTAGAACCTGAAAGCGAACTCAATAGAAAATACGAAAGAGGTACTGTAGCCGAGGTATATGCCAAAATAAATGCTGACCTCAGCGCAGGTTTGCCTTTGATTAATGATAGCTATTACCAAACACCTAAATACCACTTCAACAAAAAAGCTGCTTATGCTTTTGCGGCACGCTTCTATTTGTATTACCAACAATGGCAAAAAGCCTTGGATGCTGCCAATATAGTACTCACAACCAACGATGCTACTACCGAAGGACTTTTGCGCAACTGGAGCGACTTCACCGATGCGAGCAAAACAGGAGGAAAGGTATTTGGTAGGTTTGCTATTTATTACACCAATGAGCGCATCAATGCGAACTTGTTGCTCTTGCCTGTGAGTTCCGAAATATCCGAAACTTATTTTACGCCCTATACGCGTTTTGTACACAACAAACGCACCAATGGCGAAGAAACACTCGTAACTGCAAACTTGTGGTACCCTCAACGCCAACCTAATAACAACTTCTCGTTTGGCTATTACTATTTCGAACCTTTTACCCCTACCAGCGCCCGTGCCGATGGGGTAGTAGTGGATAAATTTCCTAAATTCAATGCTAAAAACGAAGAAGGGGTTACCGTCAAAAAGAGCATCATCGTCCCTTTCACTACCGATGAAACCCTTTTAGTACGCGCTGAAGCCAAAATACACCTGCAACAATACGCAAGTGCGGTCAATGACCTGAATATGTGGACGGGTAAATTCATCAAAAAAGATGTTACCATAGGAGGTTATACTTCTAAAAACCAATTTACTCAGCAAGAAATTGTAGATTTCTACAACAATCTGGCGTATTCTTCTACCGCTACCGATAACGGAGCAACTCAAAAGAAACGCCTTGCACCTTCTTTTACTATTGCCAATGATGGTATTCAGGAACCTCTCTTGCACTACCTATTGCAATGCCGCCGTATCCTCACTCTTGGCGAAGGATTACGTTGGCAAGATATACGTCGGTATAATATAGAAGTTGCCAGATATCAGCGTGACAACAGAAACCGGAACAACTCAACCATCAAAGCTATCTTACCACCTAACGATTTGAAACGCACCATACAGCTACCCGATGCTGTTATAGGAGCAAGAATGCAAGCAAACCCAAGATAATAAAAATAAAAACTCAACGTATGAAAAAAATATTATATCCCCTTTGTGCAGCTCTTTTCTTCTTAGGTTGTAGCAATGATGATAAACTCAGTGATGATACACCCGAGAGTAATGGCTCTACTTTAAACCCTCAAAATGAGCTGGATAGATATTTAGATAAACATATAGCCACCCCTTATAGTATCGAAATAGTGTATAGATATGATGATAACAAGCTCATCAATCGTGAGTATTCTTATACTCCTACGCAATACGATAAGGCAGTGCAGTTTGTAAATATATTTAAATACTTATTTGTAGAACCTTATGTAAAAATAACTTCTACAACATTCTTAAAGGAACACTCCTTCAATATGCTCATCTTGTTGGGGCAACCTGCTTTCAATAGTGATGGCTCTAAGAACGTAGGGCTTGCCAATGTAGGTAGAAAAGTGCATCTCACCGAGATAAACAATATCCAGCCTAATAATATCTATTGGCTGAACGACAACCTATTGTCTACTCTCTATCACGAAAATTCACATACCTTGCATCAGTCGATACAATTCACTACTGATTATGAAAAAATATCGCTCAACGATTACCAAGGAGGAAATAGTTTTAGCCATTGGGGTAGCACACGTAATTACCTAAAAGCTGGATTCATCACAGCTTATTCTAGTTATGACCACGACGAAGATTTCGTAGAACTATTAGCGCGCTATATTGTGTATTACAACGCTACTTTGGATTGCAATTGTGCTACTACCGATAGTAGTCTGGATACTGATGGCGATGGCTTCGACGATAATTTATATACTGCGTGGAAAGCCAAATTTGTAAATTATGGTAATACAACAGGCTATGAATCAGCTAGTGTTTGGGAAGAAGTCCTCAAAGAAGCCGATGTAAAAATAAGAGATACCGAAACCTATACCGGTAAACAAAAATTAGAACAAAAGATAGCTATTATGAAAAAATACCTATCTGAGACTTGGAACATCAATTTAGATGAGTTTAGAGCCGAAATTCGTAGCCGTTATCCTTATGTAGCTGGTAAAACCTTCGATGGCGTAGCCGTGCCTGCAAAAGATTTTTCAATATTAAATAATGATTAAGATGAAAAAATACCTATATATAGCACTATCAACCTTGATGCTTATCAGTTGTAGTTACAAAGAGGACGAAGTTTTCTCTCAAAAACCTTCTGAGCGCAACAATAGCATTCTTCAAAAGTATAAAAGCCAATTGGAAGCTCCTAATACCTATTGGGTCTTGAGTAGCTACCCTGGTGAAAGCAATGTAGGCTTTTGGGTATACCCTTATAATCCTACTGTTTTTGCTACCGAAAGAGACTATCCGCGCTTTGAACGGAGTATTGGGGGATATAACCATATTGTGAAGTTTGCCGATGGAAAGGTAACAGCCTCTTCTGAAGTCTTAAAAGACAATACAGAAGATACCTCTTATTTTAGATATACCATAACTGAAGGTCCTACCTTGAGTTTTGACACCTATAGTAAAGTATTGCATCACTTTTCGTATGTATCGAACTGTTTCCCTAAAGGACGAGGAGGTGATATAGATTTTATCATTCTCAAAGAAGAAAATGGTGTATTTACCTTACGTGGTCGTACTTCTAATAACCTGATGACCCTCAGAAAATTAGAAGGCAACAGAGAAACTTTCTTAAACAAACTGAGAGAAAACACGAATACTCTAAAAAACAAAGCATTGTCTCCTATCAATGTAAATGGGACAGAAGTAAACCTAAAACTTTTCCCCACTTATAGGCAACTTGCTTTCTTGTACAACAACCAGCAAAAGTATGAACAACGCGCTTTTCTGATGACTGAAAAAGGTTTTAAACTTTACGAGCCTGTAACCATTAATGGCGTTACTTTTAGTGAGTTTTATATCAACGATGCCAAAACAGGACTCACCACCCCAGATGGTGCGTTTACAACTTCTTTTGTAACCTCTCCTTTTATTCCTACTGATAATACCCATCAAATAAACTTCAGCAGTGGATGGGTATCACCTACTTTATTGACTTATTTCAACAGAAGAAAAAGAGCCATTGCGCGTGAGTATGGGAATAATTTTGAACTATCTGAATTGCTTTATTTTATGCCACTGGCTAATGGAAACGACGGCACAAGTGTTTCTCAACTCTATGCAGAGGTAAGTGGCTATAATTGTTATTATGAAGCCGATTTCGTAGGGGTAGCAGGAGAACCTAACCAAGTTGAAATTCTATTTAGAGATATTGGAGACAACGATTATAACTACATCTATTTCTTCTCGGATGTAAAAAATCTATTGTTACAATTGGCGAAATATAGTCCGTACAAGGTAGAAGACCAAAACAATGGTTATTACATCTTGACTAGTGCCCGCAACGATGAAGTATGGTTTTACCTAAAAAAATAAATAGCCTATTTTTGTATTTTCGCAAAATGTAGTAATTTTGCAAGCGATTTATAAAAAACAGAGAAACGATACAAAGTATATGACTTCACAAGAGATAAGAAATCAATTCCTAAAATTCTTTGAAAGCAAAGGACATACCATTGTTCCTTCAGCTCCTATGGTAATCAAAAATGACCCTACCCTGATGTTTACCAATGCAGGTATGAACCAGTTTAAAGAGTTTTTCTTAGGGCATGCCAAACCTAAACAGAAGCGTGTAGCTGATACTCAAAAATGTTTGCGTGTATCGGGCAAGCACAACGATTTGGAAGAAGTAGGTCGCGATACGTATCACCATACGATGTTTGAGATGCTCGGCAACTGGTCGTTTGGTGATTACTTCAAAAGAGAAGCTATTAGCTGGGCTTGGGAATTGCTTACTGAAATATATAAAATTCCTAAAGAAAATCTCTATGTAACCGTTTTTGAAGGCAGTGAAGAAGACGGTGTACCTTTTGACCAAGAGGCATTCGATATTTGGAAAGAACGGATAGCTGAAGATCATATCTTACTAGGTAATAAGAAGGATAACTTTTGGGAAATGGGAGACCAAGGGCCTTGTGGACCTTGCACCGAAATTCACGTAGATATCCGTTCAGAAGAGGAAAAAGCTAAAGTAGCAGGGCGTGATTTGGTGAATAACGACCACCCTCAAGTTATTGAGATTTGGAATAATGTGTTTATGGAGTTCAACCGCAAAGCTGATGGTAGTCTTGAAAAACTTCCTTCACGCAATGTAGATACGGGGATGGGTTTTGAACGCCTCTGTATGGTACTTCAAAACAAACAATCAAACTACGATACCGATGTTTTTACTCCGCTTATTCACAAAGTAGAAGAGATTACCAAAAGTCATTATAACAGTAATGGTCGTGTAACTCCTGAGCAAGAACAGGTAAATATTGCAATTCGTGTGATTTCAGACCATATTAGGGCAGTAGCTTTTGCTATAGCCGATGGTCAGCTACCGTCTAACAATGGAGCGGGTTATGTAATTCGCCGTATCTTGCGTCGTGCTATTCGTTACGGTTTTACTTTCTTAAACCAAAAAGAACCATTTATTTATAAATTAGTAGAAACTCTCTCTAACCAAATGGGGGCTACTTTCCCCGAACTCGAAAAACAACAATTCTTGATTATGAGTGTGATAAAAGAGGAAGAAGCTTCTTTCTTGCGCACACTTGAACAAGGGTTATTGATGCTTGATGTGATGATACAAAATAGTCCTAACAAGCAACTATCGGGTGGTAAAGCCTTTGAATTGTATGATACTTATGGCTTTCCTAAAGATTTAACTGCACTCATTCTCTCTGAAAAAGGGCTCACTATGGATGAAGAAGGTTTTGAGGTGCAATTGGAAAAACAAAAAGAGCGCTCACGTGCGGCCGCTCAAGTAAAGACTGATGATTGGGTAGTGCTTCGTGACGATGATGAGGAAGAGTTTATAGGGTATGACACCTTAGAGGCAGTAGTGCGATTGGTAAAATATCGCCGAGTAGAAAGTCAGAAAGATGGAACACACTTCCAGTTAGTATTCAATACTACGCCTTTTTATCCTGAAGGGGGAGGGCAAGTAGGCGATAAAGGTACATTACAAGCTGCTAATGGTGAACTTATTTATATTTTAGATACTAAAAAAGAAAACAACCTTATCATTCATATAGCGGAGCATCTTCCTACTGAACTTAACGACCCATTCAAAGCCGAAGTACATTTAGTAGCTCGTGAAATGGCAGAAGCCAACCACAGTGCGACACACTTGTTACACCAAGCTTTGCGTGAGGTATTAGGCACACACGTAGAGCAAAAAGGTTCGCGTGTAGCTCCTGAAGCTTTGCGCTTCGACTTCTCTCACTTTGCTAAACTTACTTCTGATGAACTTAAAGAAGTAGAACGTTTGGTAAACAAACGTATTTTTGAGAAAATACCATTACAAGAACACCGAAATATTCCTATCCAGCAAGCGGTAGAATCAGGAGCTATGGCGCTCTTTGGTGAGAAATATGGCGACCGTGTACGTATGATTCAGTTTGGAGATAGCAAAGAGCTCTGTGGGGGTACTCACGTGAAAAATACAGGTGATATTTGGTTTTTCAAAATTATCTCAGAAGGAGCTGTAGCGGCAGGTATCCGTCGTATTGAGGCAATCACTCGAGGAGGAGCTATGCAGTATTTCATTGAACAAGAGCTGCTAGTAGATCGTATCAAAGAAACACTAAAAAACACTCAAGACCCTGTGAAAGCTATCACACACTTGCAAGAGGAAAATGTAGCATTGCAAAGAGAATTGGAACAACTAAAGAAAGAGCAAGCCAAAAATTTAAAATCATCTTTGAAAAACGAGTTTTCTGTTATCAATGGAGTTCAATGTCTTATCAAATCATTGGATTTAGACAATGCAACTCTAAAAGATCTCGCTTTCCAATTGGGTAATGAAGTAGATAATGCTTTTATCTTATTTGGATCATCTTATGAAGGAAAAGCTTTATTGTTATGTTATATCAATAAAGAGTTAGCACAATCTAAAGGCTTGGATGCAGGTAAAATAGTGCGTGAATTGGGCAAATATATTCACGGAGGTGGAGGTGGTCAGCCATTTTTCGCAACTGCAGGAGGTAAAAATCCTGATGGTATAGAAGAAGCCCTTTCTAAAGCAAAAGAATATTTGGGATAACTAAAAAAAATACCCCGTTGCATATAGCTTCGGGGTATTTTGATTATAGATAATTAAAAAGTATTACCAATTGACTATAAATTCTACTCGTTTATTAATACGATGTTCTTCCTCGCTACAAGGCACTCCATCTTCACAACCGTTTATTAGTTGTGTTTCGCCATAACCTTTGGCTTGTATGCGAGTTTTATTAATTCCTTTCTTCAACAACCATTGTTCAATAGCTTTTGCTTGTGTTTCAGTAAGGTTCATATTATAATCATCTTCTCCTCTACTATCTGTATGCACTTTTATTGTGAGATTAACATTAGGATGTAGTTCTAAAAATATCAATATCTTTGCGAGTTGTACTGAGGCATCCTTCCGTATATTGGTTCGTCCAAAATCAAAATAAATATTATCAATACCGAAAATATTAGCTAAGTTATCTCCCTGGTTTACTACAAAAGTTTGAGGTTGCAAAGAAATCACTTTTTGATGAGCTGCATTAAAAGCAATAGGGAGGTATGAAATATCATAATTTTCTTTGTAAATCTCTATGTAGGCATGCTGATAAGTAGGGTTTATTTTTGAGAAAGGGACTATAAAGAAACCATTAATATCAGATTTATCTACTAATGAATTATCTCCTGAAAGATTTATAAGTGAAATCTCAGCACCTTCGATTACATTTCCTGTTTCAGTATTACTAACCATCCCCATCATTTCTTTTACAGCTGTATTTGAAGGAGAGGCAGGCTGTTTGGCGAAGAATTTCTGAGCTTCTCCCTCGAACAAATTGAATTGTCTTTTTGCCTCGTTATTTTTACCGAGAAGTTGTAATACCTTTCCATAACGATAATAATCTATTGGTTCGGGAAGATAACCAATCCCCTTCATCAACTTTGTATAGTAAAGTGAAGCTTGAGTATACTCTTTTTTTGCATAATAGTAATTGGCTAAATAGGCTACTACTTCTTGTGTTTCATAACCTTTCTGAACAACTCCTTGATATATTTTGTTTGGAGTTACTTGTATTTGTGAAAAGGCAACTGTAATACTATTAAAGACTAATAATATTATCATACATACTTTTGTTTTCATATCTATATTGTTTTTCTTTTGGCTACAAATGTACACTTTTTTATTGATTATAACAAATTTTTATTTGCATATTCAATAGAAAAACTATATTTTTGCCGTATTTAAAAACGCATTTAAAAGTTTTCATAAATGGCAAATAAAAACTTTCTAGATATTCAAAATGGAAACTTTCTTCTTATTAAAGAGTTAGAAATCACACCTAAGACCACCTATTCAGTACTTCGGGAGCACTTTCCTAATAATGAAATATGGGAAGTAGGTACAGGATATTATTGGCTATATTTTTACGATTATGCTTTTGAAGACAAACTTTTTAATATTTCCTTTTGTTTTAAAGGTGAGCAGCTGGAGTCATTATGTTTTTGTATGAATGATCGATATACCTCATGGGAAGATTGGAGTGAAGAATACGAATTGCAGACTGAAAAATATTATAAGCAATGGCTTACGAGTCATATAGGTGATAAGCGCTCTTTTGATTGGGGAAGTATTGATGCTCATTATGATCGCAAAGGAGGGCGTACTGCCATCTGGTTAAGTTATAAAATATGAAATATCGTAAAATTCTACCATTTTATATAGAGGAAGCTTATCAAGTTTTCTCCTCGTATACTATCAATAAGCACTTATCAGTTTGTGATTGTGGAAATTGCATTACTCCTACTGAGATAAATGAATTATGTAACACACCGCTCAAAGAGCTATCAGTTCAACAAATTAGTACTTATGTAGAATCTATGTTGGTTAGTAGTGATAAAGCTATTGTAGAGATCCATTACTTTCTACCACGTATGCTTGAACTTCTTTGTGAACGTAAAATATTTTACATAGATGAAGGATTTTCTCTTTCTAAATGTCATTTTGAACGTACTGATCTCTGGAAAGTAGCTGAAATAGAATTTTTAAAGCGATTTTCTCTTGCTTTTTTTGAAGAAATTATAAGTGAAGAAAACTTTGAACTCACTACTGCTGAAGATTGGTTAGTTTGTTTTGGATTAGGAGGACTACCTCTTCAGCCACTGTTAGAATGTTGGGTAAATAAAGCCGATACTCTAAGTGCTATTCGTCATTTTCAAGAGATTTTTTTATATAGTTTAAAAGCTAAAGGTATTTTATATCACCATACTTATTTTGAAGAGAAACATTCATTTTTTAATGATCAAATCACAGATTGGCTACAATCGCCTTATACACTACAAACATTCTACAAGGCTATTGAAAATCTTCTTCTATCAGATAGACCTCTCAATGAAGGACTTATAGCTCAATTAGAAAATATGTATAATATACTAGGCTCATTAATTCCTAATAATAAATAATATAGAAATAGGTATTTTATGGATATAAATGAGGTAGTAGGAGAAAAACTGTTTTAAAATTTTATATATTTGGCTTAGAATGATAGCTAAAAGAAATAAAAGAAAAATAATTTTTAGTTTTTTGAAAGAAAAAGTTGGTGAATAAAAAATAATCTCTATATTTGCAACCTAAATTAAGAAAGAAACAACTGTCTATCTTAGTAAGATTAAGACAGGTAATATCAATTAAAAAAACTTCATTAAATGAGAGATTTAACTAAAATGACAAACATTGAGGACTTGCGTGTAGTATGCAAACGTAATGTCCCTAAGATGTTCTACGAATATGTAGATACAGGTTCGTGGACACAAGCTACTTACCGAGATAACGTATCGGATTTCAATCCTATCAAATTTAAACAAAAAATATTAGTTGATATGGATAACCGGACTCTTGAGACCACTCTTTTAGGTCAAAAAGTAAAGTTTCCTGCTATGACAGCTCCTGTTGGTTTTATGGGAATGATGTGGGCAGACGGAGAAATTCATATGGCTAAAGCTGTACAAAAATTTGGTATTCCCTTTACTCTTTCTACCATGTCTATATGCTCTATTGAAGATTTAGTAGAAGCAGGAGTAGAGCCTTTCTGGTTTCAGCTATATGTAATGAGGGACCGCGAATTTATGAAAGATCTCATTCGTCGTGCTAAAGAAGCTAAATGTTCTGCTTTAATGATCACTGTAGATTTACAAGTGCTAGGTAATCGCCATCGTGATATTAAAAACGGACTTTCTACCCCTCCGAAATTTACCATTCCTAATATAATAAACCTATCTACTAAAATTCCTTGGGGATTGCGTTATGTGTTAGGGAACCGTCGTTGGACATTCCGTAATATTGCAGGACACGCTAAAAATGTATCTGATCTCTCTTCTCTTTCTTCTTGGACAAAAGAACAATTCGACCCAAGTCTTAGTTGGAAAGATATAGCTGAAATCAAAGAGCTATGGGGTGGACCTATCATTCTCAAAGGAATTATGACTCCTGAAGATGCTATTGAAGCTGTAAAATATGGTGCTGATGCTATTATAGTTTCTAACCATGGTGGTCGTCAAATGGATGACACTATCTCATCTATAAAAGCTCTTCCTGATATTGTAAGTGCTGTAGGTAGTCAAACAGAAGTATGGATTGACTCTGGTTTTTATACAGGCCAAAATATGCTAAAAGCTTGGGCTTTGGGCGCCAAAGGTATTATGTTAGGACGCGCTCCTGTATATGGATTAGGAGCTTATGGTGAAGATGGAGTTACACGTGCTTTACAAATATTATATGATGAAATGGATACCACTATGGCTTTTTCAGGACATCGCAATATTCAAAATGTAGATAGTAGCATCTTAGTAGAAGGAACATATCCTCTTCCAAGTAATAAATAATAAAAAAAGAAGCGATAGATTGATCTATCGCTTCTTTTTTATTTCTTATTCTTAAATGTTTATCTAACTTCAAATTCATCAATGAAAAGAAAAGCAGGCTTACCAGCTCCTTCTTGATGGAAAGAAGGTATTTTATCTAAAGGAACTATTTTTATTTTCAAATAAGTTACTTCTTTTTCAGGAAATGAATAACTATATGTCTTTATCTCTTTAGAATGTTCTGTAGGAGTTGTATAATCTTGATTTAAAAACATTTCATAAGTATTACCATCTTTGGAGGCTGAAAGCTCGACCTTTTTAGGAGGATAAATCCAATCTCCTGTTTCTATAAAAGCATCAAAACAAACTTCTTTTATAGGTGTATTTTCTTTCAAATTAATAATAGCTTCACATGGTGCCTCTGTAAACCCCAACCATTCTCCTGAACGAGAGTTCATTCCTCCTTTTCTACCATTTACCAAAGTCGTAGCTCCTTGAAAAGTATAATTCGGAGATGGCTTGCTTACAAACTCTATAGGGCGCACTGTAGCTTTGTTAAAATAGAATTGTTGTTCAAAACCACTCTCACCTTCCTTACCAAATAGTTTAGCTTTCAAATGTGTATTTTTATCTATCTTCAAAGGATCTTTATATACCATAGAATTCTTGTTGGGAGTACTCCCATCTATGGTATAATAAATAGGAGTATTTTCTAGACAAGAAAAAGTTACCTCAATAGCATCTGTGGTGGGTTTTATTTCTGAATGTAATGCAAAGATATGCTTTGCATAATGATAGCCTTCTAGCTCATATATTTTAAGCAAACGCAATAAACGTTGCAAGAACTCACCATAATTTTTAGTCTTTGTAGGATTTTGCCATTGAACTTCAGCTAAAGCAGCATAACGAGGCAACGCCATATATTGTACATGCTTAAAAGTCTTAATATATTCTGTCCAAATATTAGCTTGTACTCCTAGTATATGTTTTTGTTGTTCTTGGTTAAGCGCATCAGGATAAGGATTGAAAGAATAAACACGTTCTACTGGTAAATATCCCCCTATTGCCAATGGTTCTTTATCTGTTTTGTCTGTTTGATAATAATCAAAATAACAGTAAGAAACAGGGGTCATAATAGCATCATGCCCAGACTTAGCCGCTTCAATAGCCCCTCCAATACCTCTCCAAGACATCACTGTAGCATTAGGAGCCAATCCTCCTTCTAAAATCTCATCCCAACCAATAATTTTACGACCTTTTTTAGCCAATACTTGTTCTGCAAAAGTAATTACATGACTTTGTAAATACTCTTCTGCTGAGTGTTTTGCATCTCCTTTTATACCTAATTCTTTTATCTTAGCTTGGCATTTAGCACATTTCTTCCAACTGTTTTTAGGACACTCATCTCCTCCTATATGAATATATTCTGAAGGAAATACCTCTGTTACTTCCTCCAATATATTCTTAATAAAATCATAGGTTTCAGGGTTTCCTGCACAAAGTACTTCCTCTGCTATACCCCACGTCTCCCTTACTTTATAGGGACCTCCTGTACAACCTAATTTAGGATAAGTAGCCAATGCCGCTACCATATGACCAGGAAGATCTATCTCTGGAATAACTGTTATATTGCGATCTGCAGCATACTTTACAATATCCTTCATCTCTTGCTGAGTATAAAAACCTCCATGAGGTTTACCATCAAAAGTTTCCCATTGCTTCCCTACCATTGTTTGGCTACGTGTGCTCCCCACAACAGTAAGTTCAGGATATTTCTTAGATTCAAAACGCCATCCTTGATCATCAGTAAGATGCCAATGAAATCTATTCATATTGTGTAAAGCAAGCATATCAATAAAAATACGCACCGAATCAATAGTAAAAAAATGACGAGAACTGTCTAAATGCCCTCCTCTATAAGCAAAATAAGGCTTATCTGTAATCTCTTTTATAGGAAAAAGTACCTTTCCTACTTTCTCTACAGGTATAGATTTTCTAAGAAACTGTACCCCATAAAAAGTCCCTGCTTTTGATGCTCCTCTCACAATAATATTATCATTACTAATCTTTACTTGATAAGCTTCTGGATTCTCATTTTGATAGTCCTTTAATAGCATTATACTGTTAGAAGGATTACTTTCATTACTAACAATACCTACTTCAATACCTGCTTGTTTTTTGATATACTCTTGCAAAAAACTTGCATATCTTTGTAAATCAGCGTCTCCCTTAGGATAAGCTATTTTAGTAACATTACTCAACACAAAAGAACCCTGTTCTTTCATTCCTTGAGGATTACTAATCATCTCAGGAGCAGGTATTACCTCATAATTAGCGGTACTACTCCCCTCATTACTTGTGGTTGACTTGCACGAAATAATCGTCATCAATAACAAAAGTGCGGAAGTTAATTTTATCTTCATATATTTATAAAATTATAATTAATGGCACAAAGATACATCATTTTTTTCAAATTACCTACAAATAAATAAAATTCACACAATACTTTATACCTCATATTAAACAAATTAATCCATAACAACCAAAATATAAAGAAGATATAAATTTAAAGAGTTTATTGTCTCTATAAAAAATTAACAAAAATATTTTTCTTATACTATCCTTATACCTACATCTCCCCTATCTCATCTTAAAATACTACAAAAAATAAAGGACTGATTTTCATCAGTCCTTTATTACTAAAATCTTCTATTTTACTTGTTGTAAACACTCTCTTTTTTAAAGTGTTTAGCCAATAAGTAATACACTACTGCACGGTATTTACTCTTATTTGATTTACCATACTTCTCCAATACAGCATCAATAGCTTTATCCAACTCAGGACCGTCTTTCAATCCTAATTTTTTAATTAAAAAATTCTGCTTTACACGGTCTAACTCTGTTTGGTCTGAACCTGATACTTTAGAAGCATCATTATTGTAAATACAAGGTCCTAAACCTACTGTTACTTTTGTTAAGAACGCTACATCTGGGTTCTTTTCACCACATTTCTCTTTTAAATCTTGGGTGTACACAGCGATTAAATCATCACGTTTACTCATAATTTTTTATTATTTAAAAATTAATGCGGTAAAAGTAGTCATTTTTTTATATACTCAAAATATTTTAACAAAACTTTATCATTTATTTTTCTTGCTGTATGAATTTCTAAAAGCTTTGGACTCTCCGAATCCTCAAAAAAAACACTCAAATCTCTCTGTAAATCAGATAGGTTGGTCACTGACTGATAACTAATACCATACATTTTACAAAAATGCTCTGCCGTAAGTTTATGGGGCGTTTCAAAAAAATACTCAAAGTTTGGGTCTATCTTATCCCCTGGCAATATCCTGAAAATTCCTCCTCCTTCGTTATTTACAAGCACTATCCTAAAACTCTTAGGAAGATATTTATTCCATAACGCATTACTATCATAGAAAAAACTTAAATCTCCTGTTATAAAAACGGTTGGTAACTCGCTCCCTACTGCTGCTCCTATAGCTGTACTCATACTCCCATCAATACCACTAGTCCCTCGATTGCAAAACACTCTCCACGAAGAATTTGATTTCAATAATTGTGCATAACGAATAGCCGAACTATTACTTATCTCCACTACATACCCCATAGGAAGACTATTAAACACCTCATTATAAACCTTCAAATCCGAAAAAGGCGCTTCATTTATATATTCTAAATGTCGCTGTTGTATCTCATTCTTTATAACCAACCAGCTATGTTGATATTCCGAAGGTACAGTTAATAAATAATGACCTACTCTTTTCAGAAAAGTATTGATATCACTATTAAAATGTGCCGTCAAACAAAAATAAGAATCATAAGCCTTATACAAATCTACATTATAATGATAAGAAGGCTGAAATGTTCGTAAAAACTGCTTTATTTTTTTCGATACAACCAACCCCCCAAATGTAAGCAATAAATCCGGACGTAAAGCTTCTTTTAATGAAGGATCTTTCTCCGTATAAGTAAGTAGCTTATCTATAGAAGAAATAAAGTGTGAATGATGCAAATTAGAGGTCGTTTCTGTAAGTACCAATACCGAAGGATCTTGTGCCAACCATTCCACATAAACCTCCTCTACACTATTAGGGGCCAAAACTCCTACCAATACCATCTTTTTTGTAGCCACATTCCATTGCTTTATAAACTGAAGCGCTTTTGCTTCATCTATACTCACTTCTTGAGGAGGTAAAGGTATATCCTCAAATAAATAACGCTCTTCTGTCGTAAGATACAATGGCTCCTCAAAAGGAATATTTATATGTACAGGTCCCTGCTCCTTTATAGCTGTATTAAGAGCTCTATTTAACTCGTAACAATTGCTCTTATCAGCATATAATTCATCTGATAAATGAGCGTTATAAACAGTATGATTTGCCAATACATTTACCTGATGTATTGTTTGCCCATCTCCTATATCTATCTTATGCAATGGCCTATCTGCCGAAAGAACTACTAAAGGAATATTACTATAAAAAGCCTCCGCTACTGCTGGATAATAATTCAGAAGTGCCGAACCTGATGTACATACCACCGCTACAGGTTGTTTGATCTGTTGCGCAATCCCTAAAGCAAAGAAAGCTGCACAACGTTCATCTACAACACTATAGCACCTAAAATAAGGATTATTAGAAAAACCAATAGTCAAAGGTGCATTACGTGAGCCAGGCGAAATAACTATATGTTTAATCTGTTTAGCTTTACAAGCTTCAATAGTGTATTGCGCCAATTTTAGTTGAGGTCGTTTCATCTATTCCGTTAGTTTATTTTTATCTTGATAATACTCATAAAGAGCTACTTGCGATCGAAGCGATGGAGTAGTGTGAGAACGATAAACATTATCTTGCGCTTCATTTAGCACACGCGCCTTTACATTATCTGCCCACCCAATTTCAAACGTATCTATAAGTTCTTGCTTTATAGCTTCATCATAAATAGGACAACCTACTTCCACTCTAAAAGATATATTCCTAGTCATCCAGTCCGCTGATGATATATACACTTTAGGGTCCCCCCCATTACTAAATATAAACAAACGTGGATGTTCCAAAAATTTATCTACAATACTTATTACCTCTATATTTTCACTCATTCCCTTAACTCCTGGCACTAAGCAACAAATACCACGTACAATCATCTGTATCTTCACCCCTGCCCTACTGGCTTCATAAAGCTTATCTACCATTTTATAACTAGTGATATTATTCATTTTTAATTTGATATAGGCCTCTTTACCTGCCTTAGCATTCCTAATCTCTTCATCTATCAAATGTTTAAGCTGCTTTTTAGTATAGTGAGGCGAAACTATCAAATGTTTAAACTTCTGCACATTATAGTTTGTCTCAAAAAAATTAAAAACCTTATTCACTTCTTTGAGTATCTCTTCATTAGCAGTAAAAAGTGTATAATCCGTATATACTTTAGCGGTACTTTCATTGAAGTTCCCCGTACTAATAAATCCATAACGCTTGAGATCTTTACCTTCTTTTCGCTCTATCACACATATTTTGCTATGCACTTTAAGACCTCTTACCCCAAAAATAAGCCTCACTCCCTCTGCTTTTAGTTGTTCAGCATATTTAATATTCGACTCTTCATCAAAACGTGCCTGAAGCTCTATCTGTACAGTTACCTGCTTGCCATTTTTCACCGCATTGATAAGCGAATTTACAACCTGAGAATTCTTAGCCAATCGATAAATCGTTATTTTTACCGATTTTACTTGAGGGTCTAATGCTGCCTCTCGCAAAAACCATATAATATTAGAAAATGTATGATAAGGCGTATATTGCAAATAATCTTTCTCCGCTATTTTCTTTAACAAACTCTCCTCAGAAGTAAGACCTTTTACTGGCAATGATTGTATAGGCGCATATGTCAAATCTGTACGACCTAAACTCGGAAAATTCATATAATCACGCCTATTGTGATATCTCCCCCCTGGTATCACACTATCCGTACTCACAATTCCCATTTTGTCAAATAGAAACCGAAGCGTATCTTCCCCTATCATCTTATCATACACAAAGCGCACTGGTTCACCTTTGCGCCTATCCTCCACACTCATAGAAAGTTTTTCAATAAAACTCTTACTCAAATCATCATCTATATCCAGCTCAGCATCACGAGTGATTTTAATCATATTCGCCGTAAGAGATTCATAATTAAAAATATTGAATATCTTATGCATACAAAAGCGTATTACATCATCAAGCATAATGATATAATGCTTATCCCCTATTTGAGGCAACTCTATAAAACGATTAAGTGTCGTTGGTAGCTCTATAAGTGCATATTGTATTTTCTCTTTATAAACACGCGACGAAAAGAATTTCTCTACTCCCGAAGCCTTCTCATCTTCCTCCTTTAAAATCATCTTCACAGCCAAATACGCCACATCATCTTTTAACTGTGGAAACTTCTCCAAATCATTTAAGATAATTGTAAAAAGCGCAGGACGCACCTTCTCATAAAAATAGGTATTTACAAAAGCTCTATGTTCAAAAAGTAGCGTCTCCTCATTCACCATAAAAATCTGCTCCTCTTCCAGCTCCTTAGTAATCGTCGCTATAATCTTCAAACTTTCATCTTGCAAATGTATCACCTCTTTTGTGATCTCTTCCAATAGCTCTTTTGCATGCACACCCAATTCTTTATCCGAAGTCTCATTCATCGCTACACGCTTTACTGTAGCATAACGTACCTTGAAAAATTCATCTAAATTATTTGAAAAAATACCCGCAAAACGCAACCGCTCCAAAAGTGGAACCCGCTCATCTGCGGCCTCTTGAAGTACACGCGCATTAAATTTTAACCAACTGAGCTCTCTGTTTATGTAGAGATTATTTGTCTTCATCTTAATTCATTTTGAGCCATTTCCACAACTCTTTATAGTTCGGCTTTTTACCATACATCAAAATACCTATACGATATATTTTAGCCGCCAATTTTATTACTAAAAAGAAAGTTATATAAAGTAATATCAGTGAAACAAGTACCTCCCACCAAGCTACCCCAAACGGAATACGCATCAACATCACCACAGGCGACGTAAGTGGTATATACGAAAATACTACCGAAATTGTACCGTGAGGCTCCTCTATTACCGAAAACATCCCTACATAGAAAGCTAACATCAACGGAATTAGAATAGGTACCAAAAACTGTTGCGTATCTGTCTCATTATCTACCATCGCTCCTATCATCGCATATAATGAACTATATAACAAATATCCCCCTATAAAAAACAATAAAAAGACTACAAACGTTTCTACAAACGGAAAATGATACAAAGCTATTATAATAGAATTCAATTGCGAAACTCCCTGCGCATTCTCTATAGCTGGCGTAGTCACAGAGGTATCTACTCCAAAAAACGAAGGTGCCAAAGCTAACAATACTCCTACTATTACTATCCATATTACAAACTGCGTAAGCCCAGCCAACGATGTTCCTATTATCTTACCCAGCATCAACTGAAATGGTTTTACCGATGAAATAATAATCTCTACAATCCTATTCGTCTTTTCCTCTATCACACTACGCATAATCATATTACCATAAATAATGATAAACATAAATATAAGATAGCCAGCTACTCCTCCTATCGTAATTTTCATTATACTGTCAAACTCCGAACTCTTTTCCCCCGTAAAATTCTCCAATTGTAAATTCACTTCACTCTTAGCTGTATCTATTTCTTTCTTATCAATACCTTTTGCCGTCAAATTACGCTGAAAAAGCGTCCTTTCAAGCGCATTTGTAAGCTCATTCGTCAAGGCCATTGAAGGAGACTCCTCCGTATAAAAAGATATATTTTGAGTATCTCGCGGAATGTAAAGCAAACCATACTCACTCCCTGCCAGCACCTTCGCCTTAGCTTCTTTCAAAGAAATGTTACCAAGATATTCATAATGAAGCGTCTCTGTATCCTCAAAAGTAGTCGCAAAAAAACCACTCTCATCTACAATCGCAATAGACTTACCATTACTCTTATTGTTGTATTGTGTCAAAAAACCAATAACCAACGCAAAAGCTACTAATATCAACGGACTCACAAAAGTCATTATCACAAATGATTTATTCCGTATCTTATTTAAGTACTCTCTTTCTATAATAATCCTTAAATGTTTCATAACAAGCAGTTTTTAGTTTGACAATCTATTAATGGTTGAAATAAAAATCTCATCAACTGTAGGAATAGCCTCCACAAAATGTGTTACTTCTCCCTTCCCTGAAAGATATTGCAAGAGATCATTCACCTTCAAATCTTCTTTCTTCTGAAGATTAAACTTCAATTCGTCATACAAACTCCTAAAACTAGCCTCCTGCACTACAAATTTTTCTTGCAATTCTCGCCATATTACCTCCCTTTCTTCCTTAGTAACCTTCAAGCCCACCTCATAACTATTATTTTTAAACGCTCTTTTTATATCGTTTAAATTACCATCCAATATTTTATGCGATTGGTTGATAAGCGCTATATGATCACATAACTCCTCTACCGACTCCATTCTGTGAGTAGAAAAAATAATCGTAGCCCCTTGATCCCTCAGGTACAATATCTCATCTTTTATCACATTCGCATTAATAGGGTCAAAGCCACTAAAAGGCTCATCAAAAATAAGTAGTTTAGGCTGATGCAATACCGTTACCAAAAACTGTATCTTCTGCGCCATCCCTTTAGAAAGCTCCTGTACCTTCTTATGCCACCAATCTCCTATCTGCAACCTATCAAACCAAAATTTAAGCCTACGCTTAGCCTCCTCTTTACTAAGTCCCTTCAACTGTGCTAAATAAAGAGCTTGCTCGCCCACCTTCATCGATTTGTATAAACCGCGTTCTTCAGGCAAATATCCTATTTGAGCTGTATGTTTAGGCTCCAACAATTCCCCATCAAAAAATACCTTGCCTGCATCTGGCAATACAATTTGATTTATAATACGTATCAATGAAGTTTTTCCAGCTCCATTAGGACCTAATAGACCAAAAATGCTCCCCTTAGGAATTTCCATCGATACATCTTCCAAGGCTGTATAGTTGCCATATCTCTTGTAAATGTTTTCTATTTTAAGCATCTTATAACGATTAATGGTTTTTTGAAAGTGCAAATATATAATTTTTTAAAGACAAAAAAGAAAAGCAAACTATTTTTTTCGGTAAATATTCTAAATTTAAAACAGAAAATTTTTCTACCGCCCCGCCCCTATATTTAAGATATACCTACACTATACCCACAGTATACCTACCCCATACCTACCCTAAAAAAAATAATACTACCAAAAATACCTATCATAATAAAAAATACTGCTTTTTGAGTGAAAAGCAGTATTTTTTATTTTCATATATTCAAGTCAATCTATTTCCTTTGTTGTGCCTTGCGTTGCGCTTCAGCTTGTTCCATCATCTCACGCATTTTAGCTTGGAACTTGCTTTCTTTTTTAGGTTTTTTCTTATTCTCTTGAATTTGTGCGTGAATTTTCTTCTCGTCAATAATCCAATACTTAATAGCCAGCATAATACCTATAGTCAATAAATTAGATACAAAATAATACAAACTAAGTCCACTAGCATAATTATTGAAGAAAAACAACATCATTATAGGAGATAAGTAAATAAGAAACTTCATACTCGGCATACCAGATTGCTGATTCTGTACCGTTTGCCCCATCGTCATCAATGAGTAAATGAGAATAGCTATAGAAGCCAATAACGGGAATAAACTAATATGGCTTCCATAGAAAGGAATAGAAAAAGGCAATTCAAAAATAGCATCATATGACGACAAGTCTTGAGCCCATAGAAAACTCTTCTGTCTCAATCCAAATTCAGTAGGGAAGAAATTAAAAAGTGCTAAAAATACAGGCAACTGCAATAGAGCAGGAATACACCCTCCAAGAGGATTTACACCCGCTTTGCTATATAAAGCCATCGTCTCTTGTTGGCGTTTCATCGGTTCTTCATATTTCTTATTTATTTCCTCTATCTCAGGACGCAACACCTTCATCTTTGCTTGCGATATATACGATTTGTATACGAAAGGCGACAATAACAAACGAACAATAATAGTCATTAATATAATTACCAAACCTACAGATAAATAATCAGCTAAGAAATTATATAAAGGAATAAACAACCACTTATTCAGCCAACCAAAAATTCCCCATCCTAATGGAATAAGCTCTGTAAGTTCATATTTATCATCATATTGTTTTAGTATATTATAATCACTAGGTCCAAAATAGAAGTGTAACGACTCGTTTAGCTCTCCATTTTTAGCCTTTAATGGTAAAGATGTAAGAAAATTCTTAGTATGTTTTACATTCTCACCTTCTTCTACAGCTATATTGTGTGAAACCACTTTACCTTTAGCAAACGGACTATCGGAAATAAGTGCTGAAGTAAACATATGTTGTTTATAAGCCACCCAAGTTACTTTCTCTTCTTCCTGTTTATCATTACCCGCTTGACTCATACGATTGATACGGTCTTTATCATACTGCAAAGTAGCTTGTGTATAACGGTTTTCATAAGTTACACTTTTCTCCATTCTACGTGCTTGCAATTTCCAGTCAATATTTATAGGTTGGGAAGTATTTACAGCTCCCGATAATCCTTGTGAACGAACTGCTAAGTCAAGCATATAGCCTTCTTTAGGCAAGGTATAAACATATTCTATATAAGTACTCTCAGAAGTCTTGAGTTTCATTGAGAGCACTTGATTTCCGTTATTATTGATTAGTGAAGGTTCAAAATATAAATCTTTTGTATTTATTTCTTTATCTTGAGGTGTCTTGAACTTAAGGCTAAAAGTAGCATTCCAGTCCTTTATTAAGTAGACAGGTAGTGCATTGTATGTTTTAAATTCTTTTAAGAGTACTTCTTTGAATTGCCCTCCCCGATTGCTGATAGTAAGCTTGAGGTCTTTATTTTCTAATACAGTTACCTCATTTTTAGCAGAAGGTAAGGTAGCTGAATAGGCAAAGCTTCCCAAATCGGTAGGGGAGGTAGTAGAGGCGTTTTTTTGAGCTTGAGCAGAGGCTTGTTTGGCTTGTTGCTCTTGTTGCGCTTTGCGTTGTGCCAATTCGGCTTCAGAAGGTTTACTGTTGTTCATAAACCATAACAACAGTATGAATATCAAGGCGTATCCTATGATAGTTTTTAGGTCAAACTTTTTTTCTTCCATATAGATGTTTTATCAGTTTTTTAGTTCTTTTTTAGTTTGTTTTGTAGAGCTGCTTTTACGAAAGCTACGAATAGAGGGTGAGGGTTGGCCACTGTACTTTTATATTCAGGGTGATATTGCACTCCTACAAACCAAGGGTGATTGGGGAGTTCTACTACTTCTACCAAGCCTGTATCTGGGTTGATGCCTGTGCACTGCAATCCTGCTTTTTCTAGTTGTTCTTTATAGTTATTATTGAACTCATAGCGATGGCGGTGGCGTTCAGAAATATCTTTTTTGCCATAGGCTTCATATATTTTACTACCTTTGCTAAGTTCACAAGCCCAAGCGCCGAGACGCATAGTTCCTCCTTTTTGGGTAATTTCTTTTTGGCTTTCCATCAAGCTAATTACAGGATAAGGTGTTTGTTCATCCATTTCAGTAGAGTTAGCGTTTTTAAGTTCTGCTACGTGACGTGCAAATTCTATAACTGCCATTTGCATTCCGAGGCAAATTCCTAAGAAAGGGATATTGTGTTTTCGCACATATTCAATGGCTTTTATTTTGCCTTCAATACCGCGCCCTCCGAATCCTGGTGCGACTAATACGGCGTCTAAATGAGCTAATTTAGCTTCTATATTTTCTTCGTTGAGGTGTTCGGAATGGATGCTTTCTACATCTACGCGGACTTCATTGGTTGCTCCTGCGTGGATAAAGGCTTCAAGGATTGATTTGTAGGCGTCTTGTAGTTCAACATATTTTCCTACTAATCCTATTTTGACGCGGTGTTTAGGGTTTTTATAGCGTTGTAGGAAAGTGTTCCACTGAGTGAGGTCGGGGTCATTTTTAGAAGGGAGGTTTAGTTTTTTGAGGGTTACTTTATCTAATCCTTCTAAAAGCATCATATTGGGGACATCGTAGATAGTAGGGACATCGATAGATTGGATGACGGCTTCGCGTTTTACATTGCAAAATAGGGCGAGTTTGTAGCGCAGATCGTCGGAGAGTTCATGTTCGGTACGGCAGACGAGTATATCGGCTTGGATACCGCTTTCCATGAGTGTTTTGACGCTATGTTGTGTAGGTTTTGTTTTGAGTTCGCCTGCTGCGGCGAGGTAAGGTATTAAGGTAAGGTGTATTACAATACCGTTGTGCTCACCTAAGTCCCACAAGAGTTGTCTTACTGATTCTATATAGGGTAATGATTCTATATCGCCTACAGTTCCTCCGATTTCGGTAATAACTATATCGTATTCACCAGTTTTCCCAAGGATTTGGATACGTTCTTTAATTTCGTTGGTAATATGGGGTACTACTTGTACTGTTTTACCTAAGAACTCACCACGGCGTTCTTTTTCGATAACGCTTTGGTAGATGCGCCCTGTGGTTACATTATTAGCTTGAGAGGTTTGGACATTTAAGAAGCGCTCATAATGGCCTAAATCGAGGTCGGTTTCGGCGCCGTCTTCAGTTACGAAGCACTCACCGTGTTCATAGGGGTTTAGGGTACCGGGGTCTACATTGATATAGGGGTCGAATTTTTGTATGGTTACCCTATAGCCTCGAGCTTGCAATAGTTTGGCGAGGGAGGCTGCAATGATACCTTTTCCTAAGGAGGATGTTACACCTCCGGTTACAAATATATATTTGGTATTTGCCATTTCTATTTAATTTGCGCGCAAAGGTACGAATAATTTGTGAATTATCTAATTTGTGAATTAGAAAATTATAGGAAGTTGTTCCAAGATTGCTCCAAGATTGCTCCAAGATTGTCCCGAGCTTTGTTTAAGGTTGAGCTATTAGGGTTTCGTATAGGCTGTTATAACCCAATAGCAACGCTTAATTTTCTTTCCTTTTTGGGAGATAAGAAGTTCTTCAAAGTATTTTTTTTCGGGAGATATAAAGCCTGATTTTAGAAGGATATTTTCTACTTCTTCTACGGTATAAAATTGGAAATCTTGTGTAATGAAAGGAGCTTTTTCCCCTATTGTTTTATCGATAAATCCGATGGTTATTTTGGCTGAGGGGTTAAGTAGTTTATATATTTTTTGATAGTAGTTTATTGGTTGGTCTAAAAAATAGAGTGTATTGACTGAAAAGCAGTTATCGAAAAGTGTAGGGATATTATTGTTTAAATCGGGAGAGACCTTTAGGAATTTGGCAGTTGCTTTTGAGAGGTGTTCTTGGATATATGTTTGTGCTTCGGTTATCATTATTTCGGAAGTTTCTATGCCCATATAAGATATTGAAGGGTGTTTATCGAAGAGGTAGCTAAGGTGTTTTCCATTTCCGAACCCGATTTCTAACACGGAACTTTGGGGTTGGAGAGATAGGGTATCTATAGTATTGAAAATCATACTCTTATTAGAATCAAAGGCAAAATTTCCTACAGCTATTGCGTTATCGCCTTGTGGGCATTTCAGCAATGAACCTAAGAGGTGCATATTGATTGGAGGTGTATTCATTTTTTTGATAGTATTTCAAATAGTTAGAGGGCAAAGATAGATTTTTTTTGTGTAATAGTTTGCATAGTTGGGGTAAATATATTACTTTTACGGTTTCTAAACAAAAGTATAATTATATTATCTATAAGATTATGAAGATTTTAGTATGCATCAGTAGTGTTCCTGACACTACTTCTAAGATAAACTTTACGCCTGATAATAAACAGTTTGACCCGACAGGAGTACAGTTTATTATCAACCCTAATGATGAGTTTTGCCTGACTAAGGCTATACTACTGAAAGAGCAATTGGGGGCGAGTGTTACTTTGGTGAATGTGGGTCTGGCTATGACAGAGCCTGTATTGAGAAAGGCGTCGGCTATTGGAGCTGATGAAATTATACGGATAGACGCCCACCCTGTAGATGCTTTTTTTGTAGCGACACAGCTTGCGAAGGTAGCTAAAGAGGGTAATTACGATTTGATTATCACTGGAAAGGAGTCTATAGATTACAATGGAGGAATGGTAGGAGGTTATATAGCTTCGATACTTGGTTTTCCTTTTATTAATAGATGTATAGGACTGGAAATCAACGGAAGTACTGTTAATGCAGTTTCTGAGATTGATGGTGGCAAAGAAGAGCTTAAGACTAGTCTTCCGCTGGTGATTGGGGGACAAAAGGGGCTTACCCAAGAGAGAGATCTTCGTATTCCCAATATGCGTAGTTTAATGGCAGCTCGTACTAAAGCTATTACGGTATTGGCAGCTGAGGAGGTAGTGAGCAGGGTGGAAACGGTTGCTTTTGAGAAACTTCCGCCCAAACAAGCTGTAAAGATGGTGGGAGCTGATGATTTGGACACTCTTATAGATCTTTTGCATAAGGAAGCTAAAGTTATTTAATATTCATTTATAAAACATCGATATAAAAATGTCTGTACTTATATATATAGATTCTGAGAACGGGAATATCAAGAAGAATACTTTTGAGGTAGCCAGTTATGCTAAATCACTTGCTATGGAAATGAATACGCAAGTAGTAGCAGTAGGGGTAAACATTGCTAATGTAGAAATTCTTGGCAGTTATGGAGTAGATAAAATACTTGCGGTTGCTGATGAAAAGCTACAATCTTTTTCGGCACCAGCTGTGTCGCATTTGATAGGGGAAGCTGTAAGGCAGGAAAGCAGTACGGTGATTGTATTTAGTTCATCTTGGCAAGCGAAACAAATAGCCCCTTTATTGGCTTATCAGTTGCAAGCGGGGTATGTTTCGAATGTTATTTCGCTTCCTGAAAGTGATTTTACAGTAAAATGTAGTGCTTTTTCTAACAAAGCAGTAGTGCTAAATAGGATTACTACTCCTATAAAAATAATAGCTCTTGCGCCTAATGCTTTTGCTGTTGAAGAGCGTCCAACAAATGCTACAGTAGAAGTTTTCTCTCCTACGTTTTCTTCTACTGATTTTAAGGTAGCGGTAATAGGCACTGAGAAGGCAAGTGGCAAGGTATCGTTGGATGATGCTTCTATAGTAGTATCGGGGGGAAGAGGATTGAAAGGAGGAGAAAATTGGCAGATTATAGAAGAATTGGCAGAGGTACTGGGTGCTGCTACAGCTTGTTCTAAACCTGTAGCTGATATGGGATGGCGCCCACACGCTGAACACGTAGGACAAACAGGTAAAGCTATTGCACCAAATTTGTATATAGCTATAGGTATCTCGGGAGCCATACAGCATTTGGCGGGAGTAAATGCATCGAAAGTGAAGTTGGTCATCAACAGTGATGCAGAGGCTCCTTTCTTTAAGGCAGCTGATTATGGTATTGTAGGAGATGCTTTTGAAGTGGTGCCTAAGTTGATAGGAAAGCTTAAAGAGAGACAATAAGAGATAAAAAAAACTCCAAGTAAGAAAGATTCTACTTGGAGTTTTTTTTATTTTATGGAATACTATTAAATATCAATAGCTTCACCATAAGCCGCTGCTACGGCTTCTTTTACGCCTTCGCTCATAGTAGGGTGTGGATGCACCGCTTTGATGATTTCGTGTCCTGTAGTTTCTAATTTACGAGCTACTACAGCTTCAGCAATCATATCGGTAACACCTGCACCGATCATATGACAACCTAACCATTCACCATACTTAGCATCAAAGATTACTTTGATGAAGCCTTCAGTAGTACCAGCTGCATTAGCTTTACCAGAAGCAGTGAATGGGAATTTGCCTACTTTTATTTCATAGCCTTTTTCTTTAGCTTGTTTTTCAGTAAGGCCTACTGAAGCGATTTCAGGAGTACAGTAAGTACAACCAGGAATATTGCCATAGTTAAGAGGTTCTACATGCATACCTTTGATTTTTTCTACACAGATAATACCTTCAGCAGAAGCTACGTGAGCTAAAGCTTGACCAGGTACTACATCGCCGATAGCATAATAACCAGGAACATTAGTTTGGTAGAATTCATTTACAAGGATTTTATCGCGTTCGGTTTTGATACCTACAGCTTCTAAACCGATATTTTCGATATTAGTTTTAATACCTACAGCAGAGAGCAAGATATCAGCTTCGAGTACTTCTTCTCCTTTAGCGGTTTTTACGAATGCTTTTACACCTTTACCTGAAGTATCAACTTTGGTTACTTCTGCAGAAGTCATAATATTGATACCTGATTTTTTAAGGCTCTTTTCGAGTTGTTTAGAGATATCTTCATCTTCAACAGGCACAATATTAGGCATAAACTCTACTATAGTTACCTCTGTACCCATAGTATTATAGAAGTAAGCGAACTCAATACCAATAGCTCCACTACCTACTACAATCATTTTTTTAGGTTGCTCAGGGAGTGTAAGCGCTTGACGGTAACCAATGATTTTTTTACCGTCTTGAGGAAGTGCAGGCAATTCGCGAGAACGTGCACCTGTAGCGATAATGATATGATCAGCACTGTATTCAGTTACTTTACCATCTTTATCTTTTACATCTACTTTTTTACCTGGTTTAAGAGTACCATAGCCCATAATCACGTCTATCTTGTTCTTTTTCATCAAGAACTGCACCCCTTTACTCATTGTAGAAGCAACCTCACGGCTACGTTTAATAACGGCAGGAAAATCTTTATCAAAAGCACCTTCATTTACTTTAATACCATAGCTTTCAGCGTGTTTAAGATACTCAAACACTTGTGCTGATTTCAGTAAAGCTTTTGTAGGGATACATCCCCAATTGAGACATATACCTCCAAGATTTTCTTTTTCAATAACAGCAGTTTTAAAACCTAATTGAGAAGCACGAATAGCAGTAACATAACCACCAGGACCACTTCCCAATACAATAACGTCGTATTTACTCATTTTTTTAAAAATTTATTTATCAAGTTTTATATTGAGGCTACAAAGTTACGAATAATATTTTGAATAGGAACTGTTTTTAATCTTTTTTTTACTATTAAATATTTTATATCACTGACAAATAACACTTTAATAAAATTCAGAACAATAGCAAAGATAATACTATATATAGTGTAAATAGTAGTATTTTTTTCTACAAAAAGGGCTTTTTATAGTTTTTTAGATAACGACCATCAAGTATTAGATAGATATAGGGTAGGTATAATGTAGGTATAAGTGAGGTATAGAGAAGTGATAAAAGAATTTTTCTTTTTCCTACAAAAAATATTTTAAACCTGCTCCATCCCTTATCTTTACTAAGAAAAGTATGAAAATTTTCTATTAATTGTCTATAAAAAACAACCTTACAAACAAAATTTTAATATCAACCATTTGGTTAATCCAAATATTTAACATACCTTTGCCCCCGAAATCAAACAACAATGAGTAACACTAAAGACACATCCACTGAAGATCGCATCAAAGCTGCTGCCCGTAAAGTCTTTCACCAGAAGGGCTATGCAGGTACTCGCACCCGTGATATTGCCAAGGAAGCGGGTATCAATCACGCAATGCTCAACTATTATTTCCGCAGTAAAGAAAAACTCTTTGAGATTGTAATGATGGAAACAATGGGGCAATTCTTTAAAGGAGTAGGTACTATCCTCAACGATGAGAGCACCTCTTTAGAAGAGAAAATAGAGCGCGTAGTGGCTAATTACATCAATTTACTCTTGGAAGAACCTGAATTGCCGACCTTTATGTTCAACGAGGTGCGTGCTAACCCCGAGCCTTTTGTTGCCAATACCCCTATCCTTCAGGCATTAGAGCACTCAGTCTTAGCCCGCCAATACGCCGAGGCAGTAGCTCAAGGACGAATCACTGAACCCAACCTTATGCACACCGTGCTCAACGTGATCAGTTTAGTGATATTCCCCTTCATCGCCCAGCCTATCTTTACCGCCCTGAGCAGAACCGACAAAGAGGCGTATAAAGCCCTAATGCTCCAGCGTAAAACCCTTATCCCTCAATGGATTAAAGCGATATTGTTCCTCCCAAATAGGGCTGAATAAAGAGGAGATATATTTTTTATCCATACCCTAACCAAATGGTTAAACATACTGTATAACATAAACAACATCTATATATGAGATTTATAGCATTACTTTTACTCTTCCCCATCATAGGTATCGCACAAGAAACGATTACCTTGGAGAATTGTTATCACTTGGCGCGAGAGAACTACCCTACCGTCAAAAAGCTCGATTTAGTAGCCAAAACCGAAGGCTATACCCTTGTCAATGCCAACCGTGCTTACCTCCCGCAGGTATCTATCTTGGGGCAAGCCACTTACCAGTCGGAAGTAACCGACCTCTCCAAGTCTGTGGCGGGGGTACTCCCGTTACCGCCCAATGTTTCTTTGCCTACCATCGACAAGGAGCAATACAAGGTCGTGGGCGAGGTAAGCCAACTGCTCTATGGGGGTGGTGCGATTCACAGTCAGAAGGCAGTCGCCAAAGCCCAAAGTGCCGTACAAGCGCAAGCGGTTGAAACGCAGTTATACACCCTAAAACAGCGTGTGAGCAACTTATATTTTGGGGTGCTCCTCATCGATGCCCAGTTATCGCAAAACCGCCTCAATATCGAAACGCTTGAGTCGCAACTCAAGAAGGCGGAAGTAGCCCTAAAAAACGGCACGACTCTCCCCAGCAATGTAGACGAGCTGAAAGCCGAAATCCTCCGCGTAACAATGCAAACCACCGAGTACGAAGCCTCTCAAGCTACCTACTTGCAAATGCTGTCCACCTTTATAGGAAAGGAGCTTACCAGCGCTTCTAACCTCGTACAGCCTGTGCCTCAATCCCAGTCTCAAAACGTAAGTACCGATATTTTTCGCCCTGAACTCAAAGGGTTTCAGCTACAGGAATCGTTGCTCAAAGCCCAAGAAAAACAGTTGAATACCGAATTTCTACCCAAGCTCAGCGCGTTTTTCCAAGGCGGTTACGGGCGTCCCACGCTCAATACACTCAACAATCAAGCGGATTTCTACTACATCACAGGACTCCGCTTGCAGTGGAACTTAAGTCCGCTATACAACCTGTCGAGCAAGAGACATATTTTACGCCTCAATCGCGAAAGTATCGCAACCGACCGTCAAGCCTTCTTGCTCAACACAAAACTCGAACTTACCCAACAGTCCGAGCAACTCAAAAAGCTACAAAAGCTGATAGAACAAGACGAAACATCGGTAACCCTGCGCCATTCCGTCGCCAAAGCAGCCGAAGTACAGTTAGACAACGGGGTCATCACTACCCACGAATATCTGCAGAAAGTCAATGCTTGGCATCTGGCACAACAAACGCTATCGCTTCACAAAATACAACTCTTGCAAGCTCAAGAGCAACAACAATT
This sequence comes from uncultured Capnocytophaga sp., assembly GCA_963521335.1. Taxonomy (GTDB): domain Bacteria; phylum Bacteroidota; class Bacteroidia; order Flavobacteriales; family Flavobacteriaceae; genus Capnocytophaga. The sequence continues at coordinate 58,705 of CAUQUO010000011.1, forward strand.
AATCATAGGAAAATGAAAAAGATAACACTCATCACCGCCATTGCAGCCCTTATCGCCTGCAACAATAAACCTCAATTCGACGCTTCTGGCAACTTCACCGCCGACGAAGTCATTGTTTCTGCCCAGCAAACAGGGCAACTCATCGCCTACGAGGTAGAAGAAGGCAAGACCCTCACCGAAGGACAAAAGGTGGGGCAAATCAATGTAGAAGTCCTCAAGCTACAAAAAGAGCAGGTCGAGGCTACCATTTCTTCCCTCAAAGAGAAGACCCTAAACCCTGCCGACCAGGTGGCACTCATTCATAGCCAACTCGAAGTACAGCGCGCACAACTCGCCCAACAGGAACGTGAGCTTACGCGTACACAGAACTTAGTACGTGGTGGGGCTGCCACACAAAAGCAATTGGAAGACCTCACCGCTTTAGTCGACCAGCTCCGCAAGCAACTTGCCGTTACTCAGAACCAACTCAAGGTGAGCCTAACCAATATCAACACCCAGAACCGCAATGTATTAAGCCAAGAAGCCCCTCTGCAAAAGAATGCTCAGGCTGTTCAAGAGCAAATTAACCAAGGGGAAATCATCAATCCCATAGCGGGCACCGTACTCGTCAATTACGCCCTCAAAGGGGAAATGCAGACCTTTGGAAAGCCTCTCTATAAGATTGCTAATACCGATGTACTAACCCTAAAAGCCTACATCACTGGCGACCAGCTGACCCAAATCAAGTTAGGACAGCAAGTTGCCATCCGCACCGATGCAGGAGAGGGAGCACAACGCACCTATCAAGGCGAAATCATACACATATCCAATAAAGCTGAGTTCACCCCTAAAACCATACAAACCAAATCCGAACGCGCCAATCTCGTCTATGCTATCAAGGTTAAAGTAAAAAATGACGGCTATCTCAAGATAGGAATGTACGGGGAAGTTGTGTTTAAATAGCTTTTAAATTGCGAACACAAACTACAAATTCCCTTACTAAAAATAGCTAAAATTACATTTTTCGCAACGTTTTATAAAAAACATTACGAATATTTCAGTAAGTGCTATGTGGGAGATTAGTGGGAGGAATGTGGGAGGAACGTGGGAGCTACAAAACAAAAAATCAAATATCAAATTCGCAATAAAAAATTAAAAACATTGAAAATAATGCAAAACAATATATAAAAAGTTAATAAAGATAATAGTCTCTATCAATTTTATATTCCTTAAAAATATCCAATGTATAGTTTTGAGTCTGATACTTTAGTTGCTAAATATTAAAATTTTTATAATTTTTTCTTGTTTATTAATAAATAATTTGTACTTTTGTCGCGAATATATATTTATATTCAAAACAGAATAAACCAAAATAATTAATTAAACAATTAAAATCGAAAGTTATGGCACAAGTAAAAGACAATGACCTAACAGAAGGATTATCAGGTAAATTCGGAAAGAAAATCGTATTCCGTCAAGTAAATGGAGTAACCATTGCTGCGCAAGCTCCTAAGCAAAAAGCAAAGCCCACCGAAAAGCAAGAAAACCAAAACAAACGCTTTTCCGAAGCTTCTACCTATGCTAAAAATGCGCTTTTAGACCCTACACTAAAAGCATTTTATGAAGCTGAAGCCAAAAAGAAAAAAGGTGTAAGCCCTCGAAATGTAGCAATGGCCGACTATCTCAAACCGCCTACTATTGCTAGTATAGAAACTTCCGACTATACAGGAATAAAAACCGGAGAGAAGATTATTATCAAGGCAGAAGATAATGTTAAAATCAACAGCCTAAAAATTAAGATTACTAAAAGTGACAAAAGCACGGTAGAAGAAGGTAGTGCTACTCTATTAGAAGGCAAGTGGACATATATAACTACTGTCATCAATTCGAGTATCACAGGCGATAAAATAGTCGTTACCGCCACCGACCGCCCTGGCAACACCTCTACCAAGCAAATCACATTATAATCTACAAAAGGCTGTTTAAGGATATCCCCTAAACAGCCTTTGTTATCTAAAAAATATCCTAATGAAAAAACGTCTTTTATACCTAAGTATTGCGTTTTTATGTACCGCCATACTCGCACTTATTATAGTAGCAATGCGCTCACTATATCCCGATTATTGTCTTTCAGTCCTTGAAATAATCCTATCCAAAGCCGTTTTTATCATAACTTATATCATATTTCCGCTATTTTTCATCTATTTGATAATAGCCGAAATCAACCTTAATTTTATGTACCAACACAGCCTTAGAAAGAGGCAACGTAAGCGCACAACCAGCTTCAACCTATCGCTCATCACCTTAGCACTTGTGCTTTTGAGCCTTCTTGCCCGCCTCTTCCTCTAAAATTAATAACACAATAAGAAGACAACAATATGAATATCCGAGCCATCAATCCCAATGAACACCTGCAGACTCAAAAAGTTGATTACGCTCACGATCTGTAAGAAAACGATTCAATCAGTGTCCATTTGTCTTTGAAAAGAGGTTAATCACCACCACCCCAGCGATGATAAGCAGGGAACCCAATACAAAAGGCAAGTCTATTTTATTTTTAAAAACAAGAATACTCACGATGGCGGTCAGTACAATCCCTACCCCCGACCAGATAGCATAGGCTACCCCCAGCGGAATATTCTTGAGGGCTAAAGATAAAAAATAAAAACAAACACCGTATGACAACAGCGAGCCTACGGCAAACAACC
>CAUQUO010000012.1:0-60003 GCA_963521335.1 uncultured Capnocytophaga sp.
TTCCCATTACTCCCATTATTCCCATTACTCCCATTATTCCCATTATTCCCATAACCACCCATATAGCTCGTGCCCCCTCACACTACACTTTGCCCCACAACTCACACCCCAACTATACCCCCACTTTGCCAAAGTTTCAAGACTTTGGCAAAGTTAATTACCACACTCCCCTAACCACCCCACACATCTCGCACCCCATTATTCCCATTACTCCCATTACTCCCATTACTCCCATTACTCCCATTACTCCCATTACTCCCATCATTGCCCGTGCGGCTCGCACCCCATTACTTCCATAACCATCCCTTCCTAAAAATTAACCATCATCAATTTCTTACCTCTTACCTCTTATCTCTTACCTAAAAACGTTCCACGTGGAACATTTTTCAATTAATAATTCACAATTGATAATTAATAAATTATTACTACCTTTGCACCATCTTAACTCTTATCTCTTAACTCTTACCTAAATGAAACGTTTTATAGTAAATAAATTTTTCGTACCCAAAGGCTTTGCAGGAATTACCCTCTACCCCTTTGTATTTACAAATAATCCGCGACTATTAGAAGACCCTCAGTTTATCAATCACGAACGCATACACCTCGCTCAACAACGCGAACTCTTAGTGATTTTTTTCTATATATGGTATCTCATAGACTTCGGAATAAAATACCTAAAGTACAAAGATAAATATCGCGCCTATCGCAATATCATCTTTGAACGCGAAGCCTACGAGAATGATAATAACCTCCACTACTTAAAAACACGAAAACTATACGCCTTCCTTCGAGGCAAGAGATAAGAAGTAAGAGATAAGAAATGTTCCACGTGGAACATTTTTTCAATTAACAATTAATAATTAAATTGCCCGTGTGGCTTACACCTGATGATAATTAAAGATTACAGTGTATCACAAGAGGAATTTACTCTTGTATATGATTCAGTATTAGAACTTTACATAACAAATCCCGTTCCCGATGAGCTGGGTAAATACTATGAAAGTGAGGCGTATATCTCGCATACCGATAGCCGTAAAACGCTATTCGACAGACTCTACCAATGGGTGAAAAGCTATAACCTAAAGCATAAAATTGCACTCATCAAGCAATACAAAAAAGGAAATATACAGCTGCTAGATATAGGTGCTGGCACAGGCGACTTTGTGTTGAGTAGCAAAAAATACGCTCATTGGGAGGCTGTGGGCATCGAGCCCAGCGAGAAAGCACGTGCCAAAGCAGAGGAAAAAGGCTTATTGCTACAAGCCGATTTTAGCGAACTCCTCCCCCACTCTTTTGATGTGATTACTATGTGGCACGTACTAGAACACGTACCCGATGTAACACAAGAAATACAGATTATCAGCAACTTACTAAAAGAAAACGGCATTGCTGTAATAGCAGTGCCTAACTATCGCTCTTGGGATGCTCAGCACTATAAAGAACATTGGGCTGCTTATGATGTACCCCGACACTTATGGCATTTCTCCAAAAAGAGTATCGAGCAGCTTTTTGCTAAAGAAGGTTTCCACCTCCTTGCTACCCACCCTATGCTCTTTGATGCCTTCTACGTGAGTATGCTTTCCGAACAATACAAAACCGGTAAGAAATCATTCCTCAAAGGATTCCTCAACGGACTCCGTTCCAACTACTACGGTTGGCGCAAAGGAGAATACTCATCACAAATTTACATTTTAGGTAAGAAGTAAGAAATAAGAGTTACCCATTTACTACACTTTGACAAAGTTTCCGACTTTGTCAAAGTTTATGTCTAAAAAAACACATTTCTAAAGCTAAAAATAGCAAAAACTTCAAATAAGGCGTTTTTACGATACTTTTCCCCTATTAATAACTAAGTATATCGCTTTTTAAAAATAACGCTTAAAAACGGCTATAATAAATCCACTTTTAATAAATTATTTCTATAAATACAAAATAAAAAAATAGAAAATAATTATTCTTAAGAAATAGGCTTTAGAAGCCATTAGAAAGCCACCACACTTTGCCAAAGTTTCAGACTTTTGTAAAGTTGATTACCCCTACCCCCATATTCACCCCACACTCCCATTACTCCCATTACTATCCCCTAAAAAACTCTTATCTCTTATCTCTTACCTAAAAAACCGCCCGTGTGGCTCGCACCCCATTACTCCCATTACTCCCATTACTCCCATTACTCCCATTATTATCATAACTACCCGTGCGGCTCGCACCCCACTTTGGCAAAGTTAAAAAAATAAAATAGAAGATAGATGGTTTCACGTGGAACAATAAAAAACAAATGAAAAGAAATAAATTACCTATTTCTTCTTACCTTACAAAAACCTTGGAGACAGCTTGGAGACAGCTTGGAGCAAACTATATTTAACCATAAAACTCACATTATTTTCAAAAAAATATTTCATTTACATACAAAACTTTCTTACTTTTGCACTCTAAATCAATTATAACAAACCATAAAGATGAAAAAAATACTAATAACAGCAACCGCTCTCTTCGCTCTTACTGCTTGCAACGACAAAATCGCTTTTGTAGATAACGCCAAACTCCTCGACGATTATCAAGAAACAAAAGATATCAAAAACAAATTCCAAGGCATAAAAAATGCCTATGATAAAAAACGTGATAGCATCAATATCGCTTATGAAACCGAAGCTAATAAATTCCTAGAGCAAGCTAAAACTATGCCTGAAAGTGTAGCCAAAAAAAGATATAACGAACTCATGCAAAAAAGACAAATATTAGAGCAACACTTGCAACAAGAAGAAATGAAAATACAAATGGAAAGTCAAGTAGAATTAGATACTATGCTCACCAAAATAAAGAAAAATATCCAAGAATACGGCAAGCAAAAAGGATATACCTACATACTTGGTGCCAATAGCGGAGGAAGTGTACTCTACGGCACCGATAGAAAAGATATTACTAAAGAAGTAGCCGAATACCTCAATAAAAAATATAAATCAGCTAAATAGATATCAAATATTAGACAATAAAAAAACCTTTGTTAAAGTTCTCAAGACTTCAACAAAGGTTTTTCTATTACTAAAATTGACAATATACTAATTAACTATATGCGGAAAAAAAGCTTGAAATATCAAGAAAACTCCAAAAACAAGTAATATAATGCTAATAGCGCGCTTAATTTTATAAATATGAAAAGCAGTAAGTCTATTTTTAAGCTTCTTAGCAATGAGTATCTTAATAACATCTACCCCAAAATATACCAAAATAATAGCACTAAAAAATATAAATATCCTACTAGCATCCATATCGAGTTTAGGTCCAAAAACAATGATAATTCCCAACCAAAAACCTAATACCCCTATATTGATAAAATTTAGTAAAAAACCTTTGATAAAGAGAGCTACATAGTTCACTTTTGATGAAATAGCTAAATGAGCTTCTTCCTTATTATCTATTACCTTTTTAAAGTCTTTCTTCAATTTAATAAATGAAATAATTCCATAAGCCATCATTATAATTCCTCCAGCAAAGAAAAGCTTAGGGTCGTCTTTAATTTCAGTAAGTAAACTATTAGTAGTAAAATATACAATAAGAATAAAAACTGTATCAGCTAATAATACTCCTGCATCAAAGGCTAATGTTGCCCTAAATCCTTTGGTGATAGCCGTTTCTAAAAGCACAAAGAATACAGGACCTATGGTAAAAGCTAATAAAAGCCCCAAAGGAAAAGCTAATAATATATCCGAAATCATTGGTATATGATAATAGTTTTAATATTTTGACAAAGGTAATGAAAAACTTATAATCTCCAAAAAATAAGGGAGAAGTTTTTATTACCTCTCCCCTACTCTATTGGTATTGTGATAATTATTAGTTTATAACTCTTAAACTATCTGTCGTATTAGGAGTGATTAGTCGGTTATGAGTTCAAAGTCTAATTGCTTTTTCATCAGGTCGGTGTTTTTGACGCGTATCATTACTTCGTCGCCAAGTTGATACATTTTGCCAGTGGCTTGTCCAACCAAGGCATATTGTTGATCGTCAAAAGTGTAATAATCATCTTTGATGTCGCGAGCGCGCACCAATCCTTCGCATTTGTTTACGGTAATTTCTACATAAATACCCCATTCGGTTACGCCTGAAATCACTCCTGCAAACTGCTGATTCTTATGGGCTTCCATATATTTCACCTGCATATACTTAATAGAATCACGCTCGGCTGAGGCCGCCATACTCTCCATTTGTGAGGAGTGTTTGCATTTGGTTTCATATTCGGCTTCGGGTTGTGAAGGGGCGTTATCTAAATAGAGTTGCAAAAGGCGGTGTACCATCACATCAGGATAACGGCGTATAGGCGAAGTGAAATGGGTATAATAATCGAATGCTAAACCATAGTGTCCTATGTTTTTGGTAGTATAAGTAGCCTTTGCCATTGAACGTATTGCCAAGGTATCGACTAAATTCTGTTCTTTTTTACCTTTTACTTCTTCTAAGAGATTATTAAGCGAATCGGTAGTGGTTTGGCGATTTTTCAAATCTAGACTATAGCCAAATCGGTTAATAACTGTATTGAACTGCTGTAGTTTCTCGGCATCGGGTTCGTCGTGTACGCGGTATACGAAGGTCTTTTTCATTTTGGCTACATACTCGGCTACCTTTCTGTTAGCCAAAAGCATAAACTCTTCAATTAGTTTGTTGGCTTCCTTGCTTTCTTTGAAATATACTCCTGTAGGGTTGCCGTTCTCATCGAGGTCGAATTTCACTTCTACCTTATCAAAAGTAATAGCTCCTAAACGCATACGTTTACCGCGCAGTTTTTCAGCTAAGGTATTGAGCGTTAGGATAGCCTCTACTACCTCAGCAGGTACTGAGCGCTCTTTATCGGTAATGGAAGTTTCGGCAGGAATGGTGTACCCCTCCCCTACTTTAGCTTGCTCTATCACTGATTGTGCTTCTTCGTAAGCAAACCTAAATGACGAATGTGTTACGGTGCGTCCTATCCAAATATCTACTACTTCGGCTTTTTTATTCATTTCGAAGACTGTTGAAAAGGTGTATTTATCTTCATCGGGGCGGAGTGAACAAGCGAAGTTACATAGGACTTCGGGCAACATTGGCACTACCCTATCTACCAAATACACAGAAGTAGCGCGGTTATAGGCTTCCTCGTCTAATATAGTACCTTCTTTCACGTAGTGTGATACATCGGCAATGTGTACGCCAATTTCGTAATTGCCATTTTCTAATACTTTGAATGACAGTGCATCGTCAAAGTCTTTTGCATCGCGAGGGTCGATAGTGAAGTTAAGAGTTTGGCGCATATCACGACGGCGGGCGATTTCTTCTTCGGTAATAGAAAGGTCTAACTTTTTAGCAAAGGCTTCTACTTCTTCAGGATAGGTATAGGGCAGACCGTATTCGGCTAAGATAGAGTGCATTTCGGTAGTCTGCTCTCCTGGTTTGCCGAGTATCTGTTCTACTACCCCCATAGGCGAATCGCTTTTGTCTTTCCAATCTTCAATGCGTACAATGACGCGGTCGCCGTCTTGAGCACCATTGAGATTGGCTTTCAGCACAAAGAAATCGGTGTACATACGGGCATCGGTAGGGACGACAAAGGCGAAGTTTTTGTGCATTTGGACTGTACCTACAAATCGCACTTTGTTGCGTTCTAACACCTTGCTAATTTCGCCTTCCATTTTATTGCGATGGCGGAAACGAGGGAATACGTAGACTTCTACCAAATCGCCGTGGAGAGCTTTGTTTAGGAAATTCTGTGCTACGAAGATATCGTTGTCTAAACCATCAACTATTACGTATCCATTGCCGCGAGAGCTCACATCCAGCGTACCTACATAGTAGTGTTGAACGGGGATGGCTTGGTACTTTCCGCGGTCGACTTCTACGATGCGTTTTTTCTCTTTCAGTTGTACGAGCTGTTTCACCAGCATATCGCGGCGTGGCGCATCGGTGATGTGGAGTTTGGCAGCGATTTGTTTATAGTTGAAACTCTCTTCGGGGTGCTCTTGGAGTATTGAGAAAATAGATTTGATAAGGTCGTGTTTGTTGCGTTTGGCGAAACTTTTATTTTTTTTAGGTTTTGCTGATTTGCTTTGTTTCTGGGTTTTGTTTGTTTTTTTCATAGTAATTTCTTTTTGTTTAGTTGTTAGTATTTAATTTATTAAGGTGTTTTTTAGACAGAAAAAGTAGTTTTTCTGATAGGTTTCACTAAGTTGTCTCCAAGCTTGCTCCAAGGTTTGTGTAAGGTAGGAGTAGGAGGATAAATAATGACTAATTGCAAAGGTAAGTATTTTTGAGTTATCAACAATCATTAAATAATAAAATAAAAAAAAGTTTTTTCTTTAAAGGGAGGTTATTATTATAAAGCTGTGAATAAGGGTATATTTTTTAGCTTAAAAATTTGCTTTTTTATTTTAAAAGATGTTTTCAATAGTTATCAACAGTAAAAAATGATTTATATTTTTTAGAATGAATATTTTAGCTGAAATTGTTGATAACCTTTACTGAGCTATTAACAGCAGTTTTGTGGATAACTTTCTTGGAGGTGTATTGTGGATAAGTGTTGATTGAGTGTTGATATCTTTTTTAAAAATAAATTTGGATATTTTAGAGATAGGTTTGTATATACAGAAAAGTGAAAGGAGCAAATTTTTTTATTAATTTTAATGATCTATTTATTAACAGTGTTGTATGATAAAATAAAATGGGAGTAATGGGAGTAATGGGAATAATGGGAGTAATGGGGTGCGAGCCGCACGGGCGATGATTTTAGGTAAGAGATAAGAGGTAAGAGATAAGGGGATAGGCAATAGGGGAAAGGGGATAGTAATGGTGTGTAGTAGAAGTAGGTGCTAGTGGGGGTAATCAACTTTGCCTTGTAATGGTTTTATTTATTTTTGTTGATCGATTGGATAAATGTTTCGGTAGCGCCTTTTTTTTCTTCTATATAGTTTTTGTTGATCTCCCCTACCCTATTGCGTTTTTCGGGTGATTTTATGAAGTTATCCATTGCTTGAGCGTATTGCTCTCTGTCGCTTACTGAGATTACTCCTCCTAAGGCGACGAGTTCTTTTGCTTCGTTGAATTTTTGGTAATTCTTACCGATAATGACAGGGATACCAAATACAGCAGGTTCTAAAACGTTGTGTAATCCGGAAGAGCCCATACCACCGCCTACATAGGCTATATCGGCATAGCTGTAGACCTTGGTGAGTATGCCAATGGTATCGATAATGAGCACCTCATAATCGGCGAGGTTTAGGGAGTCTTTCTCGCTAAAAAGGGCTACACTGCGGTCTAATTTCTGTTTGTTGTTTTTCAGTACAGCTATTTCGACAGGGTTGATATTATGAGGAGCGATGATAAATTTTACATTTTCTTTGCAGGTGTTGATATACTGCAAGTAGATATCTTCATCGGCAGGCCACGAGCTACCGAATACGACGCAGAGGCTTTCTCCTTTGAACTGCTCTATAAAATCTAAATGGTTGTTGCGTTTGAGAATTTCGGCTACACGGTCGAAGCGTGTATCGCCACTTATAGTAACGTTGGTAAACCCGAGACCTTTGAGCAGGGTAGCAGAAAGTTCGTTCTGCACGAAGAAGTGTGTAAAGCAGTGCAAACAACGTCGCATTAGTCCGCCATAAGGCTTGAAGAAAAGTTGGTTTTCTCTAAAGATACCGGAGAGCAAATAAGTAGGAATTCCCATTTTTTTAAGTTGTGAAAGGTAGTGCCACCAGAACTCGTATTTTACAAATATAGCCATTATAGGGTTTACTAATTGTATAAATTTGCGAGCGTTGGCAGGAGTATCTAAGGGGAGATAGACAACGATATCGGCATCGGGGGTATTTTTGCGTACTTCATAGCCAGAAGGCGAGAAGAAAGTAACGATTATTTTGTAGTTTTTTTCTCTGAGTGCTTTAATGACGGGTAATCCTTGTTCAAATTCTCCTAATGAAGCTGTATGCACCCATACATATTTTGTGTTTGGGTTGATTTTTTGATTAAGAGTAGTCCAAACCGTTTTTCGTCCGTGTACGAACAATTTTATTTTTTTATTGAAAAGGGCAACCACAGGAAGGATTGCTTTTGCGATATAAATAAGAAGCGTATACATTGTTATTTTGGCTTTTAGTATAAAAAAAGGTGCGAGTACTGCCCGCACCTTTTTTAAGTTATTTGATAGTTATGCTAATCAAGGTTAAAATTAACTTGTTGATTATAAACCTCCCCCCGTCCCCCTCCAAAGGGGGAGATGCGATGCAAAAGCGATAACATTCTGTTAATCAATAATTATTATTTTTTCAACTCTTGATTCATATTAGTTGTTAAAGGCTATTTTGTTTAGTGAATTTTACGATTTCGGAAATGCGTCCGAAGGCAATCCCTACAACGGTATCGGCAGCACCATAGTACACCGCTACTTTGTCTTCTTCGATAGAATGCAAGGCAGCGCAAGGGAATACTACGTTAGGCACATCGCCGGTAGTTTCGTAGAGAGTGGCAGGTGCCAAGAGGTAAGGCTGTGTACGAGCGATTACCTTGCTTGGGTTGTTGAGGTCTAACAAAGCAGCGCCCATAGAATAGCGGAAGCCGTTGCAAGTGTTGATCACCCCGTGATAGAACAAAAGCCAACCGTCTTTGGTTTTGATAGGCACAGCTCCTGCTCCTATTTTGGTACATTGCCAAGCGCTGTCTATGAAAGGGGTTACTTTCATCACGCAGCGGTGTTCACCCCAGTATTTCATATCGGGGCTATAGCTGATGAAGATATCGCCGAAAGGGGTATGTCCGTTATCACTTGGGCGGCTAAGCATTGCGTATTTACCATTGATTTTCTCGGGGAATAGCACGCCGTTGCGGTTGAAAGGCAAGAAGGCATTCTCGCATTGGAAGAATTCTTTGAAATCGAAGGTATAGGCAATTCCGATAGTGGGGCCACAATAGCCATTGCACCAGGTTACCCAATAGCGGTCTTCGATAAAAGTAACGCGAGGGTCGTACTTATATTCAGAATAAAGGAAATCGGTATTACCACCTTTCATTACGATAGGTTGGTGGTTGATTTCCCAGTGGATAGCATCTTTACTGAAGCCAGCGAAGATGTTCATTTGTACGGCTTTGTTGTCGCAACGGAATACCCCTGCGAACCCGTCGCCGAAAGGGACTACAGCTGAGTTGAAAATACTGTTAGAGGTAGGGATATCATACCTACCGATAATAGGATTTTCGGAATAACGCCACATTACATCGGTACAACCATTGGGGCGTTCTTGCCAAGGAATTTTTTGACTCATTATTTTAGTTATTAGTTAACTTAATTAGATTTTGGTGCAAATGTAGTGAATAATTAGAGAATTAGCAAAATTATTCGTACATTTGCCCCATATTCTTATAAAAATCAATTCCGATGAAAAAAATTTTATTCAGTATCGTAGCAATAGCAATGCTCGTAGGTTGTGGCAGTAAAGACAACAATGACCCAACACCACCTCCTACTCCACCTAATAACACAACAACTCCTCAACTTAAAGAAGTGAGTTATATCTATGCTGATTTTGATTCTAGCGGACAAGGAGTATCATTCAATACCGATGAAGACTTCTTGAATGACGAACAATTAAAACATTATGTTTTTACACTCAAAGATGAGCAAATTAACTATCAGTATGATGCCCAAGGGAGAATAACTACTCTTACCTTTACTCAAAAACACTTAAATAGTGTACAAACAGCTACCATACAATATACTGCTAATAGTATAGAAAATCCATTAAAAACATACCCTCTAAATACTGATGGCAATATCACAGGTACAAAATTTAGCTATAACGGTAAAAAACAACTTTTGCACGATGAAGATGCTCAGTATACTTGGGAAAATGACAATTGTGTGAGTGGGTCTTTTAAATTTTATAAAAAAACTGATTATAATCTATCCTACACTTCTCATCTTAACAAAAACAATTTCCTTGTAGGGCTTTTAGATGTAGAAGAAATAGGAAATTATAGAGATTACTTTATGAGTCAAATAGCTATCCCCAGAGGAAAAGCTACTAAAAACCTTTTGCAACAAGTAACTTCAAAAATAAAAGATCTCCCTTCTGATTATATTGATAAGTATAGTTATACTTTTAACACTGATGGTACAGTAAAAACCATTGTTCAAGAAAGTGTAGTAAGAGGGAGATATTCAATAGGAGGACATTTTATTCCTAGTTCTAAATATTCTGAAAAATGGAATAGCCTGCAAACACTTATCCAAAATATTGAAAACGGAACAGAAAAACGTTATACTTACAAAGAAGTTCTCAAAACAAATGATAGATATGTGTTTAGAATAACTTCCCAAACTAAAGTATTAAAGGATAAAGACAACAAACCTATCAACCTTCTCGTAGATAAAGTAATTCAATACAATATTATTTTCAAAGAAGAAAATGGACAACAAGTAATTGATGAATTTGAAACAGAATGTACTTATAGTATACACCAAAATATCACCTATCAATTGAAATACTAAAAATAAAAAAGCGACTCATTTTCGAGTCGCTTTTTTTGTATCTTAGAAGAGTTTATTTTTGTCTTTCTTCTTTTCATAGTAATGCCCATAACAAGAGAGCATCATTACTTTTCTTTCTTCTTCAAAGATTTCGTAAATAAGCCGATGTTTCTTGTTAATATGCCGTGAATACACCTCACGTTCACCATATCCTAAAAGAGCTTCAGGATGTCCAGTTCCTTTTTTAGGAAACATTTCTATTTCGGAAAAAAGTTTTTCTATTTTTCTAAGAATATCTTTTTGTCCTGAATTTTCGTGTGTTTCCAATTGTTCCAAAAATAGCTCTGTATAGGTTAGTTCGTATAAGTTATCCATTACTTTAAAAGTCTTTGACGCATTTCTTCCCTATTAATTCTCACTTCTTTACTTGCTCTCGATTTATCTACCATAGCGAAAAAAGCCTCTTTTGACATCAATGTATCATCTTCTTTTTCATCTAAGATAATTGTTTTAATTTTGAGCCTTTCAAACAATTGTTGAATCATAGGAAAGTCCACATTATTGATAGTTGCTTGTATTGTTGTTGCAGCCATAATACTGATATTTTTGGCAAAGGTACTAATAATTTACAAATCTACCAATTTCTTAACTCTTACCTCACGGCGTTCGCATTTAAAAGCCTAACCCCTGTTGAGGGTGTCTGAAAAGTTTTATTTATATGGGTATTTGCAAAACGCTTCTACATAACATACTATAAAAGCTGTTGATAATCAGAGTAATCAACTTTGCCAAAGTGTGAAACTTTGGCAAAGGTCGTAGCACGACACGCTATTAGAAAATTTGGTAAGGTTGATAACGAATACTAAATCTTTACTTTCAAACCTACAAACACAGTGCGAGGTAGCGAAGGGCCATAGATGTAATCGGCATCGCGTTCAGCACCTTTGTCGAAGTCTTTTTGGTATTGGTTGAAGAGGTTTTTTATACCACAACTCACTTCTAAGGGGAAGAAGCTTGGGAATTTAAATTCATAAGCGGTATTTACGCTTACATCCCACATTGCGGGAGTGGTCTCCAAACGTGTATCAGAAATATAGCCTTTTAAGTGCGTGGTTTTCATACTACCTGTATATACGGTTACGAGGTTGATATCCCAATTAGGGCGTGGTTTATAGGTAGCCATTAGGTTGCCGTATACACTTGGTGTGCGGAGAATTTCATCGGTATAGACATTTTCCTCTGGGTTTTGCACGCTGTTGTATTTAGAACTTTGGATAGTGGTGGCGAGTTGCATCATAAATTTAGGATTGGGGCTATATTTTACTTCTATATTTACCCCTTTTACTACGGCGCCATCGGAATTGCGTTTTTCGCGGATAGGCAAACCGTTTTCTTCGCCAGCATCTTCATAAGTAAAGCGGTCGTGCAAAGCTGTGTAAAAACCTTCGAGCATCACTACAAACTGGTGAGTATCGTGAGTGTGATTGTATTCAAAAGAAGCGGTAAAGCTATCGGAGGTTTCTTTTTTGAGGTCATCGGCGAGTTTCACGCGTCGTGCTTCCCCCCCTTGCAGTTCGCTGTGTACATCTTCTGAATAGAAATAAGGAGAACGGAAGCCACGGCCATAAGAGGCGCGAGCTATGAAATCTTCATTGATATTATAGAGGACACTGGCGCGAGGGTTGAGAACAGTAATGCTTTTCTTCATTATATCGGCATTAACATTGTCGAGTCGTACCCCAGCGAGGGCTTTAAACTTTGGAGAGATACGCCAATCGGCTTGAGTGAAGAGACCAAATATATTGGCTTTTTGGTTTACGGCAAGCACATTAGGATTCTGGCGTTTTTCGGCTATCTTATCATATTGATATTCGGCACCCGACGTCCATTGCAAATTTCCTTTGCCCGTAGGCACATAAGCCGTATGCTGTCCGCCGAGTAACCAAATATTTTCTTTAGTAACGCCATAGTTGCCAGAAGAGGCTACGATATCGGTACCGTCGAAGCTACCGTAGTAGTTATCGGCGCGGGTGCGTTCGGCACTGGTATAGGCAGTGAATTTATGATTATAAGCAGGGGAGAAGTAGTCGAAAGAGGCATTACCTCCAAGCATTTGTGTGCGGATGCTCTCGGCAAGGTCGGCAAGGTGTTCAGGTTCGTCGAGTTTATTACCCCCGCGACGGTTTTCGTTGCTCACGTTTAGTTCGGCGGTGAGCTTATGGCGGTCGGTGAAATCGTTGAAGAGTTTTGCACCCGCATTGAGATTGCGCAAACGAGTGATTTCGGTAAAGTCATCGCCATTATCATCATAAGCTTGTCGTGTGCGTTGCATAGCGTGGAAAGAGATACCGCGCATATAGTTTTCACTCACGAGAGAGCCATTGAAGGAACTTACTACATCGGCTGATTTACCGCCTATGAGGTTGCTCACGATACTTGCTTGCGCCTCGTTTTTGGTAGGGTTTTTAGTAATCACATTGATTGTACCGGCAATAGCATTAGAGCCGAAGAGGGCAGAACCACCCCCGCGGATTACCTCTATACGCTCAATCATATTAGCAGGGATTTGGTCTAAGCCATACACGCCATTGAGCGAGCCAAAGATAGGACGGCTATCGATAAGAATTTGAGAATAAGCACCCTCTAACCCATTGATGCGCACTTGAGAAGTACCACAGTTTTGGCAATTCACCTCGGTGCGCAAGCCCGGTTGGAAAACCAGACCTTCCATCAAGGTATGGGCTTTCACGTTTGCCAATTCGCGATGGGTAGTAACGCTCACAAGCACAGGAGCATCTTTGCGGTTTTCTTTAGTTTTGGTAGCAGTAATGACTACCTCGTCTATACCGAGCACATCTTCTTTAAGAGTGACATCTTGAGAGAGGGTTTCCTCCTCGGTGATAACCACTTTATCATCATAAGGTATATACCCTAAGGAACGAATTTTTAGTCGGTATTCACCGGCAGGTAAGGAAATGGCATAATGACCATTGCGGTCGGAAGTTGTCCATTTTTTTAAAGATTTACTTTCTAATTGGACAGTTACGGCTTCTAAAGGTTCATTATTCACCGTGATAGTACCTTTGATAGTTCCGTTTTGAGCGAAACATAAAGTACTGAAAGCTATAGCAATAGCTGTTAACAAAGTTTTCATATAGTGTTAATTATTAATTTTTCGGGACAAATGTAATACATTTTTAGATATGTCAAAAATATTTAACATATTATTTTTAGGAAATATGAAATCTAATTTTAGGAAGGGATATTTTCAGAGGAGATTATTTAGGTAAGGGAGGGCTTTGACTTATCACTATATAATAAAGTGATTTATAAACAAATATAGGTAAAAGGAGGAATAATTTTGCTAATTTTCTAATTATTCACTACATTTGCACCAAAATAATGATTCATTATCAATTGTTAATTGTCAATTATTATGATTCGCATTACTAAAAAATTCGATTTTGAGGCAGGGCATGCGCTCTTTGGTTATGATGGCAAGTGCAAGAATCTGCACGGGCACAGTTATAAACTCTACGTAACGGTGATAGGTGAACCTATCAACAATCCTAACAACGTAAAAAACGGTATGGTCATTGATTTTGGAGACCTCAAACGCATTGTGCAGGAGCAAATTATAGATGCTTTTGACCACGCAATGGTTTTCAACGAACTCTCTCCTCACAAAGCCTTAGCCGATGAACTGCGCGCCAAGGGGCATCGCATCATCACGGTGCCTTATCAACCCACCAGTGAAAATCTTGTAACTGACTTTGCCCGACGCATCGCCTACCAACTACCTGCTGGAGTTGAGCTTTTTTCGGTACGCCTATGTGAAACCGAAAGCTCTTATGCCGAATGGTTTGCCTCAGATAACAGTGCTTATTAATGATATAAAAACAATATAACTATGGGGCTTATACTATTAATTATAGTACTCATTATCCTTTTGTTTTACAAAAGGAACATCATAAAGCGTTTACACAATTCGTTTGCACAAAATTCGTTAAAGAAGAATACTCCGGACTATATTCGGAACAATTGGCAAAAGGTGTGTATTGATGCTGATCATTGCGATGTGATGAATGAAAATACAACCTTCGATTTGCACGCTGTAGAAAACAATCGTATGAAAAGCGATTTAGAGGAAACAATGCTTTTTACAGAAGCAATGTTATTTAATAAATTACAGTTAGGAGAAGAAAAAATGAAACTCAGTTATATAAGATGTTACGACAAAAGTAGCACTCCTGTAAGAGTATATCAAACTACTGTTGCCGATATAGATGCCAGTGTAGCGCAAGTAAAGCTTAATGTACAAGGCTATATCAATGTGTATTACAACCCTCAAGACCCTAAAGAAGTATATATTGATACCGAGTTTTTAGAAAAAGACCTCACTGAACTGATGAATGTTTGATAATGAAAACAGATTTTACATTACCCTTATTACCACCTCCACCAGAAATTGAGACCCGTGAGATATTCAAACAACTCACCCTCTCTCATAGGCATTTAGCTGAACTGAAAGGAGTAGTAAAAACGATACCTAATGAGCAAATTCTCATTAATACTCTTTCCTTACAAGAGGCAAAAAGCAGTAGCGAGATTGAAAATATCGTTACCACTCACGATGACCTCTATAAGGAAAACATTATGATTGATACCAACCCAGCCAGCAAAGAGGTACTAAATTATGCCAAAGGCTTGAAAATGGGTTTTGAGATAGTGCGCAATGAACAGTTGTTGCTTAACAAGCATATATTGCTGATTCAGGAGCAACTTGAAGCTAACAAGGCAGGCTTTAGAACGCAAGCCGGCACCAAGCTCATCAATAGCCATAACGAGGTAGTGTATACACCACCACAAGATAAAGACGAGATACTCAACTTAATGGCAAATCTCGAAAAGTTTATCAACGACCCTGAGTTTTCGGAACTTGACCCGCTTACTAAAATGGCAATTATTCATTATCAGTTTGAGAGTATTCACCCTTTCTATGACGGCAATGGTCGTACAGGGCGTATCATCAATATTTTGTATTTGGTATTACAAGGATTGCTCGACCTGCCCGTGCTTTACCTGAGTAGGTATATCATTCAGCATAAAACTGATTATTACAAAGCTTTGCAAGGAGTAAGAACTAATGGCGATTGGGAAACGCTTATTTTGTATTTACTCAAAGGAGTAGAAGTAACCGCTATTGAAACCATTGAGATGGTACAAAACATCAAAACGCTGATGCAACAAACCAAACAACGCTTACGCAGTGAGCTACCCAAGATATACAATCAGGATTTACTGAACAACCTCTTTAAAAACCCCTATACTAAGATAGAGTTTTTGCAAGAAGATTTGAATGTAACATATCAAACAGCAAGGAAATACTTAGAAATACTTACAAGTCAAGGTTATTTGATAAAGATTCAGAAGTGGAAGAGTAGTTATTACATTAATGAACCTTTATTAAACCTATTTATTAAATAGCTTTTTATCATTTATACGAAATAATGTTTTTATATAAATGAGACTTTTATCATTTATACGAAATAGCGTTTTTATATAAATGAGACTTTTATCATTTATACAAAACAACTATTTTTTGCCACGTATCACACAACGTGGAAAAAAAACGCCATTTTTTTCCATAAGAGATATATTGAACAAATAATTAAAATAATACTTTATATGAAAAAGAATTTAATACTTTTGATGGTGGCTTGTACAGTTGTTCTTTCAGTACAGGCACAGGAAACTAAATCAGTAAAGATTTATAATCTCATTATCTTGGATGAGAGTGGCTCTATGGCATCTCTAAAAAGGAGTACTATTAGTGGATTTAATGAGGTAGTGCAGTCTATTCAATCAGCATCGAAGCAGTTTCCTGAGCAACAACATTACATCAGTTTGGTAACCTTTAATGGTGATGGTATCAAAACGGTTTATGACCAAGAGTCGGTGAGTAAGTTAAAAGAGATTGACGGCGATAAATATCAGCCAATGTCTAGCACCCCTTTGTATGACGCAATGGGGAACAGTTTTTTGAAACTGCGCAAAACTACTGATAAGGATAAAAATTGCAAGGTACTCGTAACGATTCTTACTGATGGAGAAGAGAACAGTTCGAAAGAGTTTAAGGGGCAAGACATCAAGAAGCTCGTAGAAGAACTCAAAGAAAAAGGATGGGTATTTACGTACATAGGTGCTAACCATGATGTAGAAGCTTTTGCGAAATCTATTTCTATTGAAAACGTCTTGGAGTATAAAGCTAATGCCTCGGATATGAAAGTAATGTTTGAGACTGAAAACACTGCTCGTAAAGAATATTACAATAGTGTACGCAACAAAACAGATGGCAAAGCCAATGGTGATTACTATAAGAAAAAGAAATAA
The DNA here is from genome assembly GCA_963521335.1 of uncultured Capnocytophaga sp. Taxonomy (GTDB): domain Bacteria; phylum Bacteroidota; class Bacteroidia; order Flavobacteriales; family Flavobacteriaceae; genus Capnocytophaga. Next base: position 16,883 of record CAUQUO010000012.1, read on the forward strand.
TGTTATCTATAGAATTACCCGAAAATAAAAAGATATACTTCGCCTCTGATAATCACCTCGGAGCGCCCACTGCTGCCGAAAGCAAACCCCGTGAAGCAAAGTTTGTGCAATGGCTTGACAACATCAAAGCCGATGCAGGTGCCATATTCCTCCTCGGCGACCTTTTCGACTTTTGGTTTGAGTACAAAACAGTTGTCCCCAAAGGCTTTGTGCGCACTTTGGGCAAGCTGGCGGAACTGCACGACAGTGGTATTCCTATCTACTTTTTCGTAGGCAATCACGATTTGTGGATGGACGATTATTTCGAAACCGAATTAGGAATCCCTGTATACCGCCGTCCATTAGAAGTTGAGTGCGCAGGCAAACGTTTTTTGATAGGGCACGGTGATGGCTTAGGACCGGGTGATAAAGGCTATAAGCGAATGAAAAAAGTCTTTACCAATCCCTTTTGCAAATGGCTCTTCCGCTGGTTACACCCCGATATAGGTGTGCGATTGGCGCAATACCTCTCAGTGAAAAACAAACTCATCTCAGGGGCTGAAGATGTACATTTTTTGGGTGAAGACAACGAATGGCTCGTACAGTATTGCAAACGCAAACTCGAAACCCAGCATTACGATTATTTTTTGTTTGGTCACCGCCACCTGCCAATGACCATCAAAGTAGGGGAGGGGAGTACCTATATCAACACAGGTGACTGGATTCACTACTTTACCTATGCCGTTTTTGACCCCAAAACAGGATTGGAAATAAAGGAATTTACCGCTAAGAGTACTTGCTAAAGCTAATAAAATAAAGGTATTAGAAATATTATTTAAAAAAAATCTACATAATAGTTTGCAATTATTTAGAGAGTTTCTATTTTTGTGCCCAAAAAGTAAATAAATAAAAATGTTTTTATGAAAAACAAATCACTATTTTTGGGCAGTTTGCTATTAAGTATGATAGCAATCTCTACCACTGAAGCAAAAACTTCAATTGCTAAAAATCTCTATACCGAGCAATATCAGCATGAAGAGATAGAAGTAGAAGGTCAGGTGCTCGATGCCGATGGCTCTCCAATGCTAGGAGTGAGCGTAGTAGTAAAAGATACCCATCGTGGGGTCGTTACCGATGAAAACGGACGTTTCTCTCTTCAAGCCGATGAAAACGCCGTACTCGTATTCCGCTTCTTAGGATATCAAACTCAAGAAATTGCTCTAAACGGACGTTCATCTATTACCGTACAGATGAAAGCCTCTACACAAGAGTTAGGCGAGGTAACCGTTACTTCTACTGGTATCAAACGGCAAATTAAAGACTTTGCAGGTACCGTAAACGTTATTTCAGCTTCACAAATAAAAGAATTAGCCATTCCGGCAGTAGGCGATGCAGTGCGCTTTATGCCAGGGGTAAACTATATAGATGAAGACGGTCGTGGCTTGCGCCCAGGTATAGGCTTACGCGGTATAGAGCCTAACCGCAATAGCAATACTTTAGTGGTAATAGACGGTAAAATACCTATCGGACAAAGCTATTCTGATATGGGCGGTTATTATATGATGCCCGTAGGAGCTATAGAAAGTGTAGAAGTGATAAAAGGCGCTTCACCAGCGCTCTACGGAAGTGGTAGTATAGGTGGGGTAGTGAATATCATCACCAAAAAAGGTGCTGCTCGTCCTTACACTGGTATCAACTTGCAATACGGCAATCACAACGCTTTGAACATAGGTATAGAAACAGTAGGCAATACCAATGAAGGAAATATGAATTACTATGCAGGCTTCCACCGCAGACAAGGTGATGGCTTTAGAAAATCGCGCAGCCGCTATAATGTAAACGACCTTACTGCCAATGTAACAGCAAAAGTAGGCGAGAAAAACGAATGGCGCTTCTTCCTAAATGGCTTTACCGAATATTCTGATACCCCAGGAGGACTCAGTCAAGCACAATGGGATCAAGACCCAGAGCAGTCTGTTAATCCACACGACTTTTTCGAGGCAAGACGCTTCAGTACCGCTATTTCATACAAACGCAGTTTTGATGAAACTAATAGCCTAACCACTTCTATATATGGTAGTTACCTAAAAAGAGACTGGTGGCTTGACAACCGCAATGCCGACCCTACCAAGCGCAAATTTACTTCTGCCTTGCGCGATATCCCTACTGTGGGCTTATTCTCAGACTACGAGAGAACGAATCCTCTATTTGGCAAAGAAAACAAACTCTTAGCAGGTATCCGCCTACATACTGATATTACTCACGAAGTATCGGTAGCAGGCGACGAAATGGGTAAAAAAGCAGGGAAGACAACTGCCAATTCCGCTAATACCGTAGCTGTAGTAGAGGGCTATGTGTTCGATGAGTTTCACATCACCGACAAGCTAAACATCAACCCTGGATTGCGTTATACTTTTGTGAATTACGACAAAGAAGATTACTTCCGCAACAATTGGGATAATCGCAATGAAGATGCTTTTATCTACTCATTGGGGTTATTCTACAAGTTCTCCGATAACTACCGCGCTTATGCCACTTATTCTAAAGGCTATAAGATGCCACAAATACGATTGGCTTTTGAAACCAATGGCGACCTCGATGCCGAAACTTCTAATAACTACGAAATAGGTTTCCGTACCCAGCCTACACAATGGTTAGAAATAGAATTAGCCGCCTATATATTAGACTTCAACCATAAAATATTCCGCGAAAGTGGCTTATTGAACAACGGAGGAAAAGCCCTACATCGTGGGATAGAAGTAAGTGGTGCTATTTATCCAGTAGAAGGATTAAAACTCTATGGTAATGGTGCTATCCAAAGAGCTACCATAGAATATGGTATGTACAAAGGCAACCGCGTGCCTTACGCACCGCGCTACACCGCTACTGCAGGAGCTAAATACCAATGTGCTGTAGGCGAAGGTACACTCACTACCAATGTATATGGCAACTTTGTAAGCTCACAATTTTCTGATATTAAAAATACTGAAGTAGGTTCAGCTAATGGCAATATAGGTTTGATACCTAAATTTTTCTTGCTCAATGCAACGGCTAGCTATAGCTACAAGCAATGGAACTTCAACCTCAATGCCTTGAACTTGCTCAACCGCAAATACTTCACTACCCGCCATAGTGCTTGGGGAGGTATTATGCCAGCAGCTACTATTAGTATATTAGGAGGCGTAGGCTATCAGTTTTAAAACCCTTAGGTAGATAAAATATAAAAAGCTGTTCAACATTTTTGTTGAACAGCTTTTATATTATAAAGCAAATTTGTGCAACTACTCATTATTTCATAATTTTGCCCAAAAATAACACCTATGAAAAAGAGCCTACTCTTTATTCTGTTCTCTATTTTTAGCCTTGTAGCCTGTAAAAAAGAGAATAACAAAGAAATAGTTTGCGTACATCCTCAGCAAACAACCCCTAAAGCCCTCACAGGTACTTTTGTGCAACTCTTTGGCAAAGATGATTGGAGTGAAGCACAATGGGATGAGTTTCTCATCGAAATCAAAGATTTAGGAATGAACACCCTTATTGTGCAATATACCGCATTCAAAAATGCTTCCAACGATATCACTTGGTTCAATTCGGCAAATACATTCACCACTACCAAAAGCAAACACACCCTTGAACGTGTATTAACTTCAGCTCAGCGAAAAGGAATAGAGGTGCATATAGGTTTGCATTTTGACGATACTTATTGGCAACATCAAACTGATGTAGCGTGGCTGCAAACCCAAGCCAATTATTGTATTGCCATAGCCGAAGAAATACAAGCACAGTTTGGCACACACATTGCTTTCAAAGGTTGGTATATCCCACACGAACCAGAGCCCAATGCTTATAATACTGATGAGAAAGTACGCCTTTTTAGAGAGCATTTTGTAGATCGCATTTCCAACCGCTTACACCAATTGAACAATAAACCCGTATCTATTGCTGCCTTTTGGAATAGCTCGCTCTCCACACCCGAGCAACTGCAACACTTTATGGCAGAGCTAGCTAAAAGCAATTTGCAAATTATAATGTTGCAAGATGGCGTAGGCGCACAACATGTAACCCTTGAGCGACTTGCAAGCTATTATGAGGCTGCACAACGCGGACTCTTTGAAGAAAACAAAAACTATAAAGGTGTATTTTGGAGTGATTTAGAAACTTTTGCATCGCCTAATGGCGAGTATCCTTTTGAGCCTGCCACTTTCGATAGGGTAAAGCAACAATTGGAAACAGCCCTTTCTATTAAAAAGGTCAGTAAGGTAGTATCTTTTCACTATTTTGATGATATGAGCACTAAGAGCTCGCACAAAGCTAAAGCTGATGCCCTGAGAGAAGCCTATAAGGACTATATCAAACATAAAAACGCACTTTAACCGTAAATATTAATTAACTTTATATGAAACATTATTTTATTTTTACAGTAATTGCCTTAGCAATATCCTTTGCCTCAGGGTGTAAGAAAGATGATAGCACCCCTGAGAACACAAAAAAAGAGGCTATTCCTCACAAAGCGAATATCGCCTATTACAAAACCGATGTGAAAGATGTAAGTGCCTATAAAGGGCTTATTGAACAAACCATTACCAACTACAACACCTTGCTCGCTGCGGTCGATAAATTACCTCAATACCCTAAGGATAAATACAAATATGCTAGGCAAGATTACGCTTGGGCAGAAGGAAAGAGAATTTCTAATGAACTTCTCCAAAATTATAACAATAAAAAGAGTAATATTGACTTAGCTTTAGCTAAAAAAACTTACGAAGATTTATACCAATACGGGGTGGTCTACGCTCATATAGAGCTAATGGCGCGCCAAGCTGAGGTATATCGCAAGGAATACCCTACCAATACTGAAATAGAGAATCTTATCAAAGCTACTTTTGATGGTTTATATACAACCCAAGAAGGGAATGAACACTTTATAAAATCAACCAATGAAGAAATTGTAGCGAACTACAACAAAATCATTGACATAGTAAACAAACTATGATAATGGTTAATAGTAGGCTTTGACAAGGCTTGTGCTAGCTGTTTCTAACGATTAATAATTTAAAATCTATCCTTTTTGTAGTATTTTATACTTTTGGGTGGGTATAGAGGAATGACAACAAAAAACTGTTTTCATTTTTCTAGTATTATATGTGATAAAAAAATGTATAATTAAACAACTGATAAATAGTATTTTAGAAAAAACATAAAAAATAAAAGTAATAAAAAAGTTAGGAAATTCGATATTTATTATTACTTTTGTATTTTGAAAACAATATAATTTTAGTTATATACTTATTTAATACTTATAAATGAGAACGATACAATTTAGAGAAGCCGTTTGCGAGGCAATGAGTGAAGAGATGCGTCGCGACGAGTCCGTTTATTTAATGGGAGAAGAGGTAGCGGAGTACAATGGTGCTTATAAAGCCTCAAAAGGGATGCTAGATGAATTTGGTCCTAAGCGTATATTGGATACACCGATAGCAGAGGGAGGATTTGCGGGCATTTCGGTAGGAGCTGCGATGAATGGAAATCGCCCAATCGTAGAGTTTATGACCTTTAACTTTTCGTTGGTAGCGATAGACCAGATAATCAACAATGCTGCTAAGATGCGCCAGATGTCAGGAGGGCAATTTAATATACCGATTGTATTTCGTGGTCCTACAGCATCGGCAGGGCAATTGGCGGCTACGCACTCACAGGCATTTGAGAACTGGTATGCTAACTGTCCTGGATTGAAAGTAGTGGTACCTTCTACGCCTTATGATGCGAAGGGGCTTTTAAAATCGGCTATACGAGACAATGATCCTGTAATTTTTATGGAGTCAGAGCAGATGTATGGAGATAAAGGGGAAGTGCCAGAAGAGGAGTACACTATTCCATTGGGAGTAGCAGATATTAAACGTGCGGGTAGTGATGTAACTATTGTATCATTTGGTAAAATCATCAAGGAGGCTCATAAAGCTGCAGAAATATTGTCAAAAGAAGGAATTGAGTGTGAAATCATAGATTTGCGCACTATACGTCCGCTTGATTTTGATACGGTATTTGCATCAGTTAAGAAGACGAATCGCTTGGTAATATTGGAAGAGGCTTGGCCATTTAGCAGTGTATCATCAGAGATTACTTATCAAGTACAAGAACATATATTTGATTATCTTGATGCTCCAGTACAGCGAGTTACTACAGCTGATACTCCTGCGCCATTCTCATCAGAGTTATTAAAAGAGTGGTTACCTAATGCTGAAGACGTAGTAAAAGCGGTAAAGAAAGTACTTTATAAATAGAGAATTTGCTTATCATTTTTATTTTTTAAAGTTATATTTTATTTTTTAGTCTTCACGGATATTGATTTTCGTGAAGACTTTTTTATATATGACAGCGTTAAACTTTTGTTAAATACTCTTTTTTTGAGTGTTAAAATTTACATAGGCTTTCTATGGGATAAATTAACATTGAGGGGAGGATATAGTAATAAAATAATATTAAAAATTAGTAGTACAAAGTAGTTTCATTAACATAGGAATTATGTTAAATATAGGAGGACTACTTATTGTAGTATATAACTTCTATTGTTTTTAATGGAGATTTTTGATTACCTTTGTGGAAAATAGATGAGAGAGAAATATTATGCCAATAGTTAAGACCTTTAATATTGACACCAAAACGAGACTTTACCTATGGGAGGTAAGAGAAACGCTTGCGGTATTGCAAGAGCAAGTGAAGCTTACCCCTGAACAAACAGAAACCTTTGGGAAGATACATAATGAGCGAGCTCAGAAGAACTTTTTGGCAACACGGTTGTTGCTTCAAGAGGTGGGATATTCTTCTAAGATGTTGTTTTATGACCCTTATGGGAGGCCTTATTTGAATGATGGTCAACAGATATCAATCAGTCATTCATTTGATAGGGTAGCAGTGATTATCAGCGATCAGGCGGTGGGGGTGGATATAGAGAAGAAGCGCGATAAGATAAAGCGAGTGGCGCGGAAGTTTACGCAGTGGAATTATCAATCGGCGTCATTTTCGGATGAGAATATCATTCAGAAGCTCACGATGACGTGGTGTGCTAAGGAGGTAGGTTTTAAGATACATAACAATCCTACGCTTACGCTAAACGATATAAAGGTGCGTGATTTTTTTCCGAATGATGTACGTACGGACATTAAAGTAGAGGATACGATTTATGAAGTGTATTTTGCTTTTATTGACGATTTTGTATTAGGATATTGTGTAAAGAAGCTGTCTTGATAGACAGCTTTTTTTGTATTAGCAAAATAAGGGGAGCTTGAAAAAGAGCAAAGGTATTAAAAACATTTCTAGAAGTTAATATTAAACGTGTTTAAACTTTTTTGAGGAACTTGGATATAAACCCTAATAAGAGCATTCCAATCCAAGTTACATCAAGATACTCATATCTCATTATCAAACCTTTATATCCATCAAGCCAACCATTTGCTTGTTCAATTTTAAACCTATTTTTGTACAATTCTTCATCAAAATAAACATCTGGTTGCTCTCCATTTCGGGGATTAGGTTTAATATTTGCTATAATTTCTTTGCTTTCTAAAAACTCTCTAAGAGATTTGCTATCAAATCCTGCATCAGCATTGAGAAACAGACCTTTGTGTTCTATCCCTGCTTCTTCTAATAAAGCTAAGATTTCTTTTAGTACTTCTTCTATTTCATATAAGTCATTGTGATTTCCAGCTTTAGGGCTTCCCATAGCTATCATTTGCCCTTTATTATCACACAAAAAAATGCTATTTGTAGTTACGGCTTTTTTTCTTGCTTGATAACCTGCAGATTCTCCTTTTTGGCGACAACGTGTATGACTACCATCCAATTGTAGCCAAATCAAAATTACTTTTAAATCCTCTTTTTCCTACACTTAAAAAGGGAATAATCCATTTATTTATTGTATCTTTGCCCAAAGTTCCTGAATTTTGGTGTTTTTCTCAAACACAAAATTACTAATTTTCGGGAACTTTTACTTTATTATAGGAAAAAGTTTAAATAGCTTCTATATTTTTTTGTAATTTTGCATCGTTTTAAAAAAACGATTTAGTAAATGGAATGCCCAGCTTGTAATACACATATTGGTTTTAAAGCTTTTTGTACCTCTACAAAAGGAACCATAACTTGTCCGTCTTGTAAAAGGATATACCAACAAAGAGCTCTCTTTAAAAAGAAAGAAATCAAACCTATTTTTTGCTTTTTATTTGTTTTCTTATCAGGAGTACTCCCCTTTGAGATAGGAAGACGCTTTTTCCCGATTGATACAGTGTTTGTCGTATCGGTAGGTATATTATTTACAACGATGATTATAGGAGCTATTTTTATATACAACCATACAGAGTTATATTAAATATTATAATTATCATAAAAAATAAAGTAAAATTAAACTTAGGGTTATTGGTTTTCTTCTTTTTCCTCTCTTTTGTGGAAATAGATGTTAAAGACAGTAATGTCTGGTTAGGTATTGGTTATGTATGCTCTAAATAATGAATAATAAACCATAGAATTGTATTGTACAAGGAATTAGAATTGCCAATGATAGGATTTGAAGTTATCATTAATAAAAAATCTCTTGTAGGAGGAATTCAAGATGGAGTTATCTCTGTTATTATAGAACGGTTAGCTTTAGATGACCGAAATTATTTAGCTATTAATTTTGGAGGATACGATAAAGAGAATGACAGTCATACAGTTTGGTTAGATGAGGAATTACCTATAAACAATACCATTACTGTAAAAGTTATAGAACTTAGTAGTAATGAAATTGCGACTTCTCTTCAAAATAGAGCTAATAGAGAAAACTTTGTCAAAGTTCCTTCAAACATAGGTCTTGAAATGACAGTTCGAGAAGAGGTGCTTTCTGCTCATATAAGAAAAGGAAGTATTCATTTTATTGCTACGTTGCTAAATGATAAAGACAAGTGTGAAATATTTGTAGATTTTGTAGCTACCGAGTGTATGGATAATGAAGACAACCCTAAAAAATATTGGTATAAAAAAGCCTTACAATTAGGCGATAGCGTTACCATTGAAGCAAAGGAAATTACTAAAATCACCATATAAAATCTAAATTAAATAACTTTCTCACTATTCCTCATTCGTCATTCGTAATTATTTATTACCTTTGCCCCCTAAACAAATAATAGGTAACACGTAATTAGATAACAAATGCCGTTACCTCTTACCTAAAATCAAATGGATCAAAGAAAAAAAGAAGAAGCATTGCACTACCACGAGTTCCCGCAACCAGGGAAGATTGCCATTGTACCTACCAAAAAACACGCTACACAACACGATCTTGCGTTGGCTTATTCGCCTGGGGTAGCTGAGCCTTGTTTGGCTATCGCTGAAGATAAAAGCAACGCCTATAAATATACCGCCAAGAGCAATCTCGTAGCCGTAATTTCTAACGGTACTGCTGTACTTGGTTTAGGCGATATAGGCGCTGATGCCTCTAAACCTGTAATGGAAGGAAAGGGTTTGCTGTTTAAAATATTTGCAGGTATCGATGTATTTGACATTGAAGTAGATGCGACTGATGTAGACAAATTCATTGAAACAGTTAAAGCGATTGCACCTACTTTTGGGGGGATTAACCTTGAGGATATCAAAGCGCCAGAGGCTTTTGAGATTGAGCGCAGGCTAAAAGAGGAATTGGACATCCCTGTAATGCACGACGACCAGCACGGTACAGCTATCATCTCGGCAGCAGCCCTTGTCAATGCCTTAGAAATAGTAGGTAAGGACATTGCCAAAGCGCAGATAGTGGTAAATGGAGCAGGAGCGGCCGCTATCTCTTGTACGCGTCTTTATGTGGCTTTGGGAGCTGACCCTAAGAACATCGTGATGTGTGATAGTAAAGGGGTGATACGCAAAGATGCGCCTAACCTTACTGAGCAAAAGGCAGAATTTGCTACTGATCGTGACTTGCGTACGCTTGAAGAAGCGGTAAAAGGTTCGGATGTATTCATTGGTTTATCGAAAGGGAATGTGTTGAGTCCAGAGATGTTGCTTTCGATGAATAAGGATGCGATTGTATTTGCGATGGCGAATCCTACGCCAGAAATAGATTATGATTTGGCTATCAAGACGCGCCAGGATATCATTATGGCAACGGGTCGTTCAGATTTTCCTAACCAAGTGAACAATGTGCTTGGTTTCCCTTATATTTTCCGAGGAGCATTGGATGTGCGCGCTACCAAAATCAATGAAGAGATGAAACTTGCGGCGGTACACGCTATTGCTGAATTGGCTAAGAAGCCTGTACCTCAGCAAGTGAGTTTGGTATATGGTGGTGAAAATCTTACCTTTGGCAGAAACTATATCATTCCGAAACCGTTTGACCCTCGTCTCATTTACGAAGTACCTCCTGCGATTGCTAAAGCAGCGATAGCTTCAGGAGTAGCTCAAAAACCTATCACTGATTGGGAGGCTTATAAAGGCGAGCTAATGGATAGAATAGGGGTAGGGAGCAAAGAGATACGGCTCTTGCAAGACCGTGCTAAACGCGCTCCTAAACGGGTGGTATTTGCTGAGGCTGACCAATTGGAAGTGCTTAAAGCAGCCCAACGCATTTATGAAGATGGTATAGGTATTCCTGTGCTTTTGGGTAGGAAGGAGCTTATTGTATCGCTCAAAGAAGAGATAGGATTTACAGGAGAGGTAGAAATCATAGATCCTAAGAGTGATGAAGAAAAAGCGCGTCGAGAGGTATTTGTACAACATTATTGGAAATTGCGTGAGCGCCGTGGAGCTACCTATGAAGTAGCAGACCGTCTAATGCGCGAGCGTAACTACTTTGGTACGATGCTTGTAGAAACCGGTCAGGCAGATGCGATGATAACGGGTTATTCACATTCTTATCCGAATGCTATTCGTCCTGTATTGGAGATAATCCAAAAAGAGGAAGGGGTAGATCGTATAGCGGCTACGAGTATAATGCTCAGCAAGCAAGGGCCTATTTTCTTATCGGATGCTACTATTAATATTGATCCTACTGCTGAGGAGTTGGCTAATATAGCTTTGCTTACAGCGCGGGCAGTGAAGTTTTTTGGGTTAGAGCCTTCGATAGCGATGTTATCCTATTCGAACTTTGGTTCGGCGGTATCGGAAAGCAGTTTGAAAGTGCGTGAGGCGGTAGCTTATTTGCACAAGCATCACCCTGATCTTGTAGTAGATGGGGAGATACAAGCTGATTTTGCTCTCAATCCTGAGAAGATTGCTAAGAACTATCCTTTTTCGAAGCTCAATAATGGCAAAGGGGCTAATGTGTTAGTATTTCCTAATCTTGAAGCGGCGAATATCAGTTATAAATTGCTAAAAGAGACTCAGCATTTAGATACTATAGGTCCTGTAATAATAGGTTTAAGCAAACCTATTCATATTACTACAATAGGTTCTACTGTAGATGAAATGGTAAATCTTGCTACTCTTGCAGTCATTGATGCCCAGCGATAGTTGGGGTTGTTATATAGAATTAAACGAAAGAAGTCTCTCTTATATAAGGGAGACTTTTTTAATGGTTAATGTTTAATGATTAATGGGGGAGGGGGGGTATAATGAAAACTTATTATTGGATAAAATCTTTCAATAAAAAATTGATAGTAGAGTTAAGAAAAGGTTCTACTTTTGCCGGCGTAAAAAGGAACAATTTAAACGATTAAAAAAATGGCATTTGTAGGAAAACAATTCCCTAATATTGAGGTAAACGCTATGAGCGACCTTGGAGACACTTTTAAAATAAATGTGTTATCAGAAGCGATAAACAACAAGAAGAAAGTGCTTTTGTTTTGGTATCCTAAAGACTTTACATTTGTATGTCCTACGGAGTTACATGCTTTTCAAGAAGCATTAAGTGAGTTTGAGAAGCGCAATGTAAAGGTGATAGGAGCATCGTGTGATACGGCAGAAGTGCATTTTGCATGGCTTAATACACCGAAGAACAATGGAGGAATAGAGGGGGTAACTTACCCTATTTTGGCGGATAGCAATCGCAATCTTGCGCGTATATTGGGTATTTTGGATTCTAGAGAGGTATATGATGAAGTAGCAGATGCTTATCTATTGGAAGGGGATGATGTTACTTTCCGTGCTACTTATTTGATAGATGAAACAGGGAAGGTATTTCACGAGAGTATAAATGATATGCCTTTAGGGCGTAATGTAAAGGAGTATTTGCGTCTTGTAGATGCTTATACGCATGTACAACAACATGGGGAGGTATGTCCTGCGAACTGGGAAGAAGGGAAAGATGCAATGAACGCTGACCGCAAAGGGGTAGCGAGCTATTTGGCATCTCACTAAGATAAAACTTGATCATTGTAAGGAACTCATTCTTGCCCCTTTGCTATAGAGGGTAAAGGGGAAGAGAGTGAGGAACTGACTAAAAAACTCATCACTTTATTATATCACTATGACAGAATTAACACAAGATAACTTGCAGCAGGTTATAGCAGAGCATCCTATTGTATTGGTACAATATGGAGCAGGCTGGTGTGGCAATTGCAAAATAATGAAGCCTAAATTTAAGAAATATGCTTCAGAGATGCCGAGTGCTACTTTTATTTATGTAGATGCTGAGGCTTTTCCAGAGTCGCGTAAATTGGCTAAAGTAGATAATTTGCCTACTTTTGCTGCATTTAAAGATGGACAACTTCTCAAGCAACTTCAGACGAATAAAGCAGAACTTTTAAAAGAATTTATCGATGAGGTTACCGGTAATTAAACATATCGTTCAATTTATTGAGGCTAACGACCAAGATTATGTATTGGAGACGGTAGAAACGCTTGAGAATCTTATTGAATGTGAGCAGCTCAAAGATGAGGAGCTGGATGTAATAGGGGAGTTGCTTTCTAATTTTTATGGTGCTATTGAGGTAGACACTATGATAAAGGCAGGTACGCCCCAGAAGGAGGCTTTAAACAGCTTTATGAAGCGTGTGGTAGGTTCTATAGACAAGTAAAATTATTATTATTTCTTTCACTAACTAAAAACGAAAAACCATCAGGAGTATATTCTGGTGGTTTTTTAATTAGGAATAGAGATTAAAGGGAGTTATGGGTTATAAATTGAGTAGTTCTTCGAGGTATTCTCTGCTATTAGAGAGTCGAGGGACTTTGTTTTGCCCTCCAAGTTTATTTTTGTGTTTGAGCCAATCGTGGAAGAGGCCTATGCGAGCCATATGGACTTTGGGTTTATTGAGAGTCATATTATTGTATCGTTTGGCTTCATAGTCGGAATTGAGTTTTTTGAGTTCGTTATCTAATATAGTTACGAAGTTATCTATATTGGCTGGGGGGGCGTCGAATTCTATTATCCACTCGTGTCCACCTTTTAGTTTGTCTTGCATAAAGATGGGAGCTACGGTGTAGTCTATGAGGTGGCTATGGGTTTGTTCGCAGGCTTTTTCGAGTGCTCTATCGGTGTTTTCTACTATTAATTCTTCTCCGAAGACATTGATAAAATGCTTAGTTCTTCCTGTTATTTTGATGCGGTATGGAACTATAGAAGTAAATCTTATGGTGTCTCCTATGAGGTATCGCCATAGGCCTGCATTGGTAGTGATTACCATAGCGTAGTTTTTGTTTACTTCTACTTCGCTTAGGGGGATTATTTTTTGTTGTGGGGTATTGAATGTATCCATAGGGATAAACTCGTAGAATATGCCATAGTCGAGCATAAGGAGCATTTCGTCGGAGTTATTTTGGTCTTGGATGGCGAAGAATCCTTCGGAAGCGTTGTATATTTCGTAATATCGGAAGGTATTGGAAGGGATGATATTTTTGTATTGTTCTCGGTAGGGGATGAAGCTTACGCCTCCGTGGAAATAGACTTCTAAGTTAGGCCATAGGTTTAGGAGGTGTTCTTTATGGGTATCTTCGAGGATGCGGTTGAGCAGGACGAGCATCCAAGAGGGGACGCCAGCGATGCTGGTTACGTTTTCGTTTTTAACTTCTTTTATGATGGCATTTAGTTTGCTTTCCCATTCGCTCATCAGGGATACTTTGTTGCTTGGGGTACAGCTCCATTCAGCCCAAAAGGGGAGGTTTTCGATGAGGATAGCGGAGAGGTCTCCGAAGTATGTATTATTTTGCTCGTAGAGTTCTTTACTTCCGCCTAATCGGAGGCTTTTACCTTTGAAGAGGTTTGAGTTTTCGTTGTTGTTGAGGTATAGGCATAGCATATCTTTGCCTGATTTGTAATGGCAGAGGTGTAGGGCTTCTTCGCTTACGGGTATGAATTTGCTTTTGGCGTTGGTGGTGCCGCTACTTTTGGCGAACCACTTGATGGGTGTATTCCAAAAGATATTGTGCTCTCCGTGCCGTGCGCGATCTATATAGGGTTCAAAGTCTTCATAGGATACTAAAGGGGTATGGCGTATGAATTGCTGGTAGTTTTTTACTTCAGCAAAGTTGTATTGTTTACCTAATTGAGTATCTTTGGCGGCGGAGGTGAGTTCTAAGAGTACGCGCTCTTGCACCTTATGAGGGTGTTTTATGAATTCTTCAATTTGGTCGATACGTCTTTTTAGGAACCATGAAGTGATAGAATTGAATAAAGCTAATGGCATTTGTTTTAATGAATGATTACTTTCTAAAAATTGGGTAAAAGTAGTAATTTTTTTTGAATTAGCAAATAGTTTGTGTTTATATTTTTTCTATTCGTTTCAGGTGTCGGCCTCCTTCAAATGGAGTATTGAGGAAGGTTTTGACGATTTCTACGGCTTGTTCTATGGCTGTAAATCGTGCTGGGATGCTAATTACGTTGGCGTTGTTATGGGCTCGAGCGAGTGCGGAGAGTTCTTTTGTCCAGCAGACGGCGCAACGGATGTGGGGGTGTTTATTGGCGGTCATAGCGATGCCGTTTCCGCTTCCGCAGATGAGTATTCCTAGGGAGGCTTTTTGTTCTTCGAGGGCTTTTGCTACGGCGTGGGCAAAGTCGGGGTAGTCTACGCTTTCGGTGGTATCGGTTCCGAAGTTGATTACTTTTATATTGTTGTTTTGCAAGTAGTCTATGATTGCGTTTTTATAGGCTACTCCTGCGTGGTCGTTTCCGATGGCTATAATCATTTTTAAGGTGTTAATTTTTTGTTTAATTGAGCGACAAAGGTAGGGGATAATTTGCTAATTGGCAAATTTGTGAGAGATATTTTTTAGGTAGGGTAGGGGTTTCTTCGGGCTTGTTCCAAGCTTGCTCCAAGGTTGCTCCAAGGTATTTTTAGGGGTGGTATTTTATTTTATTTGTACTTTTGAAGAGGCTATTAGGGAGGCGAATACTCCTAGTATTACGATGGTGGCTAATACGATGGCTGTATTTAGGGGGGTAATGGCTACGGGGTAGGGGAGGGTAGGGCTTATTTTCACAAACTCAAAATGTTGTTGTAATAGTATGATGGTGGTTCCTAGGATAATTCCTAAGATGGCTCCTAATATAGATGCCATTGTGCCTTGCCAGAAGAAAATTTGTCGCATTTGTTTTTCGTTCATACCGAGGGCATAGAGGGTTTTTAGGTCGTCTCTTTTGTCGAGTATCATCATAATGATGGCGCCTACGAGGTTGAAGAGGGCGATGATGAGCACTAGGATGAAGATGAGATATACGGCTATATTTTCGGTATTGAGCATGCGGTAGAGGGCGTCGTTTAGTTGTGCGCGGTTCTTTACTATTACGGGTTGTTGAAAGAGTTGAGAGAGTTGTTCGGCTGTTTGTTTTTCGTTGGTATTGGGGTTTAATTTTACTTCTATGGCGGATACTTGTTGAGGTTTTACGCCGAGTAGGAATTGTGCCTGGTCTAAGGAAGAGAAGACGTATTTTTTATCTAGGTCTTCTGTAAGTTGGTAGATGCCTTGCACTATTGAAAAGGCTTGTCGGTAAGGCATAGGGTCATTGAGGATACTGCCTTTTCCTGCTTTGGGGACGACGATTTGCAAGGGGGAAGAGCCATCGAGGAGATTTAAACCGAGATTATTGAAGATAGTAGCGCCGACAATGACACTGGGGGGTGTGAGATCCCAGTTGCCTAATACGAGGATGCTATCCACTGCATTTACCAATGGATACTCAGTATCTACCCCTTTTATATAGGCGATATGGTTCTTTTGGTTATGAGTGAGGAAAACCTGTTCTTCTAATACTTTGGTGAAGTGAGCAAGGGAGGAGAGTTGGCGTAATTTGAGGGTATCTTGTGGGGTGAGGGATAGGTATTTACCTGTTTTGGGGAATATTTTCAGGTCGGGGTCGAAGGTAGAGGAGAAGGAGAGGGTGAATTCTTTGAGTCCGGCAAATCCTGCGAGTACGATAAATAGGGCAGCGCTTCCGAGGACTACGACGAAGGCGGTAACTCTATTGATGATGTTGATAACGTTTTGTGAACTTTTGGCGAACATATAGCGCCTTGCTATGTAGAGAATGGGAGACATTGCTTAATCTTTTTTAGAGGCAAAAATAGTAAATAATCAGCAAATTGGCAAATTAGCTATTTTGATTGCATTCAGTCTTGATATTTCTACTTTCTAATAACTGTTGTAAATCTTTAATTTTTTCAATGAAGGCATTTTCTTTTTCTACCCAACTTCCTGTGATGACGAGATAATCGCGTGAAGTACCTTCCTTCTTGCTTACAATATGCATCCGTCCTGCTATTTTTTTCTTGTTGATTTCAAAGACTACTTTTCGAATATCGCTAATAAGGTATCGTTTTCCTATTAAATTGTTAATTCTCAAATGTTTTTCTTCTAATATAAAAGGGTCTATTGTGATGTTGTAGTATTTGAATATGCGGTGGGTAATATAAGCAAAAATGGAATATACAATAATAAACCACAAAAGTAGGTAGCGCTCCCAAAGTGATTCTATATAGGTTTTTGCCTCCCCTAATACTTCATACTCCTGCTTATTGAGGTCTTCATTTTTTATTTTATTTTTGATTTCTGAAGGGGAGAGATTGCTTTTTAAAGAACATATTTGGGTACTATAAGATATAGAGCCTCTTTCTATAGACCGCGATTTTTTACATAAGAAAAACAATGTTTTCTTTCCGTTAGAAAAAATCCCTTCTTCTATCTCTTTGCAACCTTCAAAGGGGTTGTTGTCTATTACTTTTTTGACTTTTTCATCCATTGTATCGTAGTAATAAACTCCTTGTTTGTTTACAAAAAATAGATGTTCGCTATAATTGTGGTTGTCTATAAGCAATTGATAGGGAGCTTCACTTGGCAGGAAAGCTGTATTGCCAATAAATACTTTACCTCCGTTGAGATGGTAAAGATAATCATAACTTCCACGATTAGAAAATCCTTCAGCTACAAGGTCGTCGCTAAAAGTTTCGTCTAATAATTGGGTTTCATAGAATACGCGTTTACCGTCGGAGAAGTAAGGTGAATAGCTTTTTCTATAAGAGCGGTCATTGCGATCTCTTAGGTCTAAAATGGGAAAGAGAGTATCTTTAGCGCCTTCAATCTTTTCACCTTGGTAATAAAAATGAGTGCCATCAGTAGATAAGTAAGCTGAAGTGGTTGAAGCCGAGAAATGCTGTCCGGTTTTGCCTACTTTTTTCATAGGTTGAGAGGAGGAGCCATTCTTAAATTTGGGATATGGGGGGCAATAGTAAGTATCTTTTTCGTCGGTGAAGAGGTCGTTGCCAATAGCTCTAAAAGGTTGTTGTAGGGGGACAATTTTATTAGTGAAGAAAACGTGCGATTTGTCCCAGCCTATTTGTGGTATATCTAAGTTTCCTGCAAAGACTTGAAAAGTACTTACATCAGCTTCTGGAAGAGGGAGGTAGCCTTTTCCTATTACTAAAGTGTATATTTTTCCTTGATACTTGTAGAAATCGGAGTGGTCTAAATTATATTTATCAGATACTTGAGGCTTATCTTTCAGTGCAATGAATACAAGATGGGTTATAAAAACCGCTATAGGGAGGATTATGGTTATACGTGTAAACCATATTATATTTAAGCGACGTTTGTTCTTTATATGTATCATTTTATTTTTTGTGTTTTAATAATTTAGCAGTGTTCTTTTCTAATGCTTTTAAACTCTCTAAGTATGATTCTTCAATAGGAGAAAGAGTTCTGGCTTCATAAGCTGCGTGAGCCAACTGAAATAATAACATCTAAATTATAATAATCCAATTGTCGTCTAACATCTCGGATACCTTCTTTTTGAACTGTCAAGAATTTCTTGATAGTTGCTTCTGGTGAAAGTTCTCCTTTTTGTATTTCCATTTTTAGTTTAGGTAATTAATTAAACTCTGAAATATTCCATTACTGCTTTGTATTCATCTTGTGCTGTGAGACAAGTGTCGAGCAAATACCCTTCTATTTGTTGCCAATTTTGCAAACCGCGATAGTAGAACAAACGCAGATTTTCAGTAATGATAAAAGGGGTTATATTGTTGGCTAAGCATTCTTTGAAGAGGAGTAATCGCCCTACACGTCCGTTGCCGTCTTGAAAGGGGTGAATATTTTCAAATTGCCAATGAAAATCTATCAAATCACGAAAAGTTTTCGTTGGTTTTTGGTGATAATTGCTTAGTAGGAGTGTCATTTCTTTTTCTACATTTTCAGGTAGTGTAGTGGCATTGCCCCCTACTTCATTAGGTAGTTTTTTATAATCACCTACTGCAAACCAATCTTTTCTACTATCGGAAGTACCAGATTTAAGAATGCTGTGAAATGATTTGATCATTGCTTGAGAGAGAGGTTCAGTAGCAGAGTGTAACATTATATCAAAAGCTCTAAAATGGTTGATAGCCTCTACGATGTCGTCTACATTTACAGCTTGCTGGGCAATGCCAATAGTATTAGTTTCAAAGATATAACGCGTTTGTTCGCGAGTGAGTTGGCTACCTTCTATATGATTAGAATTATAGCAAAAATCTATTTGAGTGCGGTGGTAAATTCCGCCCTTCAATTGAGATGTTTGTTCTTGTAATAAGCGTTCTAAAAGCATATTTTATTCATACTAATCTCTTGATTTTGATAGCTGTTTCTAACTGATATATGTAAAAAGGCTTCTTTTCTTTTCCTAAACCCAAAAACTTTATAAACCAAAGGTATGGAACCTTTGATTCACTATAAAAATAATCATCAAAAGGGAAGTTGCTGATGTCTACCTCAAAAGCCTCACTGAATGCGACCAACAAATCCTCAGCATCATCACCCTCGATATGCAGCTCTTTATTAAGGGCAGTTTGTGAAGAAAAAGGTTCTTTCCCTACAAACCTTTCAATGAGTTGTTGCAATTCCTCCCTCATAACTATCGCCTAATTCCTATGTCATTTTTCTCTTGTAGAGCAAAGCTCTGTTCTCAATGGGGTTTTCTTCTTCTTTGAGTGATTGTTCAATGCCCTCGATATATTGCAATGAGTCATCTATATAGAAGAATAATTCTGGCATACGGCGGAACTGGTGTTTGGTGATTTGCGAGAGTTCGTGTTTGATGAGGGGGGCGTTAGAAGTTACCCCTTTGAGTACCTCGGCAGCTTTTGCCTCTGGGAATACGCTGAGGTATACTTTAGCTACCGATAAATCTACAGTTACATTTACTTTAGTTACCGAAACGAGTAAGTTTTGTTGCCCTGCATCGCGTATGGATTGCTGCAACACTTTGGCTAATTCTTCTTGAATGATGCCTGCTATTTTCTTCTGTCTGTTGTTTTCCATATAATGAATATATCTACTCGGCAAAAGTACAAAACAATTAACAATAAAAAAAATATCGATGAGGTTATCTTTGCGATAATCTCATCGATAAATAACTGATGGGGTTTAAAGTATCTTTATTACAACTTCATAACCTTATTTCTTACTGTTTACTTTCCCCAAATATTGGTCAAGTGCTACCGTCATCGAAGGACTTTCTGGCGAAGGGGCTTTGATATCAATGATAAGCCCTGCTTCTTCTGCTGCTTTGAGGGTCGCATCGCCATAAACGGCTATTTTAGTTTTCTTTTGCGAGAAATCAGGGAAACTTTTAAATAGAGCTTCTATCCCTGCAGGCGAAAAGAAAGTCAGTATGTCATACTTGTTTTCTTTGATAGCCGAAATATCACAATATACGGTACGATAGAATACCACGCGTTCCCATTTGATTTTTATCTCATCTAAAGCCGCTGTAGCTTCAGGTTTAGGAGCATCCGAACCCGGAAAGAGAAACTTCTCTTCTTTGTATTTCTTTAAGATAGGTAAAAGATCTGAAAACTCCTTCTTCCCTACATATATCTTGCGCTTCCTATACGTAATATACTTCTGCAAATAATATGCTATTGCCTCCGATTGACAAAAATACTTCATCGTTGTAGGCACTTTAAATCGCATCTCTTCTGCAATACGAAAATAATGATCTACTGATTTGCGACTGGTTAAGATAACAGCGGTAAATTTAGTAAGGTCGATCTTTTGCATACGCACGTCCTTTGCCGTCATTCCTTCTACCTTAATAAAAGGTACAAAATCTACTTTCACATTGTGGTTTTGTATGATTTGTGCATACGGAGAGTTTTCAGCCTTTGGCTCTGGTTGTGATACTAATATCGATTTTACCTTCATAAATATTATTTCTTTACACCTCCTAAAACCTAATTTAAGAAACAAAAGTAGCCATTTTTTGCACTTCAAGTAGATACTTCGTCCCGTAAATTAGAAAAATATAGGGTGCGATTTCAAGGGCGCAAAGATACAAAATAAAATAAAATAAGTAGGGTTTTATTTCTTTTTGATTGTCTTTTATGATTTTTACCCAACTCAATATGTTGATGGTCAATAGTATACAAAAAAGCATTAACAATAGTAAAAATAGGTATTTCTCTCCTATAATAGGCAAGTAAACCCCTAAAAACAACGCCATAACCATCATTATTGCTCCATATGAAGAATAGGCGATCCTACTGAATATATATTCCCTGCTGAAATCTGTAATCTCAAATAAACTACTAATCCATCGCTGTATTACAAGCTTGAGAAGTAATACTACAAACAAAAGTAGTACTACTTCCAAAAACATAAACTTCACACTATACAAGTATATCACTCCATAATACTTTAAACTCACATATAGCAACAACGCCAAACTCAAGCATTGTATCAAGTAAAGTACTACGGTGAAAAGATGTAACTTCCGTTCCTTCTTGCCGTAGATAACAATGTATTTATTGTTAAATAACAACTTCTGAAACTCTGCAAAATGCTTAGGATAAAATACTCGCAAAAAAGCTATTAACCCAAAAATTAATAGAAAAGCAGGAAATATCCAGCTCAAAAAGGTCTTATGTAGAATAATAGCTTCCATTTTATTGTATCTTGCTAATGCTGTCTCGCTCTTTCTTTAACCTACTCTCTACTCGCTTCACAATGTCGTCATAACGCTTCGGAAATGAAGCGTAATACACCATATTCTGTGCCAAAGCTACACTGTCTACTTCATATTTCTTGTAAATAAAATCTCGCTCCTTAAACTGCAACGAGTCCAATAACTGCGATTGCGATACCTTCATCGACTCCAATATAGCCAAATCGTAAAGCAACGATTCCATCTGCTTCTCGTCCAAAAACTTATCGGGTTTAGGAACGATATTCTTTTTGCAAGCTACTACAGCAAGTAGCAAAACCAATATATAAATAATTTTCTTCATAGTCTTATCTGTTGAAAGTGATGCGTTGCCCCTGAGGCTCTGCAATAAGTTTACCTTTGTGGTACACCTGTTTGCCATTTACAAAAGTCCTCACCACAGCCGAGTGGAATTGCTGTCCTTCCAGCGGACTCCAGCCACATTTATACAGCAGATTGTTTTTCTGTACCGTCCATTGGGTATCCAGATCCAGTAGCACAAGGTCGGCGTAATAACCTTCACGCAAAAAACCGCGGTCTTTTACCTGAAAAAGGATTGCGGGATTATGGCACATTTTCTCTACTATTTTTTCGATAGAAATACTACCATCATAAGATTTCTCGAGCATTGCCACAAGCGAGTGCTGTACTAAAGGTGCCCCTGAGGGGATATTAGTATAGCCCTTGCGCTGTTTTTCTTCGAGGGTGTGCGGTGCGTGATCGGTAGCAATCACATCCAAACGGTCGTCTAAGAGGGCTTGCCACAGCGCTGTGCGGTCATCGGCAGTTTTTACTGCAGGATTCCATTTGATGAAAGCCCCACGAGTAGTATAATCGTCTTCTGAAAACCACAAGTGATGCACACATACCTCAGCGGTGATTTTCTTATCTTTTAGTGGCATATCATTGCGGAAAAGGTTGGTTTCTTTAGCTGTTGAAAGATGGAACACGTGCAGGCGCGCGCCGGTTTTTTCAGCCAAAGCTATGGCGCGTGAAGAGGATAGATAGCAAGCCTCAGCACTGCGGATATAAGGGTGCAGGTCTATAGGGATATCCTCGCCATACAAGGCTTGATAGTGAGCTAAATTCTTGCGAATAGTTGCTTCATCTTCACAATGGGCTGCGATGACCAAATCTACATTGTTGAAAATAGCTTCTATAGTTTTCTCATTGTCTACGAGCATATTTCCCGTAGATGAGCCTAAGAAGAGTTTTACCCCTGCACAAGCGTTCTTATCTAAGCGTTTCAGTTCTTCGAGATTGTCGTTTGTTCCTCCTAAAAAGAAAGAATAGTTAGCAAAAGAGGATTGTTTGGCAATTGCAAATTTCTCTTCCAAAAGCGGAATCGTTACGGTTTGAGGTACGGTATTAGGTTGCTCAAAAAAGGTAGTTACCCCGCCGGCTACTGCCGCGCGACTTTCGGTAGCGATAGTAGCTTTATGAGTAAGTCCAGGTTCGCGGAAGTGCACTTGGTCGTCAATCACTCCAGGGATGAGATACTTGCCTTCGGCTTCTATCACCTCGTAATTTCCTTTAGGAGTAATGTGAGAGCCTATTTGTGCAATGCGCTCTCCCTCAATCAAGAGGTCGCCTTGAAAGAGGGTATTTTCGTTTATAATAATGGCGTTTTTGATTAATGTCTTCATCTCATTAATAATTTATTTGATACCTATTCCCTATCCTCTATCTCCTATCCCCTGAATATAAGGTGTTTATATACTCCACCTGCAAGCTCTTGATGATTTATATACTCAAACCCTAAGCGGGTGTAAAGTCTTTCGGCTTTTGGGTTTTGCACATCCACGAGTAAGCCTATGGGTTGAGTAGCCACCTTTTTGAGATGCGTGATAAGTTTAGAGCCTATACCTTTGCCTTGAGCTGTGGGTAGTACGCTCAGGGTATCTATATAAAGCTCCCCTTCGGCGGTCTCGTCCTCTAAAACAATATCTATACCGTAGCTACTGCGAATGAGTGCCAACACAGGGGCGCGCAAGCGGTGCAAATGCGCTCCATCATAAGCAATAACCGACCCTATTACCGCACCTTCTTCTTCATATACCCAAGCATTTTTATAAGAATACTGATTGTCTTCTTGTTCAAAGAGGGTTTTTAGCAAGGCAATAGCTTCCTCTTTGTGGTCTTTGCCTATCATTTTATATACGATTTCCTCCATTGCTTGAAACATTAGTGGGGCAACAGCAGGTGCATCAGTAGGGGTTGCAGGTCGTATCATTGTCTTTTTTTAAGTGAAAAATATAAGTTTCTCAATAGCGTTAGTACCCAAAGCTTCGTTGAGGTTCGCTATAATCTTGCTCTTGCCATAACTCAACTCATGACTTAAGGCAGGCGAACTCAAATGCACATAGAGCGTTGTGCCTTTTAGCTCCACATTTGTAGTATATTTGGCAATAGTAGCTCCCATTAGCTCTATCCATAACGCTGGCAACGAAGCCTTCTGCAAACCGTAATCCAAATGATTCCGCTTTACAATCAGCTTGATAACCTCCGACAAACTATGCGTATTAGCATCTCGATTTTCTATGTCCATACCGCCTATGAGTTATAATCACCGTGCAAAAATAATAATAATTTACCAATTTACCACCACTCCCTCCCAAATAATAAAGGTCAGCTTGCATAGCAAACTGACCTTTACCTAATGAAAAAGTGTATTTAATTATTTAGTAATACTTGATTTTTTGTTCCATCATCATTGTAGGTGTCCCATCTACCGAAGTCGTTTTCTTTACCCAATTCTTCTTCTTGTCATACACATACACATTTGTTTCCTTTTTGCTTTCACTGCCGTCATTGTCATAAGTGGTTACCTCTACTTCGTTGTTATTCGCATCAAACACAGTGGCGATTCTTTTTACCAAATTGTTATCAGCATCATATACTTTTTTCTCTATAGCATTGCCATTAGCATCATAAGTAAATAATGTTTTACTTTTCAGCTCATCGTCTTTACCTAGTTTGCGCTCTTCAGCCACTTTGTTATTGGCTCCATATACATAAATAGTTTTGTTGTCACATAAGCCAGCAAGACATTCAACCACCTCTATAACACGGTCTTGATCGTCATAAGCACTTTTTTTACTCATAAACACATTCCCATCAGGGGTCAATACCTCTTGGCGCACGCGGTTGTTACGAGCATCATACTCATAAACGTTTTTAGACATAGAAGTATTGCTAGCATCTCTCGAATCCGATTCTATAAGGTTGCCCTTCTCATCGCGTGTATCTACATAATTGATAATAGTCCCAGCATTCTTTGCCTGCATCTTAGTGCTCAATCCCTCTTTGTTAAACTCAGCATAAAACTCAGAGTTCATCAATTGTGGTTTCCCTTTCTCGTCAAACTCATACCCTATCATACGGTAGCTCTTTACCTTCCCTTGCAAGCCCGCTTTCTGTAAGTCAGTTTTTTTGTTGTTCTGCCCAAAAGCTATAGCAGAAACCATAAGTAGTACTAATGTAATCTTTTTCATAAAATACTTTATTTGCTTATTTTTTTGGAAACAACAAATATCTAAAATCGTGCCAAACAGAACGCTTTGTTATATTTATAACTAATACACCCCCATTACTCCCATAACTGCCCGTGCGGCTCGCACCTCCCATTATTCCCATTACTCCCATTATTCCCACTATTCCCACTATCCCCTAAAAAACCGCCCGTGCGACTCGCACTCCCTATCCCCTAAAAAACTCTTACCTCTTATCTCTTACCTAAAAAACCGCCCGTGCGGCTCGCACTAAAATTAACAATTCTGTCCTAAAAGTATATTTTTTGCCCCTAAAAGTGCATTTTTTGTCCTAAAAGTAACGACAATATACTCCATTTTGGTCGTACCTTTGTCCCGTGATAATTAATCAAAACACTATTTACTATGCGCATTTTTGGCAATCTATTCAGACTTTTTATAGTAGCTATTACTATTGTACTATTCTATTTCGTAGACAAAGTAGAGTGGAAACATCTTGTGTTATATAGCACTGTGTTAAACATATTTTCTTTACTTGGTTTTATCTATCTCGACAACTTTAAAGAAAATAAATACATCTCTTTCAAAGAGCAAAGTTTATATATCCCCAATTGGGTAGTATTGTTGTTGCCTTTAGTAATGGGTTTCTTTTATAAAATAGAAAACACTTTTTCAAGTCTTGAAACAGTAGTATTAGTTGCCGCTTTAGTTATCTTAGCAACAGTTATGGTCAAGTTAAGTCTATACCTTTTAAATTTCAAGCGGTATTACTATATTTATATATGTATTATGGGGATACTCTTACAGAACTACATAGCATTTTTTAGTGATACATTTTTTAGAAATATATCCTTTATCTTAGCTTTAAGTGTAGCAGGAGCAGGCCTCTTGTATGAAAAAAATAGAAAAAAGAATGTTAGCTTACTTTAGTATATGTTTTTATATTTTATATTATCTCTGATAATTATATTTTTATCCAGATTATTAGTAACCTTTATAACAGTCTGTTTAAGTAAGAGAAAACTTATTCTTTCTGAAGTTTTTGATTATAAAGCCGAGTTGGTAAATGCTCTTGTTCTCGCTTTGTTTTTTCTACTGGTCGGAGAGTTCTTTAAGTATTATAACTTTTCAACTTTAATAAACTATTTAATAGTACTTTTATTTTTATCTTTACTACTGATATATCATTTTTTAGCCCTACCTCTAAGAGCGCTGATACAAAAAGAAAAGTATACAACAGCTACAGAGCTTGAAGAGATACTCAAAGACGAAGGGTTAAACTATCATATACGCATTGTGAAAGGGAACTTTAAAAATGCACTAGCAGCAGGTTTTTTCCCCTATACCAAAACAATACTTGTAGGAGAATTCCTCTATAAAAATCTTACAGTAAGAGAACTGAAAGCAATTGTATATCACGAAATAGGTCATTTAAAACTAAATCACATACAGCGCCTTTATTTTATAAGTCTTTTATGCGTTTCAACCACTTTTTTTATCAATATGTTACGCACAAAAATAACGATAGAATACGGTCTTATGGATACAATATGGGAAGTAGTTTTAGTAATGCTCTCAGGGGCTCTTTATGGTTGTATATATGTCCTGTTCTGTTATATCTTTCAGCATAAAATGGAATATCAAGCAGATAGTTTTGCCGTGAGAAAAGTAGGAGCAGAACTATATGTCAAAACACTTCAAACACTTAATCAAATTACCGAAAATAAAATGATAAAAGGAACTCCTACTCACCCCTCTTTAAAAAATAGAATTAAAAATGCTTATAATACAAAATCAGACAATTGTTGAACAACCAAATCTGACCTATTAATAGCAAAAAACCAACTTTTTCTTTAGGAGATATTTGCATATTATATTTTTTTTACTATTTTTGTCCCACAAAACAACAATATCATGGAAGTAAAAAAAATACTACAAAAAATCGCCAAAAAAAGAAAAAAGAAAGGCTACAGCTATGAAAATATGGCTGAAGAACTGCATCTCACCCCTTCCGGATATAGAAAAATAGAAACAGGCAGAACCAAACTCACCGTAGAAAGAATGTTCCAAATAGCAACACTATTAGAAATCCCTATAAATAAATTGCTCGAGATAGAACAAGAAACTCTAAAAAACGAGGCTAAAGAAACTCTAAAAAAACACATCTCTTCCTACGAAAAACAACTCAAAGAAAAAGACGAACAAATAGCCTCCCTAAAAAAACTAATCCCTGAAACCCCTACTAACACAACCTTGTAGCTCACACCCCCCACTATTCCCATTACTGCCCGTGCGGCTCGCACCTCCCACCTCCCATTACTCCCATTACTCCCATTACTCCCACTATCCCCTAAAAAAACTCTTACCTCTTATCTCTTACCTAAAAAAACCGCCCGTATGCCTCACACCTCCCATTACTCCCATTATTCCCATTACTCCCATAACCGCCCGTGTGGCTCACACCTCCCATTATTCCCATTACTCCCATTACTCCCACTATCCCCTAAAAAACTCTTACCTCTTACCTCTTATCTCTTACCTAAAAAACTGCCCGTGTGGCTCACACTAAAATTAACACTTCTGTCCTAAAAGTATATTTTTTGCCCCTAAAAGTGCATTTTTTGTCCTAAAAGTAACGACAATATACTCCATTTTGGTCGTACCTTTGTCCCGTGATAATTAATCAAAACACTATTTACTATGCGCATTTTTGGCAATCTATTCAGACTTTTTATAGTAGCTATTACTATTGTACTATTCTATTTCGTAGACAAAGTAGAGTGGAAACATCTTGTGTTATATAGCACTGTGTTAAACATATTTTCTTTACTTGGTTTTATCTATCTCGACAACTTTAAAGAAAATAAATACATCTCTTTCAAAGAGCAAAGTTTATATATCCCCAATTGGGTAGTATTGTTGTTGCCTTTAGTAATGGGTTTCTTTTATAAAATAGAAAACACTTTTTCAAGTCTTGAAACAGTAGTATTAGTTGCCGCTTTAGTTATCTTAGCAACAGTTATGGTCAAGTTAAGTCTATACCTTTTAAATTTCAAGCGGTATTACTATATTTATATATGTATTATGGGGATACTCTTACAGAACTACATAGCATTTTTTAGTGATACATTTTTTAGAAATATATCCTTTATCTTAGCTTTAAGTGTAGCAGGAGCAGGCCTCTTGTATGAAAAAAATAGAAAAAAGAGCATTAGCTTGCTTTAATGTAAAATTTTAACCTTAACAACCCTCATTTAGGGTTTCTCAAAAAGATGTAATACTATGAAGAATAAACTACAAAAAGTATTATCAATATTAGTTGTAATTCTCTTCCCTTTTGTGTTACTTAAATTACCTAATGAAGCTTTTTCAAATAAGGTATTAAGCCCTATTTTCTTTTTCCTATTGGCAATTTACTTTGTTATAAACCTCTATGACAGTTTCAAAAAGAAAAAATAACTAATGTTTCCCAACTATAAAAAAATCAGTACGTTACACTTTTATCATTATAGATATTATAGCGCTCTTCCTTATTTTTATAAATGCTTTTACCTATTATAAAATAAATAAATGGGTAGTAGCATTATCATATGTAGTAATATTTGGTACTGGGTTAATTACTACTTATTTATTGAAAAATAAAAAAGAGCGTTAAATTTAACCTTAATAACATCTAAAAACATGAAAAATCAAAGAAAAATAACTATTATTGTAATGATTTTCCTTTCCTTATGTTATACTATTTACACTATTGTGTTATATTTAAATAAAGAAGGAAATTTTGTCTCTATCATTTCAGGTATTCTATTTATAGCTACTTTTTCAGTGAGTCTTTTTAATGCCAAAGAATAAATATTTTTTTAATACTAATTGAGAGTTAAAAAGCGATAATCACTGATTAACAGAGATTTGTTACTTTCCTATCGCTCTTTCCCCTTTGAAAGTTTTTCAGCAATTGTTGAACAACCAAATCTGACCTATCAATAGCAAAAAACCAACTTTTTCTTTAGGAGATATTTGCATATCATATTTTTTTTACTATTTTTATCCCACAAAACAACAATATCATGGAAGTAAAAAAAATACTACAAAAAATCGCCAAAAAAAGAAAAAAGAAAGGCTACAGCTATGAAAATATGGCTGAAGAACTGCATCTCACCCCTTCCGGATATAGAAAAATAGAAACAGGCAGAACCAAACTCACCGTAGAAAGAATGTTCCAAATAGCAACACTATTAGAAATCCCTATAAATAAATTGCTCGAGATAGAACAAGAAACTCTAAAAAACGAGGCTAAAGAAACTCTAAAAAAACACATCTCTTCCTACGAAAAACAACTCAAAGAAAAAGACGAACAAATAGCCTCCCTAAAAAAACTAATCCCTGAAACCCCTACTAACACAAGCTTGTAGCTCGCACCTCCCATAACTGCCCGTGCGGCTCGCACCCCATTATTCCCATTACTCCCATTATCCCCTAAAAAACTCTTACCTCTTATCTCTTACCTAAAAAAACCGCCCGTGTGGCTCGCACCCCATTACTCCCATTATTCCCATTACTCCCACTATCCCCTAAAAAACTCTTACTTCTTACCTCTTATCTCTTACCTAAAAAACTCTTACCTCTTACCTAAAAAAACTGCCCGTGCACCTCGTGGCTCATACTCGCTTAATTCTTAAGCAAATAATTCACTACCGTCGCTGCCGCATGAAGACCAAAAGCCGCCGGCAAAAAACTGATAGTCCCGTAATAAGACTTCTTATAATCCAGCCCATCAGTGCGCTGCATACTCTCCTTAGAAACTATCTCCGCCGAAAATACAGCCTTCACCCCAGAGTGTATACGCTCATGCTTCAAACGCTTCCGTATAAATTTAGCTAGCGGACAGTTATAGGTCTTCATAAGGTCTGCTACCTTTATCTGCGAAGGGTCTGTAGCCCCTCCCGCTCCCATACAACTCACTATCTTCACCCGCTTGCGCTTAGCCGAGAGTATAAGATGCAACTTCGGCGTGATACTATCAATACAATCTATCACATAATCATACTCAGCACTCACAATCTCCCAAGCGCGCTCCGGCGATAAAAACTCTTTCACCACCCTGAGATTCAATGAAGGATTGATATCCAGCAACCGAGACGCCACCACCTCAGCCTTAGCCTTCCCTATAGTGCTGTGTAGTGCAGGTAGCTGCCGGTTGATATTCGATAACGCTACCTCATCACCATCTACAATCGTAAGAGACCCTACTCCAGCCCGAGTGATAAACTCAGCCGCATAAGACCCTACACCCCCCAAACCTACAATCAGCACATTTGCCTTCGTAAGCTTCTCAATACCCTCTTCTTTTATCAAAAGTTCGGTACGTTCTAACCAATGGTTCTTCATCATAATTATTTATTTCTTCTATCCTCACCCCATAACAATTTATAACGGAGCGTCTTAATAAAACTATCCCCATCAAGGCGTATCATCTTCACCACAAAAGGCGCCTTCCTCACCGTGATACTGTGCTTCTTAGAAACCGACTTGATATGCGAATCTAGCGACATCAAAAACTTCTTCTCCCTCCCATACACCGTCAGCTTGATAGGCGTATCCTCCGGAATTACCAACGGCCGCGCATTCAAGTTATGAGGTGCAATAGGCGTAATTACTAAATTCTTCGCCGTAGGCAAAATCACAGGACCCCCACAGCTCAACGAATAACCCGTAGAACCCGTAGGCGTCGCTATAATAAGTCCATCAGCCCAATAAGAAGAAAGAAAATCCCCCCCCAGCTCCGTGTCTATCGTAATCATCGAAGCCGTATTCTTCCGCGTAACCGTAATCTCATTCAACGCAAAATTAATAGGGTCTACCGCCTCTCCCGTCTCACTATACACCGCCTCAATAACCGAGCGCTCCACAACAGCATAGTTCTTCACTCGCAATTGCCCCATAACCCCCTCCAATTCATCTTTATGTGCAGTAGCCAAAAAACCCAGCCTGCCAGAATTTATCCCCAGTATCGGAATTTGCAAATCCCGCACATACGTAATCCCTTTCAAGAGCGTCCCATCTCCCCCAATAGTCAGCATCACATCAAAAGAAGCATCTAAATCTTCATACGATACAAACGCCTTAGCACGCAAAAAATGCCGAGAGCGTATATGCAACTCCTTCAAGATTTCACTCTCTATAAATACCTCATCATCAGGTAATAAATGCGAAAAAAGCGCAAGCAAAATAGAGGCATTTTCCTCCGTAAATTGACGTATGTAAATAGCTATCTTCATAATACAAGGCTCAATAACAATCCTTTTCAAACCGCAAAGATACAGATAATTTACCAATTAACGAACCTCCCCCCTCCTGATTTATGATCTCTTACCTCTTACCTTATAGCCAGCTTACAGCCACCTTGGAACAAACTTGGAACAACCTTGGAGCCAACTCAGAAACACAAATTTGTCATTTCACAATTAATTCGTACATTTGCACTCTCTACTGCTAACCCTCCAACACCTAAACATACAACATATGAGAAAAATACAAATGGTTGACCTTCAAGGTCAGTACGAAAAAATTAAAAATGAAGTACAAGCTTCTTTTGAAGAAGTACTCACCACCACCGCTTTTATCAACGGACCCCAAGTACACGCCTTCCAAAAAGAATTGGAAAACTATATGGGCGTAAAACACGTAATCCCTTGCGCCAACGGTACCGATGCCCTACAAATCGCTATGATGGGTCTCGGCCTCAAAGAAGGCGATGAGGTCATCACCGCCGATTTTACCTTCGCAGCAACCGTAGAAGTAATTGCCCTGCTGAAACTCACCCCCGTACTCGTAGATGTATACGACGATACTTTCAATATCAATATCGAGGCTATCGAAAAAGCAATTACCCCACGCACCAAAGCCATAGTACCCGTGCACTTGTTCGGCCAGCCTGCCAATATGGAAGCTATTATGGCTCTGGCTAAAAAACATAACCTCTTTGTGATTGAAGACAATGCGCAAGCCATTGGTGCCGATTATACTTTTGCCGACGGACGCAAACAAAAAGTAGGAACCATAGGTCACGTAGGAGCGACCTCTTTCTTCCCTTCTAAAAACCTCGGTTGCTACGGCGACGGAGGAGCTATCTTTACTAACGACGACGACCTTGCCTACACCCTTCGCGGTATTGTTAACCACGGTATGTATGTCCGCTACCATCACGATGTAGTAGGCGTAAACTCCCGCCTCGACTCTTTGCAAGCCGCTGTATTGAGAGCCAAGCTCCCTCATCTCAACGACTATAATACACGCCGTCAGCAAACCGCTCACAAATACAATGAAGCCTTCAAAGACAATAAAAACATCATTACTCCCGTAATCGCCAATGGCTACGACCACGTATTCCACCAATATACCCTCCGTATCACCAATGGCAAACGCGATGAGCTCGCTAAAGTATTAGGCGAAAACGGAGTGCCTTTTGGTATTTACTACCCTATACCATTGCACGCCCAAAAAGCCTATACCCGTAGCTCTTATAACGAAGCCGATTTCTCCGTTACCAATAAATTAGTACAAGAAGTCATCTCTCTCCCTATGCACACCGAGCTTGATGACGAACAAATCGCCTTTATCTGTAAGATAGTAAATCAAACAGTTTAACAAACGTTAAATCTATATAACAAAAAGAGCAAATGAGAAATATCCTCATTTGCTCTTTTTATATATGTCTTAATTTGAGTTACCTTACTGTTGTCAATCTTTCTTTCCTGAAAGCTTACCCAAGGTTTGCAGATAGTAGCTACCCCTAGTACCGTTAGCACTGGCGATAGAGTTTCCCGACATTACAAATTGCCTGTGCGGCTCGCACTAAACTGCCTGTGTGGCTCGCACTAAAATGCGTAGAAGAAGTCTGCACCCCCTTCTGTGTTTAGCACTTGCTTGCTGATACCGGTAGCAGGGTTGTAGCTAAACAAACCTCTTTTGTCTGTACCCGATACCCCAAAAATCACTTCGTTGTTGTTTCTACCGATAAACACGCTGTGGCTATCTGTATAAGGAATACCATCAATCTTCTTGATAGTTTTAGCGTTGAAGTCTATCAATACGGCAATTCCATTCTTATCGGTGAAAGGGTCTTTTACATTCAGTTCAGCAGCACCTACAAAACCTACCGCTTTGCCATTACCTAAGTATTCCACACTATAGATAGTCGCAGGTTTATAGGTAGTACCCTCAATAGTAGTGTTGGATATATCCCAACTCTTACTACTATCAAACTCGGTAGCCGATACGGTAGTACTTTGAGGTATGCACACAAACCCTGAATGGGTATTTGCGGGATTGAACCCGAAATAACCAGCACACATTATATATATATCTTTGTTTTCGGTAGTGAAAATACAAGTTTTATACGAGGGTTGAGAAGGCATAGCTAAGTGAGTAGTGGTTTCTGATATTACCTTTTCTACCTTATCAGTTTGTACATTGATGATGAGTACATCACTTTGGAGATGGTCGGCATAAGGAGCATAATCAGGTCCTAATTGCAATAGAGGTAGGTAGAAATACCCATCGCGTATTATTCCGTAGCCTGCATCCGGACTGCTGTCGCTGTGTGCGTACCTTTGAATGTCTATTTCACCTGTTTTCTGCATTGTTTGCGGGTTGATAATCAATACCTTTGGTACGTTGTATAAAGGCAAATAGGCTTTGGTATCGCTCACCTTTATCAAGTTGCAGGGCATAGAGTGTGCAGGGGTATCGAATTTTTTACTTTCGGTAAGTTTTTGGGTAGCAGGGTTGTAAATAAATTTTCTCACGCCATAACTACCATCAATAGCATCTAATGAATATACCTCATTGCCATATATCATTACACTCGACATATAGGGTACTTGTATAGCTTGTTTGTTGTTTAAGGCAGTAGTGGCATTGAGATCATTAGTAAGTTGTAAGTAAGAACTACCGCTTTTACCGTCGGGGTTTTTAAAGGTAGTTTTCACCAAATACTTTCCACTGCCTTCATTAGAAGGAGTAGGGGTAGGGGTGTCGTCTTTTTTGCAAGACACACTAAGCAGTGCAAGACTGCAGAAAGTTAAGATTACTCTTTTCATTGTAATTTATATTTATAGGTTAATTTTCGATTTTTGAAACGCACTAAATTAGTGAATTTCCAAATTAACTACCCTTTGGTTAAATCGCCTGTAAAAATAAGGAATTTTATAGAGCATTCTGAATATAAAAGGATAGCGTCCTTGGTCGTACTTGCTCATATAGTATTCTTTAGCCAAATGGATTTTAGGATGCCAACTTTCCATTACAGCACTTTCTTTTTCGCTCCACTTAAATTCAGGGCGTTGGTTTTCACCCATCGCTCTCAAGGAATCGTGATTTTTCGCGTGCCCTACTAAGGCGTAGGCGAGCATATCGAATAAAAAAGTAGCTTCGTCTATTGCATCACAGAGGTTTATCATAAAATCCTTTACTTCTCTCTGGGGGAAGTACATCAGCACGCCCTCCACGATGATGAGCAGAGGCTTGTGATGTGCTTTCACGAGGTCAATCCATTCTCTATCAAAAAGCGACATTTCTAAAAAACTGCGACGTTCTGTCTCTTCAAAAAACTGACGGCGTAATTGCATCACTTCGGGCAGGTCAAGTTCGTACCAATGGGTAACTTCGGGGCAACCCAAACGCTCATAGCGGGCATCGAGTCCTGCTCCCAGTTGTATGACTACCGCATCGGGGTGAGCGGTGATAAATTTGCGCGTCTCTCCATCAATCAAACTTGCGCGCACGCATACCCCTGCTTGCGAGAATTTAGCTTTCTTAAACTTGCTGAAATCATAGTCTATCTTGCTGATAATCTCAGCGGCTTTTTCATCGCGCAACAACGGATTTTGTTGTTTTAGTTCGGTTGCTTTTGCCCATAAAGTGATGAGCATTGTTTCAGGTATTTTGTTCATAGGGCTTACGGGTTAGAATTCGTGAAAGAAGGCTGGGTTTCCAGTTGTGCTTAGCACTTGTTCTACGCTTTCAGTTGCAGGGTTGAAATTGAATAAACCTCTTTTATCGGTACCAAAAGCGCCAAAGAGTACTCTGTCTTTCTGTTTGGTGATGAGAATACTATGGCCATCAGTAAGCGGAACGCCCTTTATCTGGCTGATAGATTTGTTGTTGAAATTTATGAGTACTGCCATTGCATTTTTAGCAATGTAGGGATTGCTCCCACCGAGCTCTACAATACCTACATAGGCTACTGCTTTACCATTGCCTATATATTGGCAGTTATACACGCTGGCAGGCTTGTAATTAGTGCCTGCAATGATGGTAGTAGAGATGTCCCACGATTTGCTACTGTCAAACTCGGTACTGCCTTTGGGAATGCAGAGAAAACCGCATTTAGTATTGTCCTTAGAATACCCAAAATAACCTGCGGTGGCTATATAAAGGTCTCCTGCTTCATTGCTGAAGAACATTCCTTTACATTGTGCCATAGGGCGAGTGGGGAAGGTGAGTTTGGTAGTGGTCTCAGAGACTACTTTTTCTACTACATCAGTTTGAGGGTCGATGATTGCTACATCACACTGCTGATAGTCGGCATAAGGTTGCCAACCTGTAGCAGGGTTGATTTGGTTGAGACATAGGTAATACTTGCCATCGCGAATAATACCCATAGCTGGCTCAGGACTGCTGTCGCCGTGAGCGTATTGGGCAAGGTTGATTTCTCCTGTTTTTTGCATCGTCTGTGGGTTGATAATCCATACCACGCCTTGGGTATACATAGGCACATAGGCTTTGGTAGCACTCACTTTTTCAAGGTGTCCTACCATTGAGTTAGAAAGCCCTGCAAGATTTGATCCCTTAGTAAGCCTTTGGCTAACAGGGTCATAAGTGTATTGGGTGATACCGCCGATACCTTTCATAGTGTCAAAAAGGTAAACGTTCTTACCTTCTACTTGCACTGAAGAACCAAACTCTACTTGCTCGGCTTTAGAGTTATCAACAGCGATACCTCCTGCTATTTTATGGATGATTTGAAGATAGGAACTACCACTCATTCCATCGGGATT
The DNA here is from genome assembly GCA_963521335.1 of uncultured Capnocytophaga sp. Lineage (GTDB taxonomy): Bacteria > Bacteroidota > Bacteroidia > Flavobacteriales > Flavobacteriaceae > Capnocytophaga. Next base: position 52,756 of record CAUQUO010000012.1, read on the forward strand.
TTTCACCGAGGTTTCTAATAAGAAATTACCATTGTACTCTACCGTGCTAGGAGGCACAGGAGCTGGTTGAGTGTTGTCATCTTTTTTGCAAGACACACTAAGCAGTGCAAGACTGCAGAGGGTTAAGATTACTTTTTTCATTTTAGTTTGTATTTTTGATTAATTTTTCGATTTTTATACTTTAACAAAGTTTGCAACGCACCAAATCGCCCGTGCGGCTCGCACCCCATTACTCCCATTATTCCCATTACTCCCATTATTCCCATAATTCCCATAACTATCCCCTAAAAAACTCTTACCTCTTACCTCTTACCTCTTATCTCTTACCTAAAAAACTGACGGTGTAATCGCATCACTTCGGGTAGGTCGAGGTCGTACCAATGGGTAACTTCGGGGCAACCCAAACGCTCATAGCGGGCATCAATTCCTGCACCCAGTTGTATGACTACCGCATCGGGGTGAGCGGCGATAAATTTGCGCGTCTCTCCATCAATCAGATTTGCGCGCACGCATACCCCTGCTTGCGAGAATTTAGCTTTCTTAAACTTGCTGAAATCATAGTCTATCTTGCTGATAATCTCAGCGGCTTTTTCATCGCGCAACAACGGATTTTGTTGTTTTAGTTCGGTTGCTTTTGCCCATAGGGTTATGAGCATTGTTTCAGGAATTTTGTTCATAATCTAAAATATAACTCTTAATTTTATTCCCCCATTAATTCCAGGGAGCGGACGGTTAAATTCTGATAAAGTTTTTTCGTTCGTTACATTGCGCAATTTGCCCGATATAAAGAGTTTGTTGTTCAAAAAACTGTGTTCAAAGCCTATATCTATAGTGGTGCTACGTGGGATACGGCGTTTTTGCAACTGGGTCATTTCAAAATCGTAGAAATATTCTTCTACAAAAGCCACATCGGCAAAAAGGCGGGTGTTCTGACCGTTACCGCCTAAGAGGTTTTCGCGGTGAAATTCTATTCCGGCGTTTGCCATTAGGTAGGGTATGTTAGGCATACGCTTGTTTTTAGTGGGGTTAGGCACGGTGCTGGCAGGCTCGTAGTCGCGGGTGTCGCGCAGGTCTTGGTAAGTAGTATTCACGTAGGCATAGAGGGAGGGGAGTACATCGGCTTTGGCTTCAAACTCTATCCCAAGGCTACGCATCTCCCCAAAGTTCTGATATTGTGCGCCTATAAGTCCAGCGGTGTAGCGTATCATATCCTGTAAGTACATATAGAAGAAGTTCATTTCTATTTGTGCATTGGTAGGGTGTTTACCCGTGAGGTCGAAGAGTAACCCAATATTGGCGCTGGCATTGCGTTCGGGTAGGAGGTCGGCACTGGGCACTACGCCTATGCCGTCGCCCAAAAGCTCACTTTCTGAGGGGATACGCACTTCATAACCTGCTGAAAGTTTTCCCATTAGCGAAGGCAAAAAGCGGTAACGCATCGCGTTGTTCACCCCCCAATTGTTCTTTTGTAAATCCACATCGTACTTGCCGGGTACAAATAATGGTGCCATTTGGGTGTGCATAGTGTATTGGTAGTAGCGTACAGTAAGTGAGTTGAGAAACACATCGTCAAGCGACCGCAAGTCGTAAGTAACGCCACTCACCCAGCTGTGCATACGCGAATCAAAATTTACTTGCTTGCCTAAACTGAGGGTTTTCAGCTCGTCCTTGGGCGTTCCTTTGGCTATGGAAAATACACTGTTGAAGTTGAACGAATGACGCTCGTTGATGATGTATTCTAAGTTGGTTTTATTGATAAAGGAGAGTTTTTGGTCGTCGGAATCCGAAGGGAAGTTGTAGCCCACCTCACCTCCGTAACGCGATGGGGTAGGGTAGGAGCTACCGTCCCATTCATAGCGACGAGTGGCTTTATCGATGAAGTTCATTTTGGTGAGTACCACCCCGTTGAACATATCGAAGTTGAGCCCTTCGGTAAGAAAATTGTCTTTGGTGAGTTTGTTCGCCAACCCCGCCATTAGGCTCTCGCTATGGGCTTCGCGAATGTCGTACTCTATACCTTGAATTTCTTTGTAGGTCTTTACCACTACGGGTTCAAACTCTACCTCGTCAAACCACCATTTTTTAGCTTTAAAACTCCCCCCGATGATGTATTTGCGGTATTTATCGTGATTGCGGGTGATGCGTAACCCCTCGCGATAGGGCGAATCGAAAGTATAGTTATTATCGGAAGTGGTATAGCCCCCACCGATACCAAAAACGAGTCCGCGTGCTTTCAAGTTGCGTTTGAAGACCCCTTGCGCTTTATGGGTATTGAAACTCTCATAGCCATAGCTGAGGTCGGCATATTTATCAGGGTATTCGCGAATGACGATATTGATAGCTCCTCCCAAAGACGACCCTCCAAAGCGAGCAGGTACCACGCCTTTGTAAATCTCAATGCGGTCTATCATATCTATGGGAATATCGTTGATATCTAAATAGTCGGTTTGTTCAGTCATTGGCAATTCGTCTATAAAAAAGCCTATGCGCTTGCCTTCCAAACCGCGTATCGAAATGCGCGAACTGCTCCCTACACCTCCAGAGGTGCGCAAGGTTACCCCCACGGTTTTGGCGAGAATGTCCTGCACATTGCTCACTGTGCCCCGCATATTGCTCATATCAATCACCGTTACAGGCATACTCTCTTCTTTCTTTTGGTGAGCGATACTCTTGCTCGAAACGGTTATCCCGCCTATCTCCTCAGCTTGTTCTTTAAGGCTGATATCCAAACGCTCTTGTCCTTTTAGATAGATTTTTTTACTAAAAGTTTGATAACCGAGATAGCTACCTATAATAGTATAAGTGCCTTCAGGAATACCTTTCAAGTGATAATAACCCTGCATATCAGTACTACCCCCTTTCTTCAATTCTTTCAGGTAGATATCAGCACCCATAAGCGGTTTTTGAGTAGCTTTATCGACAATCTTCCCCGAAAGCTCAGCACTATTTTGAGCCCATAAAGAAGAAGTAGTAACCAGTAATAAAAGAAAAGTTTTGTATAACATAAATATTGGTTTTTACGTCCTTACTTTGCCAAAGTTTCAATTTCCACATCTCTTACTTTGCCAAAGTTTCAATTTTTCACGTCTCTTACTTTGCCAAAGTTTCAAACTTTGGCAAAGTTGAATACACTAATAATGAATACACTAATTGAATATACTAATATTAAACACACTAATAATCAGTATCTAACCCTTATCCCCTAACACCTGATACCTGATACCTAACCCCTTGAATATACTAATATTGAATACACTAATAATCAGTATCTAACCCTTATCCCCTAACACCTGATACCTGATACCTAACCCCTAAAAATTTGGCAGTTTGAAATATATTATTTACTTTTGTTCTAAACAACGAATTTCAGGTGGCAAAAGTACACCTAAAAAGAGTACCTATTGTTTAATATCCTTAGCAAAGTTTTATACCTGAATAGATTTAATGTTGAACGCTCCAATACCCAACTTAGAGAAAGCTTGGAGACAACTTGGAGACAACTTGGAGAACGTTTAGAATATCTCCTAAAAAATAACCTTTTAATAAACGATGATGAACGAAGTAACATTACCTTTGGTAACCAATGAAGCTGAAATACAAGCTTATTATGAGAATGTAAGCGAAGAAGTAGGTCTATTCCAATTAGAATCACAACCTTTAGGCGATTATACTTATTACCGTTGGAAAGCTCAGATGAAAGAAGATGTAGCTTTTGAAGGGCGTATGGATATCCCCTCAATCCGCCTCTATTTTGTAACTCAAACCCGCAAAGGTTTCCAAATTGAAGTAGATAAAAGTATAACTACTGTCCAAGCCAATACTCATAATATATTCTTTAGCGCTGAAGAGTGCTTTGGCAAAGACCTCTTCCATAAAAACGACACCATAGAAGTTATTACCATTGCAATCACTGCACAACAGTTTGCCCAGATAGCCTCACAATACCCCGATACTTTTATGCCTTGGTATGAACGTTATGAAAAAAGCGGAAACTTTACCCTCTCCCCAAACCACTCCCTGCCTACCTCATTTGCAATGCATACCGCTCTCTGCCAGTTACAACAGGCTCCCCTATTAGGCAACGCTGCCCGCCCCTATACCGACCTCAAAGTGCAGGAACTCCTCCTCTTGCAACTCCACCAATACGACCAACAACAGTCGCAACCTCACCAATATTGCAAAACCCCAACCGATATACAGAAAATGTATGAAGTCCGAGAGTTACTCACCTCACACTTAGAGATAACCCCTACCATCACTCAGCTCGCACGTGCTGTAGGCATCAACGAAAAAAAACTGTGCTATGGCTTTAAAGAAGTATTTGGCACCACTGTCTTCGGCTACCTATACGACTATAAAATGACCTTAGCACAACAACTCCTCCTCCACACCGATAAGAACATCACCGAGATAGCACTCGCTTGTGGTTATGAGTATGTATCGCATTTCTCTACTGCCTTTAAGAAGAAATTCGGCAGAAGCCCCAAACAATTCACCATACAACAAAAAAATATTGCGTGATTTACCATAAATCACGCAATATTTGCTATTCTTGCATTTCCCTATACAATGCGATAACCGACATTGAGAGAATCTTACCTCTTACCTTATTTTATGAAACAGCTTATTCATCACCTCTCCCGTTTGTAGGTTCAAAAACTCTTGATTGGTGGTGGGGCTGTCGAGTCCACCGAGTTTGGGTAACCACTTGCCGGTTTTGATGTAGTCTAAACACCCTAATAGCTCAGGGTATTTTCGCTGTACTTGCTTGAGGTTGAGCCCTGTATAGAGTGCTGTTTTTAGCCGTTTGCACTTCACTTGGAAGATAAGCGAGAGCAGGGTCTCTACCTGCCACTCGCCTCCCATAAACAGCACACAGCTTATCATATCTTCATACTTGCTGAGCAGTTGTTCTAAACCTTCATTGGTGAGCGCACAGCCTTTACTGCCGTCCCAAATATATTCGGAATGACAACCCTCACACGCCAACGGACACCCTGTGATGGTAAAACACAGGGAAATCTCGTTGGGTACTTCTTGGAGGACTATATCGTAACTGCTATACCGTAGCGTGCCCATAGTAACGTATTTTAGCTTCTTTTTGTCGGTCTTTAGAGAAATTAGTAATGCGTTTGAGGTAGCCTATCACACGAGTAGCGTGGTCGATATTTTCAGAACCACAATGGGTGCAGTGGTCGTGCGTGTGTTTATCGATATAGCCACAATCGTTGCACACAGTTACACATATATTGAAGCAGAAATAGTTACAACCTGTTTTAGCAGCTACATTCAGTAGTTTGTAGAAACCTTCGGCAGAGGGGTATTCTTCGAGGTTGCAGTGGTAAGCCGAACCGCCGTCTAAGTACTGTATATACTCATTGCCGTGCAAATAGAACTTATCGATAAGGTTTTGAGAGTCGTCTTCCACAATATAAAAATATGAATTGTAGCAATCACGTGGCACTTGCAAGCCATCGGCTTTGTCCCAAGCCGCATTCTTCACGCCTAAGTTCTCGGCAGGTACAAATTCGGTATTGAACATAAAGCCGTATTTGGTTTTAGCTTCCTTGTTCTTGTCGTAAATTAGTTTGAGGTTTTTGTTGATGAACGCCTTATAGTCAGGATTATCGGAAATGCGAATGCCTAAATACTCGGCAGCTTCCACCATTCCGTTAATTCCAATAGTGAGGAATTGTTTATCAAGTGAGATGAAGCCCGCATCGTACACTGGTAACATACCCGCATCTTTGTAATCCTGCACTATAGCACGGTAAGCTACTTGGTATTTGTGGATATTATCCAAAGTGCGCTCCAACGATAAATGTTTTTGGTAAAGGCGATTCATATTGATAGTAATCACATTGATACTACCAGTAGAAACCCCTCCTGCCCCGAGTGAATAGCTAAAGGTATTATCGGAAATTTCATTGCGCAAGCGACAGCAACTTGCCAAGGAGTCGGCGTTGTCCGATTGATATATAAAGAAGGCATTGCCCTCACTGAGTTCTTTGGCACAGAAGCGCGCAAAATGCTCGTCGTACACGTGTTTGTCCTTAGTGAGCATTGCTGCGGTTACCACAGGGAAAGTGAGGATCGCTTTGGTGCGCTCGATATTGAACCAATGCATAAAGAATTGTTGAAGTTTGTCTAAAGACTCATAAGAAGGTTTGCTACCATCGGGGTAAACGAAAGTGCCAAACATCGAGTCAAAATAAGGGCGGTCATACAGCGATATATTCCAGAAAACCGACTGATAACCACGTGCTGCTGCTGGCTGATTGATAGCATATACTACGTGTTGCAATTCGTTTTCTATCACTTCACGATGAGTGTTGAGGTAATCGTCGCCATAGTCTTTGCGCGCAAAATGGTCGAAGTACATTAGGAACTCTACTGTGGCTACTGCTCCTGCAAACTGTGAAGATACTGAGAAGAGGAAGTTTACGAACGACCCACAATAGCTTGCCAAGTGTTGTGGGGCTTTGCTTTCACCGCCGAGTTTTACGAGCCCGTCCAAGAGCAAAGGATACATCGATACGCTCACACAATAGGGTTTAAGACTCGTTTCGTCGTGCACATAGATTTCGTGCGCTTCAATCTGACGAATATACTCATCTGCTAATTCTTTGCCAAAGAGTTGCTCAATTTTGCGCGATACCAGCGAGCGGTTCACTTGGATATTGATATCCTTGTTTAGCTCGGCTTCCATTGTAGCGATGTTCTTATGGGCTACATTGGCATTGGCATCAAAGAGAGACCCCGTAGCGGCGTTATGAGAACTCAAGTAGTTCTCGATAAATTTACATTTTGTCTGTAACTGCTCAGCAGTAAGTTTGGTAAATTTACTCATAATTTTTTATTTATTATTATTTCGTTCAAGTAAAAAAGATGCTGAGAGATTTATATAAAACTCTCTTACACAACCCGTTATGTAATATTGCTTTTGTAAATCCCTAAAAAGGGGAAGTGATCTTTTTTCTTAGTTGTTGTTGCAAAGGTACGCAATAAAGCAATAGGTCATCAACAAAATTAAAATACTTATCAACAAAGTTATGAACAATTTTCGTTACTTGTTCATACTTAGAAGTTAAGGAGTAAAAACTCTGTTATTAAAATTTTGGATGGTGTTTTAAAAAGTATGATACAGTTTCACGTGTGCCCATAGTTTATATAAAAGAATGCTAAAGAAAAGGCTTTAAAATGATTAGATAGTTTTTTAGAAAAACAACAAGTTCTGCGAAAAGCTCG
>CAUQUO010000013.1:0-57469 GCA_963521335.1 uncultured Capnocytophaga sp.
ATAACTAAGGCATTTTGATAGCAAAAATAATCATCAGGTAATACATTTCCTAAGACAAAAATATTCTTATCAGTAGGCTCTTTTAAGTGCAAATCAGGATAAAGAAAAGTGTCCTCCCAATCTCTCGCAACTATTTTTAAGTTGTCATTAAAGGCAAATAATTCGTTATCAGCCCTACAGAAGCGTAGTAAATAATAGGGCTGTTTAGCAATATTTTCTCCTTTAGTATTTACGACACTTAATGTTGCTTTTTCATATTGAGAATTTAAGCCATTCTCAATCAAAAGATTTAATAATCTCTGTGAGAATACTTTTATATCCCTATGATATCCTAAGAAATCAAACAACACTTCTTTCTGTCGTTTTACTACTAAAATCAATTCCTCAGGCAATTTGTATTTCTCTTCTGGAGGAAAAGAGAAATACATAGGAGAGTATTTAATCCATTCTCCACGCTTGATTTTAGTAGGATTTTTAGGGTAAAATTCTTCTGTAATAGTTGTCATTACAGTAGCAGGAACTCCTTTAGGTAACGCATTGGGGTTTGAATAAAACCATATAAACAATTCTTCTTTCATAATATTCGTGATAATTTCACTTTATTTTTCATTATAAATATACAAGTTTGAGACAATAGGGAAGTAGGATGGTTAGGAGGTAGAGAGGAGGGTTACCATTTATAAAAATAGGATAGGTCACTTGTTTTTAGAGAAAAAGGTATTTGAACTCTATCATAACTATCAAGAGAGATATTAATGCTGTCTTTTATTCTTTGTTTTGAAATAAGTATTAGGATTTTCTCTTCGTATAAGTCTGTAGCTATAATAGGCAAAAAGCAATGTTTTGAAACTATTGTTTTAAAGAATATAGCCTTTATTTCATCTAAATTCTTATCAGAATAATAATCTGATACCATTTTTTCTAATATTTCTATTTTGGAGGAAAAGTCGTCTTGATTTTCTATAAGTATACCCCCTATATTTTGATTGAAAATTCTCAGCTTCATTAAACTTTCTAACTCGTCAATAGATAAAGTTGTAAAATCGAAGAAAATAGATTCGTTTTTTACATTCAATATCTTTTTACTAATACTTTTGAAGGAAAAACCTATGTTTAGAAACGCACCCTTTAACTCAATTATTTTAGGATTTACGTTATTTAAATTGGCGGTATTAATAGCTGAGCTCTTGAGAAAAGCCCAAGAAATATTAGTTGTATTTTGGGCAAGGGTATGTAAATCTTCTATTTTATGGAAAGAATAATAAAGACCTAATGACTGCACCCATTTACAAAAATTTTTCATATTGTTTATGCTTTATAGGTAAAAGCTATATAGGAGAAGTAAATTCCTACGATTATAAAGAAAACACCTGTAATAAAACCAATAACACGCGCCATATCACGACCTAAATAACGGCTTATTTGCCCCATAGTCCAATTATTTTGGTAATGTTTATCGGATTCGTATAGCCAATCCCAATTTTTTAGAGCGCCTATGATGAGGCAAATACCAAAAGTAGCGAGCAAAAGAGCTATAATACCGCCAAATGTAATAGGGTTTTTACCTACCCAATTTTTAAATGTTTCCATAGTGTTTAATATTATAGACAAACAAAAATAATAAACTTATTTTTAGAGGGCGATTGGCAAATCGCTCCTATTATATGCCAAAAAAGCGAATGATTATCAAAGTGTAACGATACTTATGCTTCTATCATTTGCATAACTTTTAGAGCTTGGTATACACTGTTGATGTTTTCAAAAATAAGCAATAGACGCAAGCCGTTGCGGGTTTCTTTCTCTTGCATACGACACTTATCGGGGTAGCGTTGTACAAAAAGCAATAGCTTTTGGAAGCGCGCACTTTGATAGAACGGACTATTTTGGTCGGCAATGAAATAGCCAGTCATTTTTCCGTTTTTCATTACAAGTTTCTCAATTCCCATACGGGTAGCCAACCATTTTACACGTACGCTATTGAGCAAGTCGATAGCTTGAGGGGGTAACTTGCCAAAACGGTCAATAAGGTTGCGTTCATAAACTTGTAAGGCTTCCTCATTAGGCAGATTACTCAGTTCGTTATAAAGGTTGAGTCGTTCGGCTACTCTATTGACATAAGTGTCAGGGAAGAGCAGTTCAAAGTCAGTATCTATTTGAGTATCGGTGAGGTAAGTTTTGTCTTCTTCGGCGGTGTGGTATAGTTCAGAGAACTCATTTTCTTTGAGTTCTGTTATGGCTTCTTGTAGTATCTTTTGGTAGGTATCAAAGCCTATTTCATTGATAAAACCACTTTGCTCTCCCCCCAAGAGGTCGCCAGCCCCTCTAATCTCTAAATCTTTCATAGCGATATTGAGTCCGCTTCCTAAATCGGAGAACTGAGCTATCGCTTCAATACGCTTGCGGGCATCGTCGCTCATCGCTATTAGAGGAGGCGTAATGAAGTAGCAAAAAGCCTTTTTATTACTTCTACCTACGCGACCGCGCATTTGGTGTAAATCGGATAAGCCAAAATTATGTGCATTGTTGATAAAGATAGTGTTGGCATTAGGAACATCTAAACCACTTTCAATAATAGTGGTAGCAACCAATACATCATACCTACCTTCCATAAAGGCGAGCATTGTCTCTTCTAATTTCTTTCCGTCCATTTGTCCGTGACCAATGGCAATACGAGCATCAGGGAGCAATCGCTGAATCATTCCAGCCACCTCTTGAATATTTTCAACCCTATTGTGCATAAAGAATACTTGTCCGCCACGCTGAATTTCATAACGAATGCCATCGCGTATTACCTCTTCATTGAAAGGTACTACTTGCGAATCAATAGGGTATCGGTTAGGAGGAGGGGTATTGATAACCGAAAGATCGCGGGCAGCCATCAAACTGAATTGTAGTGTGCGTGGGATAGGTGTAGCGGTGAGCGTAAGAACATCGAGGTTTTCTTTGAGGGTTTTGAGCTTATCTTTCACACCTACGCCAAACTTTTGCTCTTCATCAACAATCAGTAATCCTAAATCTTTATAAGTAACCTTTTCACCTACTATTTGATGTGTGCCGATGATAATATCTAACTGACCTTTTGCTAGTTCTTCTAAGATGATTTTCTTTTCCTTGGCTGTGCGGAATCGGTTGAGATAATCGATGCGCACAGGAAAGTCTTTCATACGCTGGCTAAATGTTTGAAAGTGTTGGAAAGCTAGTACTGTAGTAGGCACAAGTACGGCTACTTGCTTGCCATTATCGACAGCTTTGAAGGCAGCGCGAATGGCTACTTCAGTTTTCCCGAAGCCTACATCTCCACACACCAACCTATCCATAGGTTTAGAGCTTTCCATATCAGCTTTTACTTCAGCAGTAGCCTTACTTTGGTCGGGAGTATCCTCATACAAGAATGAGGCTTCCAACTCGTTTTGCATATAACTGTCGTGAGCAAAGGCAAATCCTTGGGCTTCTTTTCGTTTGGCATATAACTGAATGAGGTTGAACGCGATTTCTTTTACACGAGCCTTGGTTTTCTGTTTGAGGGCTTTCCACGCTCCTGAACCTAATTTATAAATCTTAGGAGGTTTGCCGTCTTTTCCGTTATATTTAGTAATTTTATGTAGCGCGTGAATGCTAACGAATAACACATCGCGGTCTCCATAAATCAGTTTGATAGCTTCTTGTTGTTTGCCTTCTACTTCAATCTTTTGTAAGCCAGCGAATTTACCAATACCGTGGTCTATATGTGTAACATAATCACCTACCTCTAATTGCATCAGTTCTTTAAGTGTAATGGCTTGTTTTTTGGCATAACCATTCTTTAGCTGAAATTTATAATAGCGCTCAAAGATTTGATGATCGGTGAAAACATTGCATTTCAATTCAGTATCTACAAAGCCAGCGTGTAGCGATAATTGTACCGTTTGGTAAGGTACTTTTTGCTCCATTTCCTCAAAAATATCCTGAAATCGCTTGGCTTGTTGTTCACTTCCGCAGAGGATATAGTTTTGAAATCCTTCTTCGTGTTTGTTGTTGAAGTAACTAATAAGGAGTTCAAACTGTTTGTTAAAAGAAGGTTGTGGGGTGGTATGAAAAGAGAACTCCTTTTTGTTTTTAGAAGCGGGAGTTGTAGCATTGATGTTTACTTGTTGGAATCTCTGGATTTGTTTTAATAAATCTGTTGCTTGACAATAGAGTTCCTCTGGAGGGGTGCGTTTTACTTCGTTGGGGAGCTTTTGATAAATATCGGTAGCTTTAGTAAAGAGTTTCTCAATCTTAGCATCAAAAAATCCCATATCCTTACCAATGAATAGCGTTTGCTCACTGATATACTCCAAGAATGACTGTCGTATCTCATCACTTTCTTTGTTTTCTACATTAGGGATAATTGTAATTTTTGATAGTTGAGCAGTAGACAACTGACTTTCTACATCGAATGTACGGATGCTATCAACTTCGTTTCCAAAGAATTCAATGCGATAAGGTTCATTATTTGAAAAAGAAAATACATCTACAATCCCACCACGTACTGAGAACTCACCAGGTTCGGTAACAAAATCAGTGCGGTTGAAATGGTAGCTGAAAAGCACCTCATTGAGGAAATCAATAGTGAGTGAGTCTCCTTTTTGAATTTTTAACGTATTTTTCTCTAATTGTTTTCGCGTGATGACCTTCTCAAAAAGAGCTTCGGGGTAGGAGACTATGAGTAATGGTTTTGTACTATGACTCAATTGGTTGAGGACTTCAGCACGCAATAACACATTGGCATTATCGGTATCTTCAATTTGATAAGGTCGACGATAGCTATCAGGAAAGAAAAGTACCTGTTGTTCTCCTACTAAGGTTTCTAAATCATTGAGTATGTAGGCACTTTCTTCTTTATCGGGTAGCAGTACTAATAGAGGTCTATGGACTGTATTGAACAAGTTAGCTATTACTATTGACAAAGAAGCCCCTGCCAATCCCGTAACCTCTGCATTTTCTTTTGTTTGTAGGTGTTTTGATAGAGATTGATAGGTGCTGTTTTCAGTAAATTGTTGTAGGAATGATTTCACAGTAAATTATAAAATATTAAAGTAGTGCTTCAACGTTGATAAGCGGATTGTTTAACTTGTCTTTCAAAATAACTTCAATGCCTTTTTTTAAGGTTTGAGTAGATGACGGACAGCCACTGCAAGCCCCTTGTAAGAGTACTTCTACGTGATGGGTGTCGCGGTTGTAAGAAATAAATTGTATGTTACCTCCATCGGATGCTACAGCGGGTTTTACATATTGTTCTATGATAGCTACTATTTGTTGCGATATTTCGTCGGTAGTAACCATAGAGAGCAAGCGAGCTTGAGCTTCTTCTTGTCGCCTTTTTATCTCGGAGGGGTTGATGATAGGGCGACCTTCACTTAGGTATTTACGGATATAATCGCGCAAGTCAGCAGCTATCATTTCCCATTCTTCCATACCTTTTTTGGTGAGCGATATATAATTATCATCAAAAAAAACTTCTTCAATAAATGGAAAACGCGTTAAGAGAGTTGCTGCCATAGGTGCCTCTGTGGCTTCTTCTATTGATTTATACTCTATTACAGTAGGTACCAAACGCTTGTTGGCGACGAACTTCATCACTGTGGGGTTGGGAGTTGTTTCAGTATATACAGTAATAGCTTCCCCCATAGGTTTTCCAGCTTCGCCTAATAATATATCTTTACCCGATTGCAAATACACTAATACTTGTTGAGCAACCTCTTCTTGTACTTCTTTCCATTCAACAATGGGAAAGCGTTTCAAAGCAATGAAATTACTCGAAATATAAACAGTTTTTACAAAGGGCAAATAAAAGAGCTCCTTAGCTAAAGGAGCGTTTTTAGCTTCATCTATGTTTTTAAACTCATAACTCCCTTTTACCAAAGGTCTGTTAGCTTCGAGTTTGATGATGTCGGGGTTAGCAGTAGGTTGTATTTTCAGGGTAAGGTCTGTCATTTTATTTGTCTTTACGTCCGAAATCGGCAGGATTTTCGCCCCACGCTTGGGTTTCCCATTTCAAAATAGGGTTAGGATAAGTATTGTTGTGTAGCCATTGTTCAGCACGGGCTATTAATTCAAATATTTTTTCGTTATGAGAGGTGCGTGGCACTTTAGTTTTGCACACCTTTTGGCGCACCCAGCTCATCGCTATTTTGCTATCAGAATAGACCGGTAAGCTGAGGTTGCGTTGCTTCATAAAGGCTAAAGCGTGTACGATAGCCAAAAACTCCCCTATGTTATTCGTGCCGTCTTTTATTGGTGCAATTCTAAATATTTCGGCTTGAGTTTCAGTATCTACCCCTCGGTATTCCATTACCCCAGGGTTACCACTGCAAGCAGCATCAACAGCTATAGAGGGCAATATGGGGGATCCAATACGCTCTAATTCTAAGGGGGATAGGGTAGGAGAGGAGGCTACTTTCTTGCCTTTGTATTGCTCAAAGCTCTCATTGAAGGCTTTTTCAGCCATTGCCTGACTCTCAAAACTCTTAAATTTAGCATACGGATACCCCTCAACGGCTTTTTTGCACTTATCCCACGAGCTAAAGATACCCGTTTTGTGTCCTTCCCACACTACATAGTACTTCTTTTTTGGCATTTTAAAGGAAGAATATTAAGACTAAAAGAACCATTACAATGGCAATTACTCCGATAATAATATTGTTATCATTTTCTTTCATCGTACCAATTTCTTGTATTTAATCCTTGTAGGCGTAACTTCTTTGCCAAGGCGTTTTTTCTTGTTCTCTTCATATTCTGAGAAGCTACCTTCAAAGAAATATACTTGCGAGTCGCCCTCAAAAGCTAAAATATGGGTACAAATACGGTCTAAGAACCAACGGTCGTGCGAGATGACTACAGCACAGCCAGCAAAGTTTTCCAACCCTTCTTCTAAGGCGCGAAGGGTATTCACGTCTAAATCGTTGGTAGGCTCGTCCAACAGCAATACGTTACCTTCTTCTTTTAATGTCATTGCAAGGTGCAAGCGATTGCGTTCTCCACCTGAAAGAGTGGCTACTTTCTTGTTCTGCTCACTACCGCCAAAGTTAAATCTACTTAGGTAAGCACGCGAGTTCACCTGTCTGCCACCCATCATTATCAGGTCTTGTCCACCCGAGAAGTTCTCCCAAATAGATTTTTCAGGGTCTATCTGCTTATGGGTTTGGTCTACATAAGCTATTTTTACGGTTTCGCCTACCAAAAACTCACCACTATCAGGTTTTTCTTCCCCCATAATCATACGGAAAATGGTAGATTTACCTGCTCCATTAGGTCCTATTACCCCTACAATTCCTGCTTGTGGCAATACAAAATTAAGATCGTCATATAATAATTTATCACCAAAGGCTTTGGCTACGTGTCGTGCTTCTATCACGTTGGTTCCCAAACGAGGTCCGTTAGGGATGTATATTTCAAGTTTTTCTTCTAATTGTTTTTGGTCTTCATTGAGCAGGCGGTCGTAGTTTTGCAAACGTGCCTTTTGTTTGGCTTGTCGCCCTTTAGCGCCTTGGCGTACCCATTCAAGCTCGCGCTCCAATACCTTTTGGCGTTTGCTTTCGGTTTTCTGTTCTTGGGCAAGGCGTTTAGCTTTTTGGTCAAGCCAAGACGAGTAGTTACCCTTCCAAGGTATACCCTCACCACGGTCAAGCTCCAATATCCAGCCCGCTACATTATCTAAAAAATAACGGTCGTGGGTTACAGCTATCACGGTACCAGCGTACTGTTGCAAGTGTTGTTCTAACCACAATACCGATTCGGCATCGAGGTGGTTTGTAGGCTCATCAAGTAACAAGACATCGGGTTGTTGCAAGAGTAGACGACAGAGTGCTACCCTACGGCGTTCTCCTCCCGAAAGCACTTTGATAGGTGTGTCGGGCTCAGGGGTGCGGAGCGCTTCCATAGCTACTTCCAGCTGATTATCGAGTTCCCAAGCGTTTAGGGCATCTATTTTATCTTGTAGCTCGGCTTGTTTATCCATCAACTTTTGCATCTTATCGGGGTCAGAATAGTTTTCTTCCAAGCCGAAAAGGTCGTTGATATGGTTAAACTCATCGAGTAGTTTAACGGTTTCGGCTACGCCTTCGCGTACTACCTCTATCACGGTTTTCTCATCATCAAGGTGTGGTTCTTGTTCCAAATACCCTACAGTGTAGTTAGGAGCGAAAACCACTTCGCCCTGATAGTTTTTATCAATTCCTGCTATAATTTTTAGTAAAGAAGACTTACCAGAGCCATTGAGACCTAAAATACCTATTTTAGCTCCATAAAAAAAACTTAAGTAGATGTCTTTTAGAACTTGTTTATTAGTAGATGAATAGGTTTTGCTTACCTTATTCATCGAAAAAATAATCTTTTTATCGTCTGCCATAATATCGATTTACCAATTTTACTAATTAATGAAAGCACAAAAGTATTACATTTTTTGCTAAATACCAAATTAAAATCTATTTCTCAGTCAAAAAATAAACATCCTCTCTATTCGCAAATAGAAAATAATATATCTTTTTAAATGATTGATTCATAGGTGTATAACAAAAAAGTAAATACTACTATGAAAAATAATACTTAAAAAATTTGGTTTATAAAATAAACTACATTATCTTTGCAACGAATTTATAACATTAAACATTTTAACATTATGGACTTACAAGTTTCCGACAGCTTGAGAATTATTCAATCTGTCATCAATCAACGAAAACAAAAGTACGAAGAAAATGGCTTCTTCCTTATCTTTTGGAGTGTGCTTATTATGATTGCAGGTGTTCTGCAGTTTATAATGCTTATCGCCAACTATTATCCTAAACAATCAGGGGTTGTATGGTTGATATTAATGCCTATCGGATTCTTTTATAGCTTATGGATGAAAATTAAAAGCACAAAACACAAAAAAGCCGAAAAAAGCTATAACGATTGGACAGATTGGCTTTGGTTTATAGCAGGTATCAATGCTATAATAGCCTTCTTGATCCCTTGGTCGATTTTCGACTCTTTTCTCACCGCTTTTTTAATTATCTATCTGCCTTTCACGTTTGTAACTCTAACAATGGCACTACAAATGAAAATGAAGCTATGGATAATTACCTGTATATTGGCTTTTGTAATAATTTACGCCATACAATTCATTTCTTTTAGCCAAGAAGTTTTTCTGCCTTTAGTCAGTAGCCTTATGGCTGGTTTACTATTCTTAATACCTGGTATTCAATTCCATTTAGACTATAAAAAAAGAAGTAATGTTTGCTGATTTAAATCCTATTTTGCACTCTCAATTGCGTTTGGCTATCATTTCGCTATTGGTTTCAGAAGAAAAAGCTGATTTTGCCCGTATCAAAGAGGTTACTAAAGCTACTTCTGGTAATATTTCTGTGCAAATCCAAAAGTTAGAAACTGCTGGGTATATCACTGTTAAAAAATCTTTTAAAGATAACTACCCCAATACCGAAGTGCAACTCACCAATCAAGGTCTTTTAGCTTTCGAGCAATATGTAGAGGCTCTGAAAAGCTATCTGAATTTATAATAATAATTATATGTAATTAACTTTCTAACTTTGCCAAAGCCTTATGGCTTTGGCAAAGTTTCTGTTTTTACTAATTTGTTAATTAAATAATTGAGCTGTCTCCTTTGCCTTCGCGTATCACCACTGGCTCATCACCCGATAAATCAATAACAGTAGAAGCTACATTATCTCCATAACCGCCGTCAATCACTATATCTACTTTATTTTGCCATTTCTCAAAAATAAGTTCAGGGTCGGTAGTATATTCTATCACGTCATCTTCATCATAAATAGAGGTAGAAACAATAGGATTACCAAGCTTTTCTACAATAGCTCTGGCAATAGCATTATCAGGAATGCGTATCCCTACCGTCTTTTTCTTTTTAAAATCTTTTGGCAAATTGTTATTCCCTTGCATAATAAAGGTGTAAGGACCCGGCAAAGCGCGTTTCAAAAGCTTGAAGGTGCTTGTGTCTATTTGCTTTACATAGTCCGACAGGTTTTTAAGATCAGAACATACAAATGAAAAATTTGCCTTTTCTAATTTCACCCCCTTGATACGGGCTACCTTTTCAAGAGCTTTTGTGTTCGTAATATCACACCCCAATCCATATACAGTATCAGTAGGGTAAATGATTACACCACCTCTCCGTAGCGTTTCTACTATTTTTATAATCTCCTTTTCATTAGGATTTTCATTGTAAAGTTTAATAAATTCTGCCATAACATTAATCATTTAGCATTAGTTATTTTCATGGTCGTAAATTTACAATAAGAAATAAGTTTATCCTCTTGGTTCGTCACTTTCACCTCCCATAACTGAAGCGTCCTACCTGCATTTACGCATAAGGCTTTAGCATAAAGAATATCTCCTACCTTACCCGCTCTCACATGATTAGCACTCAGCTCTATACCGCGTATTTGTTCGTCCTCTTTTCGATACAATAAATAAGCAGCCATACTACCAGCTGTTTCAGCCAACGCAAGAGTCGCCCCTCCGTGTAGTACGCCATCTACTTGGGTTACTTTATCCGTTACAGGCATCGATAGTGTCAAAAAATCATCTCCTATCGCAAAGATTTCCATCTGCCAATAACGCATCAGGTTATTTTCAGGAAGACTTTCCCATTTCCTACGCAAATTTTCTTTATCCATACACTTGCTTTTTATTAAAAATAACCACGCCTTATGGGCGTGGTTTTATTAAACAATCCTTTTTGAAATACGTAGTGTAGCGGTTACACTCATTTCTCTTTATTTATTTTTCAATAAATCTCTAATCTCTGTAAGAAGGTCTTCTTGTGTAGGTCCAGCAGGTGCTGCAGGTGCCTCTTCTTCTTTCTTCTTCATTTTGTTGATACCTTTTACAAGTATAAACAATACAAAAGCAATACACAAGAAGTTGATTACAGCAGCCAAAAACTTACCATAAGCTACCCCATTCACTACCAAGCCTTCCAAATTCTTAGCCCCAGTAGCTTCTAATGCAGGGGTTAATAATAAAGGGGTGATAACATCTGTTACCAATGATGATACAATAGCTCCAAAAGCTCCACCTATGATAACCCCAATAGCTAAATCTACTACGTTCCCTTTTACGGCAAACTCTTTAAATTCTTTTAAAAATCCCATAATGATTTAATTTTAGTTCAAAAAAATGATTTATTATTAATTCGGGCGCAAAAATAATACTTTTTTCTGATATACAAAAAGAAAAGGGACGAATTTCTCAACTGTCCCTTTTCATCACTAACTAAAAAACTCAATCACTATGACGTTTATGTATAACTATACAGTCATACTAAATATTTTCGTGTTAGGCATTTTGCGTTGCAAGCGCAAGTCAAATGCCATACATATGTTTCTAATAAACGGCTTCCCTGCATCTGGTACTACAAGCCCTTTAGAGGTAAATCTTAGTAAACCATCTCCTTCCATCTCTTTCAGATGCAAAAGCACTTCTGGTATCTCAGCAAAATATAGCCTTTCATCTTCCCAAGAAGTACTAAATTGGCACATCAAATTCAGTATATGCCTCCTTATAATCAAATCCTCTTCATTCAGTATATGCCCTTTACACACCGGGATTTCATTCTTTTCAAGACGCGCATAATAGTCGTCTAAATCTTTTTCATTCTGGGCAAAACCATACCAACTATCACTGATGGCCGACATCCCCAACCCTATCATTACTTGCGTTTTAGAAGCTGTATAGCCCATAAAGTTGCGGTGCAATCTCTCATTTTTAAAAGCCTCATACATACTATCTGTAGTCAAGGCAAAATGATCCATCCCTATCTCAATATACCCAGCCTTTAGCAAATGCGCTTTCCCTACTTCATATAGTTGGCGCTTTTCCTCTCCTGTCGGTAAATCTTCGTCTTTAAAACCTCGCTGTCCATTACCTTTTATCCAAGGTACATGCGCATAACTGTAAAAAGCAATACGATCAGGCCGAAGAGTATTACTCCTCTCAATAGTAAAAAGCACATCATCTAATGTCTGAAAAGGCAACCCGAAAACCAAGTCATGGCTCACCGAAGTATATCCCATATCTCGAGCTAACTCCGTTACACGCTGCACATTCTCAAAAGGCTGTATCCGGTGGATTGCCTGTTGCACTTTGGGCGAATAATCTTGTACACCATAGCTCACACGCCTAAAACCTAGATCGTAAAGTGTCGTAAGGTGCGCCTCAGTCGTATTGTTAGGATGCCCTTCAAAGCTAAACTCATAAACTTCAGCCCTATCAGCCCGTTCAAAAATCCCTTCTATCAACCGTCGTAATTCACTGGGGTCAAAAAAGGTAGGTGTGCCTCCTCCCAAGTGAATTTCCTTGATAAGAGGTCGCTCTTTCAAAAAATCAGTATACAAATGCCACTCTTTAAGCACTGCATCAATGTAAGGTACCTCTACCTTATGCTGCTTCGTGATGCGCTTATGGCACCCACAGAAAGTACAAAGACTCTCACAAAAAGGCAAGTGAATATACAAGCTAATGCCTTCTTCCCGATTGCTTTCAGCATAAGAAACAGCAAGACTCTCAAGCCATTTCTCAGTAGAAAAAGTCTCGTTATCCCAATAAGGAACAGTGGGATAACTGGTGTAGCGAGGCCCTGCTACATTATATTTTTGAATAAGCGATAAAGCCATTGTTTTACTGAAAAACGGGGCAAAGATAAAAATAATTTGTTAATTAGCCAATTTGTACTTCAGAAAATATATAAAACTCCATTTCTCTCCTAATTTATTTCTTACCTCTTACCTTACAGAAAGCTTGGAGCAAACTTGGAACAAACTTGGAGCAAACTCGAAAAAAAAATAAAATAAAAAAAATGTTAATTAATTTGGATAATTATAGAAAAATCAATACTTTTGCGGTGTTATTTTAAAATCACCCAATATGTTAAAAAGAAACCTATTCCTATGGCTCTTCACAATAGCCATATCGTTAGGGGCTTCCGCTCAAAACTATGAATGGAAAGAAGCCCAAAGTGGCGGTTATACATATAAGTATGTAACTCACGACCCCACTAATGCAAGGTTCTATACCTTGAAAAACGGACTTACAGTTATTTTGAGTCCTACAAATAAAGAACCTCGAATCCAGTGTTATGTAGCTGTGAAAGCTGGTAGTAAAACCGACCCCGCAACCAATACAGGGCTCGCTCACTACTTAGAACACCTGTTATTCAAAGGTACCGATAAATACGGATCTCTTGATTGGAATAAAGAAAAAGTACAACTCGATAAAATCGATGCACTTTATGAAGAATACAACCATACAAAAGACCCTAATAAACGAAAAGCGATCTACAAAAAAATCGACTCCGTATCTGGCGTAGCTAGCAAGTACGCTATTGCCAATGAGTATGATAAAATGATGACCGCTATGGGGGCACAAGGCACCAATGCCTTTACCTCTTTCGAAAAAACCGTCTATACCGATGATGTACCTGCCAATGCAATCAATAAGTATATCACCGTGCAAGCCGAACGTTTCCGCAACCCTGTCCTCCGTATATTCCATACCGAGCTGGAAGCTGTATACGAAGAAAAAAACCGCTCTTTAGATAGCGACAATAGCGAGGTATTCGAAACCCTATTTGCTTCCCTTTTCAAAAAACATAACTATGGACTGCAAACTACTATCGGTACTGTAGAACACCTTAAAAATCCTTCGCTCAAAGAAATTCGCAAATACTTCCATACCTATTACGTGCCAAACAATATGGCTGTAATATTAGCAGGCGATTTTAATCCCGATACTGCTATAGCTCAAATCGATAAAGCTTTTAGCTATATGCAACCTAAACCGGTGCCTCAATATACTTTCGAGAAAGAAGACCCTATCACTGCTCCTATCATTAAAAAAGTTGTAGGCCCCGACGCCGAAAGCGTTTCAATAGCTTTCCGATTGCCTGGCAACCAAGATAAAGATGCCCTCTTAGCCGATTTAGTAGGCGAAATCCTTACCAATGGAAAAGCGGGTCTTATCGATTTGAACCTCGTGAAAAGTCAAAAACTACTCGGAGCAAACGCAGGAGCCTATACCCTTATAGATTATGGCTTGCTATATCTCTCTGGTAGACCCCTACAAGGGCAATCATTAGAACAAGTCAAAGACCTTATGCTTGGGCAAATAGAAAACCTCAAAAAAGGTAATTTCGACGACGATCTAATCCCTTCAATTATCAACAATACAAAAAAATACGTGATACAAGGCACCGAATCATATGCTAACCGTGCTAATATGCTAATGAGTGCTTTCACCGATAATCTCGACTGGAAAAACCAAGTAGCCTATGTAAACAACCTTTCTAAAATTACCAAAGCCGATATCGTAGCTTTTGCTAATAAATACTTAGGCAATAACTATGTAGCAATCTATAAAGAAAAAGGAACACGTACTAACGTAGAAAAAATAGAAAAACCAGCTATAACTCCTGTCGAAACAAATGCCGATAAGCAATCTGCTTTTGTGAAAATGGTAAACGAAATGCCAAGTACTCCTATCTCACCCGTTTTCTTAGATTATAATAAAGACCTTCAAAAAGGCAAATTAGGCAAAGCTGAAGTACTTTATGTGCAAAACAAAGATAACGAATTGTACCGCTTGAGCTTCCGCTATAAAGTAGGTACCCTCAACGACTTGAAATTAGCCATAGCTACTAACTATAGCCAGTTCTTAGGTACTGATAAAAAATCCGCTGAACAGCTTACCAAAGACCTCTATAAAATAGCTTCAAGCTTCAATATCTCAGCAGGTGGAGAGTATACTACAGTAAATATAGAAGGTCTACAAGAAAACTTTGAAGCTGCCGTAAAACTCTACGAAAACTTTATTGCTAATATTAAAGTAGATGAAGATGCTCTTAAAGCCTTAAAAACCCGTGTAGCTAAAACACGTATAGATGCCAAAGCTAATAGAGGTACTATTATGCAAGCACTTACTAACTATGCTCTATACGGACCTAAAAACCCTTCCAACTATACCTTCTCCAACGCCGAAATTGAGGCTATCACAGGAAAAGAGTTGGTAGATAAACTCAAAAACCTAAACAATGTAGAGCAAACTGTAATCTATTACGGACCTTTAAGCCTACAAGAGCTAACTAATAAACTAAAAACACTACACAAAGTGCCTGCTAAGTTCGCTAAGGTAGCTCCTAAAAAAGAATTCAAACAAGTAGAGCAAAACAAGAACCAAGTCCTCTTCGCCGATTATGAAATGGTACAAGCTGAAACCCGTTGGTTGCGCAATACAGTGCCTTTCAATCCAGCTGAAAACACTGTAATTAGCGTCTTCAATAATTACTTCGGTGGCGGTATGGGCTCTTTGGTATTCCAAACCATTCGCGAGAGTAAAGCTCTGGCATATAGCACTTATGGTTTCTATGCTTCACCAAGAAAAAAAGCTGATAAATACTATATGCTTGCCTATGTAGGTTCTCAAGCTGATAAGTTCAAAGAAGCCGTTGAAGCAATGAATGAACTGCTCAATACAATGCCTGAACTGCCTGCAAATCTCGAATTGGCTAAACTCCAAATCAAACAAGAAATAGAAACCGAACGCATTACACAAGACGGTATTATCTATAGCTATTTAGCAGCTCAAGAATTAGGCCTTAAAGATGATACACGCAAGCAAGTATATCAAAATGTAGACGGTATTACAATGAAAGATATCAAAGCTTTCCACGACAAATACCTTTCTAAAAAACCTTATACTTATATGATTTTAGCTTCTGAAAAGAAACTCTCAAAAGATGACCTTCAAAAAATAGGAGATTTCAAAAAACTCTCCTTAGAAGAACTCTTTGGATATTAATAGAAGCTACCAAATAAAAAGAGGCTCGCCATAACGGCGAGCCTCTTTTTATTTGTCTATGATTAGTGTTTCTCTAAAAAAGCTTTTTTGATAGATACTACTTCTGCTCCTATATCACCTGCCCCTACAGCTAAGAGTAGTTTAGGGTTCTTTTCAAGTAATAAAGGTATAAGTTCTTCTTTGCTTACCAAAGTCTTCTTATTAGCTGTTATCTTTTCTAGCAAAACCTTAGAAGTGATACCCTCTATAGGTAATTCACGAGCAGGATAAATATCTAATAATATTACTTCGTCAAACTGTGATAAGCTTTTTGCAAAATCATCCATAAAATCACGCGTACGACTGAAAAGATGTGGTTGAAAAATAACAGTCTTAGCAGTGTTAGGATACATCTCAGCTACCGCTTGATATAAGGCATTAATCTCAGATGGGTGATGAGCATAATCATCTATAAATACCCTGTCCTTATCCTTTATAATATAAGAAAAACGTCTCCTTACACCTTTGAAAGTAGCCAAATGAGGAAGTAGTTCTTTAGGAGCAAAACCGGCTTTTACAGCCATTGCTACAGCTGCCAAAGCATTAGAAAGATTATGCCTGCCTGGCTTCATAAAAGTATAATCTTTATAGATACCTCCTGCATATTTAAAATCAAAATGATAAACTCCTTCTACAATCCGTATATTCTGAAAACTGTAATCAGCATTATCTTCTAAACCATATGTCTCACCAGATATATCCAACCCATTGCGCACTATAAGGCTACCCCCTGGTTTTATCTTGCCCGCAAATTCGTGAAAACCTTCTATAAGATGTGCCTCATCACCATAAATATCAAGATGATCGGCATCCATAGAGGTAATACATGCTATATTAGGTGAAAGTCGTAAGAATGAACGGTCAAACTCGTCGGCTTCTACTACCGTATATTCACTACCTTTAACTACATAATTACTGTTGAAATTTTCTGCTATCCCCCCTAAAAACGCACTTACTGGGGTGCCTCTCTCTACCAATAAATGGGCAAGAATACTCGAGGTAGTTGTCTTTCCGTGAGTGCCTGCCACAGCCAGACAAAAACTGTTCTTGGTGATGAGCCCCAATATTTCTGAACGCTTTACTACTTTATAATTATGCTCCTGAAAATATAAAAGCTCCTTGTGTTCTTTAGGGATAGCAGGGGTATAAACTATCAAGGTTGTCTCTTTGTCTTTAAAAGGAGTTGGTATCGCAACTACATCATCTGTAAAATGTACCGATATCCCTTCCTTTTCAAGCATCTCTGTAATCTCTGTAGGTGTCCTGTCATAACCTGCAACTCGCTTCCCATTAGTGTTGAAATAACGTGCAAGGGCAGACATCCCTATCCCTCCTATTCCTATAAAATATACGTTTTGTATAGGTCTTAAATCCATAATCTATTTTGTGTCTTTACTGTTTCTTTGTTTCTACTAATTTTCCATTTTTATAAGTGCTTATAGTAGTCTCTTTTTTACTGCGGTCTTCACAAGTCTTTTCACTTATCACTCCTTTATCGTATAGCTCTCGGCAGTTCCCTTTCTCTGTGATATACCACTTCTCTGTTATCTTCCCTTCGGGGTCATATTTAGTAGTAGATTTACTGTTTACCTGTTCAAGCTTGAGCTTGCCATTTTGGTAATATTCTTTCGTCGTATTCTTGATGCTATTCACCTCCTTACTCGGCTTCCCATTTTTGTGGTAGGTCGTAACTATTTGGTCTGCCCCTTCCTTTAGATTCGTATAGATTTCTATCTTCTGAGCTACCTTTCCTGAATAGTCAAATACTTGACCCTCAATCATATTCCCTTTGAAAACATTCTTCTTCCGCAATCTCCCCTCTGGAGTGAACAAATGTATCTCCGAGAGCTTCCCATTAGCAAAAATATAAGTAGATGGTATATTGCGCTTTTTGTTCAAAAACTTCCCTTCTCCTATAAACTGTCCGTTATTGCCTATCTCAAATTCAAAATGTTGTTCATCATTATCTATAACATAACTCCCTTTATTCAAAGCTACTTTGCGTGTGATGTAAGCTTGCCGTATCATATCCGCATTGATAGCTGCCGAATTACCAGATTTTAAATACCTTTGTAGCTGTTGGTATACTTCATAGTTTGTATATTCTTTGATTTCTACAATACCTTTCTTAAAATCATCACTCTTAGTATCTATAAATATCGACTTCCCAAGTGTAGTCTGTGCGCTCGCTATCAAACTGCTACCAATAACTACCATAAATACAATAAGTTTTTTCATAAGATATTCTATTTTATTAATTGTTTTTTATATTTCCGAAAGTATATAATCTACAATTTCCTTTGTAGCATTAGGTTGTGCCAAAGCTTTCAAATGCTCCGAAAGACTCCTTTGCTTTTCTTCATCAGCGATAAGTGTGCCAAACACCTCTGCAAAATCTTTTTCAAGCTCATTTTCTCTCAATAAAATAGCCGCCTCTTTCTCGGCAATAGCCTGTGCATTCTTCGTCTGATGGTCTTCTGCTACATTAGGTGACGGAATAAAAATTACAGGCTTCCCTACCACACATAACTCACTTACCGAGCTCGCTCCTGCTCTCGATATGATTACATCTGCCACTCCATACGCCTGTTCCATCTGGTCTATAAAAGCCAAAACACGCACCTTCTCACTATTGTATTTTTTGTACTCTTCATAATAAAGCTTGCCACATTGCCACAATACCTGTACCCCCAGCTGCTCTAATAAAGGCAACTGTGCCTCTATCAACTGGTTGATGCGTCTGGCTCCCAAGCTCCCTCCCAATACCAAAAGTGTCTTCTGATACGAGTTCAAATGAAAATACGATATCCCTTTCTCTCTATATTGGCTTATATCTATCAGCCCTCCTCTGATAGGGTTCCCCGTCTTTACAATTTTCTCCTTAGCAAAAAACTGTTCCATATGGTCATAAGCCACAAATATCTTCTTAGCCTTCTTAGAGAGCATCTTGTTGGTAATCCCTGCATACGAATTTTGCTCTTGTATAAAAGTAGGAAGCCCCAACTGTCCCGCTACTTTCACTACGGCTCCACTGGCAAAACCTCCCGTTCCTATAACAGCATCTGGCTTAAAACGATTGATAATACGCCTCGATTTTATTAAACTACTTATCAACTTTAAAGGAAATAACAAGTTCTGCCAACTTAGCTTCCGTTGGATTCCTGATATCCATAAACCTTCTATCGAATACCCTGCTTGAGGTACCTTCTGCATCTCCATCCGGTCTTTAGCCCCTACAAATAATATAGTAGCATCTGGCAATCGCCTCTTTATTTCATCAGCAATAGCAATAGCAGGAAATATATGCCCTCCTGTACCACCTCCCGATATGATAAATCTTTTCATTATATCCTGATTTTCTAATTCTCTAATTTAATAATCCCCCCCTCTTCTAACCTCTCTTCAGTTCGATTACCGTAATTTCAGGCCATACACCCAATCTTCCAGGGAATGCGTGATACCCAAAACCACGATTTACGTTTAAATATTGCGCTCCTTCTTGATACATACCTCCCCAATATTTATAAATATATTGCGACGGACTCCATCGCCATTGGGGTATTTCAATCCCACACTGCATCCCGTGGGTATGACCGCTAAGGGTGAGCGCTATGTTCTTTTTCTCGGGCAAAACAATTTCTTGAAAATGAGTAGGGTCGTGGCTCATCAGTATCTTAAATTCGTCTTCGTTTACCCCCTCCATAGCTTTATTGAGGTCGCCGTATTTAGAAAACCTGCCATTCCCCCAGTTTTCAACCCCTATAAGAGCTATCTTTTCGCCATTGCGTTCCAAATAGCGATGCTCATTCAGGAGCAAGTCCCAACCCATTTCCTTTTGCAAGTCAAACAAGTGTTCTAAGTTTTTGCGCTTCGCTTCAACGCTTTCCCAAGAAGAATAATCACCGTAATCGTGATTTCCCATAATAGAAAAAACTCCATCAGGAGCATGTAGCGTAGCAAACAAGCTTTTCCAATTGTGAACCTCCTCTGCCAAATTATTTACCAAATCTCCCGTAAAAAGAATGACATCACTCTTTTGAGCATTGATAAGTTCTACCCCGTAACGTATTTTTTCATAATTGTCAAAACTCCCACAATGAATATCAGAGATTTGAGTAATCCGATAACCGTCAAACGCCTTAGGAAGGTCGGGAAAATAAAGTGTATACTTCCATACCTTGTAATTGTATTTCCCTTTAAAAATAGCGTAGAGAATAGAAGCAAAAGGAATAGCTGCCAAACCCCAACCTAGCATACTGATAAACTTGCGCCGTGAAGGCATACGAGGAGTATCTTGCGTTTTCTTGCGGAAAAAAGCACGTATAAGCCGAGTAATATCTTCTATAAGTAATGGTAAACTGACAAACAAGCAGATGATAAGCCACGTGAGTAGTCCCGCCACAGCATATTGTTGTGGTGCACTCCACACGGTTTGCCCTCTGTTGAACCAATAGTAAAGAAGGTTGATAATAACTACTGCCGCTATTCCCCAAAAAGCCCAATGTATCCAGCGCGCTACGCCAAGTGTCTTTAAACTCCTGCTAGCGTAAAAACTCAGTAAGAAATACAGCGTAAAGATACTGATAAGTATAATATAAACCATAAAATATTTGCTAATCCACTAATTTTCTAATTCGCTAATGTACCAATTATCTCACGAATAACTTCAACGTTAGAAATAGGTCTTTTTCTTTCATCTAAAAAACTCTCTGTTTTGAACGAGAAAGGTAAAGTCGTACCCAAATCTTCAAAAACAGTACCCGAGAAATGTACTTCAGTAAAACCAGCAGCTTTTATCTGCACAATACTTTGCGCATTGATGCCACCACCAGGCATAATAGTAGGCTGTCCTCCGCCAATGCGATTGAGTTCTTTTAGAAGAGCGAGCCCCTCAATAGCCGATTTCTTACCTCCTGAGGTGAGAATGCGCTTCACTCCCAAGCGTTTCAAGGTTTGAATAGCTACAATGGGGTCAGGGGCACAGTCAAAAGCACGGTGATAGATAAATTCCATATCCCCAGAGGCTTCAATTAGGCGTGCGGTACGTTCTTCATCAATGGTATTATCGCGCTGCAATACACCCGTTACTACCCCCATACACCCCAGCTCACGGCAAAGAGCAATATCGCGCAACATTACATCAAATTCTTCTTCAGTATAAGTGAAATCACCACTGCGCGGACGTATCAGCACACAATTGCCGATGCTCAGCTCGTCCATTACTTTTTTTATCAATCCATAGCTGGGAGTAATACCTCCCACGCCTAATTCACTGCATAATTCAATACGTGTAGCACCTGCTTCCTGTGCATTTTTAGCCGACTCAAATGAGCTGGCACATATTTCATAAATCATCATTGCCTAATTTTTCGGCAAAAGTACAAAACAATTATCAATTAACAATCAATAAAGATAATTAACCTCATTTTGTTACAACAAAACCCTGACTTACAATCCTACAAAACACTCTGCCAAAAAATTAATCATTAAACATTATTTTCTGAAAAGGAACTATCTTATAGAAAGCTTATAGCAACCTTGGAGAAAGCTTGGAGCAACCTCGGAAAAAGCATTTTCTAATTCACAAATTTGCTAATTTGCCAATTATCCCTACCTTTGCACTTATTTTAAAAAAAAGACCTTATGATACAGTCAATGACAGGCTTTGGCAAAAGCATTACTTCCCTCTCTGATAAACATATAAGCGTAGAAATCAAATCCTTAAATAGCAAAAGCATTGATATTAATACACGCATACCACAAGCATATCGCGAAAAAGAGCTCGACTTCCGAAAACTTATCGCTGAACAACTCCTACGCGGAAAAGTCGATTTCACTATATATGTAGAGAATATAGGTACCCAAACACCTGCTAAAATCAACGAAAATATCGTAAAATCATACATCGAGCAAATGCGCTCCATAGTCGATGGAGACCTCACCGAATTACTCAAAATGGCAGTCCGTATGCCCGATGCTCTCCAAACCTCTACCGAAAATATCTCCGAAGAAGAATTTACTGCTATAAACCAGCTCATCACACTTGCTATCAAAGATTTACAATCTTTCCGCATACAAGAAGGAAAAGTCCTCGAAAAAGATTTCGTTCTACGTATTAAAAATATTGATAACTTCCTCTCTCAAGTCCAAAACCTAGACCCCGAACGTTTGGCTCTCATCCGTGAACGCCTCGAAAAAGCAGTCGCCGAAATCCAAAACGTAGACGCCAATCGTTTCGAACAAGAACTTATCTTCTATTTAGAAAAATTAGATATCACTGAAGAAAAAATTCGTCTTAAAAAACACTTAGACTACTTCCTCGAAACCCTCAATAGCCAAGACTCTAACGGAAGAAAACTAAGCTTTATCGCTCAAGAAATAGGAAGAGAAATTAACACCTTAGGCTCTAAAGCCAACTTTGCCCCTATGCAACAACTTGTAGTCCAAATGAAAGACGAACTTGAGAAAATTAAAGAACAGGTATTAAACGTTCTATAATATACTAATTTACCAAAAAAAATGAATAAACTAATTATTTTTTCAGCACCTTCAGGCAGTGGCAAAACCACCATCGTACGCCACCTCCTATCCCTCAATAACCTAAATTTAGCTTTCTCCATATCTGCTACCTCACGTGCCCCTCGCGGAGATGAACAACACGGCAAAGAATATTATTTCCTCTCCGTCGAAGAATTTAAACAATGTATACAAAAAAATGACTTCCTCGAATGGGAAGAAGTATATCAAAATAACTATTACGGAACCCTAAATTCCGAAGTAAAACGCCTATGGGATATGGGCAAAAACGTAGTCTTCGATATAGATGTAGCAGGAGGATTGCGCATCAAACAAAAATTCCCTAAACAAACCTTAGCGATCTTTATACAACCTCCTAGCTTAGAAGTACTCGAGCAACGTCTACGCGACCGCAAAACCGAAACCGAAGAAAAAATACAAATGCGCCTCAATAAAGCCGAACAAGAAATGGCTACTGCCCATCAATTCGACGCCATTATTAAAAATAATAACCTCCAAGATGCCCTCCAAGAAGCAGAGCAACTTGTAACCCAATTTATCAATCAATGAAAAAACAAATAGGCTTATTCTTCGGCTCTTTCAACCCTATTCATATAGGGCACCTCATCATTGCCAACCATTTAGTAGAACATACCTCAATGAACGAACTTTGGCTAGTAGTAACTCCTCAAAATCCTTTCAAAGAAAAACAATCACTATTAGACAACCATCTTCGCCTCGAAATGGTAGACCTAGCTTTAGAAGGATATCAAAAACTACGCTCCTCCAATATAGAGTTTAACCTCCCTCAACCTAACTATACCGTCAATACATTAGCATACCTAGAAGAAAAATACCCTGACGCTTCCTTCGCCCTCATTATGGGGGAAGATAACCTAAAAACCTTCCATAAATGGAAAAACTATGAGCATATACTCACCCATTACCCTATTTATGTATATCCTCGTATCTCAGAAGGTACAACGCCTCAAACACTCAAAAACCACCCCAATATTTCCTATGTATCTGCCCCTATTATAGAGCTGTCAGCTACCTTTATCCGTCAAGAAATAAAAAACAAACACAATACCCAACCCCTACTTTCCCCAAAAGTATGGCAATATATCGATAAATTAGGCCTTTATAAATAACTCTTACCCTTTACTTAAATATAAAAAGAATGACAAAAACAAAAATACTAATGGTTTGCTTAGGCAATATATGTCGCTCTCCTTTAGCCGAAGGTGTGATGAGAAGTAAACTCCCTTCCTCTTATTTCGAAGTAGATTCAGCCGGTACTGCTAATTATCACATAGGCGATGCCCCCGATGATCGTTCTATCGCCTCTGGCAAAAAACACGGAGTAGATATCTCTATGCTCAGAGGGCGACAGTTTTCAGCTAAAGACTTCTCCCTCTTCGATTATATCTTCGTAATGGATAGGAGTAACTATCAAAATGTGATTCGTCTTGCTAAGAATGAAAAAGAACGCGCTAAAGTACACTTCTTAGCCGATGCTTTAGGAGGAATGGCTCAACGTGAAATCCCCGACCCTTATTACGGTACAGAAGCCGATTTCGAAAACGTTTATCAGCTCATCGATGAGGCCTGCACAAAAGTCGCTCATAAACTATCCCCTAACTCCTAATCTCTATCTCCTAAAATGGACTTCTCATCTAAACTCTTAGAAAATGCTGTATATGAAATAGCTCAATTACCTAGTATAGGCAAGCGCACAGCACTTCGCCTAGCACTTCACCTACTGAAACAGCCCGAAGAGCAAACATTACAATTAGCTCAAGCCTTGGTTGCCTTGCGTTCTCATATACAATATTGCGAAAACTGCCATAACATATCCGATGTACCCTGTTGCCAAATATGTGCCAATCCTATTCGCAACACAGGCGTCATCTGTGTAGTAGAAGACTTCCGCGATGTAATGGCTATAGAAAATACAGGCCAATTCTTTGGGCAATATCATGTCTTAGGAGGTAAAATATCTCCTATCGACGGCATAGCTCCCTCCGATTTGCACATCACTTCTTTAGTAGAAAAAGTAAAAAGTGGTAAGGTAACTGAACTTATACTTGCTCTAAGCAATACAATGGAAGGTGATACAACCAACTTCTATATCTATAAACAAGTAGAACCCTATAATATTACTATCTCTACCATAGCCCGTGGAATTGCTGTAGGTAGCGAACTCGAATACACCGATGAAGTAACCTTAGGTCGAAGCATAGCCCAACGCATCCCATTTGAAAAAGCTATCAAAGCCATTTAAAAACTTTTTAAAATACTATGATACAAATAGCTGATACCATTATTTCAGAAGATATAATAGATTGCGATTTCGTCTGCAATCTCAACGCTTGTAAAGGTGCTTGCTGTATAGAAGGCGATGCAGGTGCCCCTGTAGAAGATAGCGAACTCAAAATAATGAAACGTATCTATCCCGAAGTAGCTCCCTATCTTACCGATGAAGGCCGTGCAGCTATCGAGGCGCAAGGCGTATATGTCAAAGGTGATGACGGCGAGTGGGAAACTCCTCTTATCAATGGTGGAGAATGTGCCTATGTAGTGCGAAACGAACAAGGTTGGGCTCTTTGCGCTATCGAGCAGGCTTATAACGACAAGAAAATAGAATGGAAAAAACCCATATCTTGCCATCTATATCCCATTCGCCTACAAAAATACTCCTCTTTTACAGCCGTCAATTACCACCGATGGAGCCCTATCTGCGACGATGCTTGTTCCTTAGGCAAAGAACTACAAGTGCCTATTTACAAGTTCGTGAAAAACGCCCTTATTAGAAAGTTCGGAGAACAATGGTATGAAGAGTTAGAACTTATCGCTCAACATCTCAAACAAAAACAATAATTATCAAATAAATACAATCAAAAAATAGGAGATATCTTAAAAGAAAGATATCTCCTATTTTACTAAAATATGCAAAGAATTATTTTGATTTTCCTTGATTAGCTACACTGTTGATAGCAGCAGCTATAGCCTCTTGGTCTCCCAAATAATAATGTTTAATAGGCTTTAAATTAGCATCAAGCTCATAAACCAAAGGCACTCCTGTCGGAATGTTAAGCTTCAAAATCTCCTCTTCTGAAAGCCCATCAAGGTATTGTACTAACGAACGCAAACTGTTGCCATGTGCTGCAATAATAACGCTCTTCCCTGCCTTAATATCTGGCGCAATCTCATTGAACCAAATGGGCAACATACGGTCATAGCAGTCTTTAAGACTCTCTCCTGGCGTCTTCTCTTCTTTGCTAAGCCCCGCATAACGACGGTCATGCGATGGATGACGCTCATCATTCTCTTCTATAAAAGGCGGACGTACATCATAAGAACGCCTCCACAAAAGCACTTGGTCTTCTCCATATTTAGCAGCGGTCTCTGCTTTGTTTAATCCTTGCAAAGCACCATAGCTCTTTTCGTTAAGCCTCCAACTTTTGTGCGTAGGCACCCAAAGGTCGCCCATCACCTCCAAAGCATTGTTCAATGTCTTGATTGCTCTCTTCAATACAGAAGTGTAAGCTACATCAAATTTGAACCCTTCTTCCTTCATTACACGACCTGCTTCACGTGCTTCTGCTACTCCTTGCTCTGTTAAATCTACATCTTGCCACCCTGTGAATAGATTGAGCTTGTTCCATTCACTTTGTCCGTGGCGTAAAAGTACTACTTTATACATATATCTATTAATTTTATGCTATTCTTCACCGTCTTTTTTGCCTAATCCCTTCAAAAAATTACCCAATTGCTTCTTCGCCTCTTTCTTCACTTCTTCCTTAGCCTTCTCTTTTACCTTAGTCACGGTGCTGTCTCTATTCTTCATCAAGCCCCCAACTGTCTTCGTTATTTCAGCTGTTGTACCAGAACTTGTCTTTCCTCCCAAAGCTTGTTGCAAGGCATCACTACCTTTAGCAGCAAGATTGTTGATTTGATTTTTAGCTATCTGTGTTGCCAAATCTTTTACTACCGATTTAGCATCTGTACTCACTTGTGGTTGTTTGAAAGTACCCCCTACAGTGGCTACTACTGGTAGATTACTTATCTTCTTTTGGTTTTCAGGTGTGAGCTTTGCCAATAACCCTTCCGCTTCTTTGCCCAACATTTGTGGAGGTACATTAAACGTTAACTTGTAGTTCATCTGCTGGTCAAAACCGTGTGAACCCGCTATTTCTATAGCTACATCTTTGTACTTTAAAGTAAAAGGCTTAATTTTTACCTTCCCATCCTCAAAATCTACCGCAGCCTTTACATCTTTAAGATTTAAATTAGCCAAGTTCAACCCCGTAAATTGACTGTCCAAAGCCGAAAGTAGGGGAGACCCATTACTATTTATTTTAGAGTCTATAAGCGCTGCAAACAAATCTCCAGAAATATGATTTATTTCTGGCGTCAAATCATTCTTCAATGTACCCTTTACATTGATAACAGTATTTACTTTCCCTTGCACTACTTTCGCAATAGGAGCTATCTTTTCAAGCATCGTGATTTGAGAAAAAGCTTCAGCTATATTCAGCTTGTTCAAGTTTAAATCCACATCAAAAGTAGGCGTTTTATCCTTAGTCGATACATCTCCAGAAAGCGCTATATTTCCTCCAAAAATATCCGATTTTAAATTCTCTAAAGCTACCTTTTGATCTTTGATGATTAACTTGCCCGATACATTGCTTAACTTTAAGTTGTCATATAATACAGTATTGGCTTTAGCACTCAAAGCACAATCCAAAAAAGCAGGTACTTTTATCGCAGCACTACTGTTTTGAGATTGCGAAACTGTCTTCTCGCTCTTAGGCGCTTCCTTGCTTTCTTGCTTCGAAGGTGTCGAAGTCTCAGCTGTAGCAGGTTGCATAAAATCATCTACCACCAATTTGTTAGATGACAAATTAAAATTCCCCTTCAATACTTCTTTCCTGAAAGCAAAACCATACAAATTGTCTAAAGTACCATTTAAATGCAAATCCGTCTCTCCTGTACGAGCATCAAACTGCGAGAGCCCTATATGTGCAGGCGTAAAAGATACATTCAAATTGTCTATATGAAAAGGCTTCACAAACTCTTCCCCTGCATATACAAACTGCGAAAGAGATAAATTACCCTCAGCTTTGATATTTTGATAATTCTTTGCCTCTACTGATTTCATATCAAGCTGTGTAGCGATATCAGCACGAAGTATACCTGCGAATTTCTTGTCAAGAGAAATAGGATACGCTTGAGACAAATTAGCCAAGTTGATAGTCCCCTTCACTCCCAAATCTACAAAAGGATTCACCACTATATTACTCACGTTAGCACGCGCCAAAAAATGATCTTGGTCAATACTCATCGTAAACTTATTCAAGTTCACTTTCGTATCATTCGTAACCCCCGTAGTATTATTTACTTTCAAATCTATAGTAATGTCACGTACCGTTTTAGGAAGATTAGGATATTTAAACGATGCATTATCAGCATACATCTCAAGACCAAAAGTAGGAATCTTATCCCCCACCATATCTCCCTTCGCAAAACCTTTTAAAGTAAGATTTCCCGTAGTCGTTACATTCTCAATGTTTTTAGAATATTCCTCAGGAATAAGAGCCAAAAAGTTCTGAAAACTATTCGTAGGAGTGTTAAAAGTCAAATCATAACGCTGACCTTCCTCCAATAACTGAATAAAACCGTCAAAAACCAAATCCAATCGATTTACCTTAGCCTTGTTCTGCTTAAAGGTATATTTCTGATTTTTAAGGTCTATCCCCAGAATCGCTTCCAAACTAATAGGCACTTCCTTCATAAAAGTACTCTTGTCCATCGCAAACGTTACCTTAGCCTTAGTCTGCGTGTCCAAATCCAGTACCTCCTCTGCAAAATTCCCTTTACCAGTATGATAAATATCAGCCACTTCCATAAAGAGATTGCCATCGTCCATCTTAAAAATAAAATTGAGATTTTCAATGTTATAAGACTGTAT
Organism: uncultured Capnocytophaga sp.; assembly: GCA_963521335.1. GTDB lineage: Bacteria > Bacteroidota > Bacteroidia > Flavobacteriales > Flavobacteriaceae > Capnocytophaga. Next base: position 28,355 of record CAUQUO010000013.1, read on the forward strand.
ATCAAGTTTTATAGGTGCCGATTCTTCCTCTGGCTTATCCGATGGTATCGCAATGTCAAAGTTCCCAGCTCCCTCCTTGTTTAAATGAATATACACCGATGCATCCTTTACATTAGCCCCCAATAAATTGTAATTTCCTGCCATTAAATCCTTTATACTCAAGGTTACATCTATATGCTTTGCCATAAATAATGTATCCCCTACAAAAGGCTCTTTGTTAGCCAATACAAAATTGTTCAATGTAACACGTGCCTTCGGAAAATTTTTAAACAAACTGATATCTACATCTTCCAACGAGAGATTTGCCTTCAAATTCTCATTTACCATCGCTACTACTTTCTCCTTAATAGTGTCCTTGAAAAAATAAGGAATAGCTACCATAGCAATAATGAGAAGCACCAATCCAATGCCTCCCCATTTCAATATTTTCTTAACTACTTTCATTGTGTCTTATCTATTGTGATTTCTGACGGCAAAAATACAAAATATTTACCAATTAACAATCATCAACTTATAATAAACCTATAATAAACCTCAATTATATGTATAAAACATTGATTTATAAATTTCTATATAACTTAATCCAGCTCTCATCTCTCCTACCTTAGAGAAAGCTTGGAGAAAGCTTGAAGTAAACTTGGAGCAACCTCCTAGAAAAAAACTATAAATATTTTTGTACAAATAGATACATCTTCTTATTATTTTTTATATATTTGCCTCTGAAATACAAAAAATCAATATCTCCCTATGAAAACAGAAAAACAATTAAATATACAATACACTATATTCGAGAATTTTTTAGATCTTCCAGAAGAAGCACAACTCCTTATGAATAAAGCCGTAGAAGCACGCGATAATGCCTACGCTCCTTATTCCAAATTCAAAGTAGGAGCCGCCGCACTACTAGAAAACGGCAAAATATGTATAGGTTCCAATCAAGAAAATGCAGCCTATCCCTCTGGATTATGTGCCGAAAGAGTAGCCGTATACCAAGCCTCAGCTCAATATCCAAACGTAACCATAAAAATGATAGCCATATCTGGCACTGCCGAAGACCCTACCTCGCAACCTGTATCCCCCTGTGGCGCTTGTCGTCAGTCTCTCTCAGAATACGAAACCAAGCAAAAAAGCCCTATCCCTATCTACTTTATGGGTGCAACCGGTAATATTATACGCACAGAGGCTATTAAAGATTTACTACCTTTCCTTTTTGACGGAAGCCTAATCTAAAAAATAATAAAAATGTATATAACCCTTACCATATTATTAATCTCTTCCTTGCTCTTTATGAGCGGAAAAGTACGTTCCGATTTAGTAGCTATGAGTGCCTTAGTACTCTTAGTCCTCTTCCAAATCCTAACCCCCGAAGAAGCCCTGTCAGGATTTTCCGATAAAGTCGTCGTGATGATGATAGGCCTCTTTGTCGTAGGAGGTGCCATCTTCCAAACAGGATTAGCAAAAATGATAAGTAGCAAAATCCTCCGCTTGGCAGGAAATAGCGAAATCAAACTATTTATATTAGTAATACTCGTAACCGCCTTTATAGGCGCTTTCGTTAGCAACACAGGCACCGTAGCGCTAATGATGCCCATCGTCGTCAGCATCGCAATGAGTGCCAATATCAATAGCAGTCGCCTACTGATGCCTATGGCTTTCGCTAGTAGTATGGGGGGGATGATGACCCTCATCGGTACTCCCCCAAACTTAGTGATAGACGGCGAACTTGTAAAAGCTGGATATACCAAACTCACCTTCTTCTCCTTTACCCCCGTAGGAATGATTTCTCTCATTGTAGGTCTCTTAGTCCTTATACCTGCCAGTAAACTCTTTCTCTCCAAAAAAGGAGAAAGCAAAAACGATAAAAATAAAAACGGAAAATCATTAGCCGATTTAGTAGGAGAATACCAACTTTCTACTAATCTATATCGTGTATTAGTAAACAAAAATACTCTCTTTAAAGAAAAAAGTCTAAAAGAAATCAACCTCTCACAGCGTTATAACATATCCGTATTAGAGATCAGGCGTAAAGCTACCTCCAATAATCCTTTTTTTAAAACTGGTAGCCAAGAAGTAGTAAATGCCGATACCATAATCTATGAAGGCGACATACTCTACTTGCAAGGTGAATTTGAAGCCATACAACGTATGAATGCCGATAACCACCTGAGCTTCCTCGATACACACCACCCCGAGCAACGCCTCCCCAACGAATTGCACTTCCACGATATAGGCATCGCTGAAGTACTTATAATGCCGGCCTCCAAATTAGTAAACAATCGTATCAGCGATAGTAAACTCCGAGAGCACTTTGGGCTTAATATATTAGGTATACAACGTAAAAATAATTATATTCTGCAGAATTTAAAAGACGAAAAAATGCATGCCGGCGATATCCTATTAGTGCAAGGCTCTTGGGAACATATTGCTAAATTAAACGCCGAAAGAAGTCAACTTGTCGTATTAGGGCAACCCCTCGCTGAAGCCTCAAAAGTAACACTTACTCATAAAGCTCCTATCGCAGCCCTTATAATGATAGCTATGATAATAGCTATGATGTTCGACTTTATCCCCATAGCTCCCGTTACTGCTGTGCTTATAGCTTCTTTATTAATGGTTATCTCAGGAGCTTTACGCAATATCGAAGCTGCTTATAAAACGATTAATTGGGAAAGTATTGTGCTTATAGCAGGTATGTTACCTATGGCTTTAGCCTTAGAAAAAACAGGAGCATCAGCCTTAGTCTCCAACGCTTTAGTAGGAAGTTTAGGAGGTAAAAGCCCCTATATACTGTTGGCAGGCGTATATTTTACTACTTCACTTATGACGATGTTCATCAGCAATACCGCCACAGCAGTACTTTTAGCTCCTATAGCAATGAAAACAGCCCTTTCGCTAAACTTGCAACCTCACGCTTTTATGTTTGCAGTAGCTGTAGGAGCCAGTATGTGCTTTGCCTCGCCCTTTTCAACACCTCCTAATGCCTTAGTAATGTCAGCAGGACGTTACACTTTTATCGATTATGTCAAAGTAGGATTACCCCTACAAATCATTATGGGGATTGTAATGATATTTATATTGCCTTTATTGTTCCCGTTTTATTAGAAGAAAAATGATATATAGCAACCGGAGTAACAACAACATCCAAAGGCATATCACTAAGATGACAAATAGCTCCAAAATCATCCTCAGGAGAAAAATATGACAAACCTATCTTTAAGGTTTGAGAACGACACTCTCTTAAAAAACGATCGTAATACCCCCCTCCATATCCTATTCTATTTCCCTTGCTATCATAAGCTAAAAGAGGAATAAATACTACATCTATCTGTTCTGGATCTACTACCTCATTACTCTCTGGCTCAGCTATACCCCAAGAGTTAGTTATTAATTGAGTATCTTTAGTTAGCAAAATAGAAGAAAGTGTTTTACTTGCCTTATCCATCTTAGGTACCACCACTTCTTTGTCCTTTCCATAAAGAATATCTAATATATACTCAGTATTAATCTCACACAATTTTTCTATCGAAAGAAACAAATGATAAGTATGGTATTGCCATATCTCAAGCAACAACAGTTGGTTAGCTATCTGTAAGCTCATTTTATCACGTGTTTTCTTAGAAAGAGCTAAACGCTTTTCCTTGTATATCCCTCGTAATTCCTTTTTGTTCATTTTACTAAAAGTTCTTGTAGCTCAAGCTTATCCCCATTAAAAACATTAAAATCTATCTTCACCTTAGCCCCCGCAGTAATACCATTCTCCGTAAATTGCCACAACTTCCAACTGAATACCGAGGTCGGTACCGATACATTATTGTAATTAGCTATCCATAATGGATACTGCTTAAAAGTAGGGTATAGGTAATCCTCATAAAAACTAATATATGTATACAAAATAGCCTTCCTATTATATTGCTTTTCAACAAGATCTAACCATACCTGTATATCCTTCAAAAACTGCTCTTTACTCTTCTTCTTAGGAAGTTGTTCTACATCGAGAATAGGTAAAAAATCCCCCTTTTCCAAAACAGTATTCTTTAAGTATGAAGTAGCTTGCAAAACAGGGTCTTCATCAGGACGATAATAATGATAAGCCCCCCTTATAATATTGTGCTTCTTAGCCTCACCCCAAAAATGTTTAAAATTCTTATCAGTAGCATCATTCCCCATAGTAGCCCTAAAAATAGCAAACTCTATAGAATGCTTAATTCCCTTGTTGGAAATGTAAAGACTATCCCACTCTATCTCATCACGATCTTGATAATGAGAAAGATCAATCCCAAAAACCTTATCGTAATACAAACTCACAATCCGCTCAATACGATGGTTCTCATAAGTAGAATTACTCTTCTGATGGCTCAACTTGTTCAGTATCTTTTGATACATAGCAGGATAATAAGTCCTAATATAGAAAACACCTCCTACTCCCAATAATAAAAAGCATACAACAAAAATACCCAATTGGTATAAAAATGTACGCTTCTTTTTCTTAGAAGTATGAGGAGTTCTTCTTTGTCTTTTTCTCATAAAGAGGTAAGGTAGATATAATTCTTATTTGATAGGAGTTTTAGGAAGAGTAACTTCCCCAGGGTCTTTCCAAAGACCATCTTTTATAGCACGTTTCTTAGCCATTTCAGCCCGCTTTTCACTATCAGGGTGAGAGCTCATCATCTTTTGGAATTTACTCTCTGTCTCACCTCCTGAAAGAAGCGCCATCTTCTTGAATGCAGTATATACAGCCACTACATCATAACCGTGCTTCTTCATAAAATTATAAGCGTATTCATCAGCCTGAGACTCCTGTTTCTTGCTGTGTTTTGCCTCAAGCATAGCATTAGCCATCTCACCCAACTCTGTGTTACTAAGAGCCCTTACAGCCCCCGAGGTAGCTCCCGCTGCATCTTGAGCTGCTGCCCGCATATAAGCAGATTTTACCGCATCTTTAGTATCCTCATTCTTTACGTGCCCTATCTCATGTCCTATGATAGCCAAAAGCTCATCATCTGTCATCAAATCCATCAAAGATGAAAAAACACGTACACTACCATCAGCACAAGCAAAAGCATTGATATCAACTACATGATACACTTTGTAATTGAGATCCAACCCATCCTCACTCTTGTGCTTGCCAAATAAACGATTCAAACGCTTAGTATAAGGACTCTTGCTATCTGTTACTGGATTATTCTTGTCCATCCATTCCACTGATTCCTTCGATAGCTTTTTAGCATCTTCATTGCTGAAAGCAAGCGCTTGAGCCCCTTTAGAAACAGCACTCGCTGCTTTACCTAAATTAATTTTCTGTGCTTGGCATAAGCTAAAACCTCCTATACACAAAGCTACTAAAATGATTCTTTTCATCTGAAATTACTTTTCTAATTAATGCGACAAATGTAAGTTTTTTCTACTAAACATCAAAATATTTTAATCTATAAAAACAAATATAAACTTATAAGCTAATCTAAAAGAATGATTATAAGAATTTTAACATAATACCAAAATTGTAATAGAAAAATATAATCTCCCTACCAAGATAGAAAAAATTTCTCCTATACTTTCCCTATAATTTACCTATACCTGCATTATACCCACCCTATACTCACCCCAAAATCTAAAAATTTTATCAAAATTACTTATTAAAGAATAATATCCTATTTTTGCTTCCAAAAATAGGATATTATTCCTCTCTACTTCTCTTCCAAAATCTATATAAATAAAAATATTTTTAAGAATAATTTGCAGGATTTTCTGAAAGATTGTACCTTTGTAACGTGAAAAATAACCATCAGGAGAAAATAAAATAACCTCCTGACCTAAATAATAGAATATATGAAAGTTACAGTAGTAGGCGCAGGTGCCGTAGGAGCTAGTTGCGCAGAGTACATTGCTATCAAAGACTTCGCTTCTGAGGTAGTATTGATCGACATCAAAGAAGGTTTTGCCGAAGGTAAAGCTATGGACTTGATGCAAACCGCTTCCCTCAACGGGTTCGACACTCGTATCGTAGGGGTTACCAACGATTATTCTAAAACCGCTGGTAGCGATGTAGCTGTTATTACCTCTGGTATCCCTCGTAAACCTGGTATGACGCGTGAAGAACTTATCGGTACCAATGCCAACATCGTGAAATCAGTTGTTGAACAATTAGTCAAATACTCTCCAAATGTAATTGTTATTGTAGTCAGCAACCCAATGGATACAATGACTTATTTGGTACATAAAGCTACTAAATTACCTAAAAACCACATTATTGGTATGGGAGGAGCCCTCGATAGCGCTCGCTTCAAATACCGCTTAGCCGAAGCTCTCAATAGCCCTATCTCCGATGTAGATGGTATGGTGATCGCAGCTCATAGTGATAGTGGTATGCTCCCTCTTACCCGTTTAGCAAGCTACCGCGGTATCCCTGTAACAGAATTCCTCTCTCCAGACCGCCTCAACCAAGTCGCAGAAGATACTAAAGTCGGAGGTGCTACCCTTACAAAACTTCTCGGTACATCTGCTTGGTATGCACCAGGTGCAGCTGTATCTGCTTTAGTTCAGGCTATCGCTTGCGACCAAAAGAAACTCTTCCCTTGTTCAGTGTTACTCGAAGGTGAATATGGAGAAAAAGATGTATGTGTAGGAGTACCTGTAATTATAGGCCGTGACGGTGTCGAAAAAATAGTTGAAGTAAAACTTAATGATTCCGAAAAAGCTAAATTTGCAGAAAGTACAACAGCTGTACGCGAAGTAAATAAAGCTTTATCAAACGTATTGTAGTAGAATTAAAACAATAAAAAAGTGGTCATCTCCTTAAAAGATGACCACTTTTTTTATTAGTATAACAAATATACTTATTTTATAAGTTGCTTAAGGGCACTCATTTCCTTATACTTTTCACGAGCTTCTGCTGCAGGATAACCAAAATAGGTTTGTCCACCCTCCAACGATTTAGAAATACCACTTTGGGCTAAAATCACTGCTTTTTCACCTATTGTAATACCGCTAGTCATTCCTACTTGCCCCCAAATGGTTACTTCGTTTTCTATCACTACACAACCTGCAATACCTGTTTGTGAGGCGATAAGACACTTTTCACCTACTATCGTATCATGCCCTATGTGCACTTGGTTATCTATCTTAGTTCCTTTCTTGATAGTGGTATCTCCTGTTACCCCTCTATCAATGGTACAAAGAGCTCCTAAATCTACATTGTCTTCTATGACCACACGACCACCAGATTTGAGTTTATCAAAACCTTCGGGGCGTTTTTTGTAGTAGAAAGCATCAGCTCCAAGCACTGTACCCGCGTGAATGGTTACATTATCACCTATCACACAATCATCATAAATACTCACATTGGAATGGATACGACAGTTGTTACCTATTACTACATTGTTCCCCACAAAAGTACCTGGTTGCACTACTGTATTTTCACCTATACGAGCTGAAGGCGCTATGAGTGCTGTTGCTTTTTGGAAAGGTTTAAAAAAGTCGGTGAGTTTATTGAAATCGCGAAAAGGGTCATCGGAGATTAAAAGAGCTTTCCCTTCAGGACATTCTACTTCTTTATTAATCAGTACAATGGTAGCCTTAGAGTGCAAAGCTTTTTCGTAATATTTAGGATGATCTACAAATACTATATCACCAGCTTGTACGACGTGAATTTCATTCATTCCAAGTACTGGAAAATCACTCGCTCCGACGTATTTCGCATTGATAATAGTCGCTATTTGTTCAAGAGTATAAGGTTGTGGAAAACGCATAATTAGTCTTTCATTCTTTCAACGTAAGTACCTTTTTCAGTTTCTACTTTAATGCGGTCACCTTCGTTGATGAAAAGAGGTACATTCACAGTAGCTCCTGTTTCTACAGTAGCAGGCTTGGTAGCATTAGTAGCTGTATTACCTTTAACACCAGGTTCTACGTGTGTAACAGTAAGAATAACATTGGCAGGCATTTCTACAGAAAGAGGGGTCTCGTCTTCGGCGTTGAAGATAACCATCACTGTTTCGCCTTCTTTAAGCAAATCAGGATAATCGAGCATATCTTTACGGATGTGTACTTGGTTGAAGTCGTCGTTATTCATAAAAACGAACTCATCACCTTCGGCATATAGATATTGGAAAGAGCGAGTTTCTACGCGTACATCTTCAATTTTGTGACCAGCAGAGAAAGTGTTGTCGAGGATTTTACCTGTGGTAACACTTTTCAATTTGGTACGCACAAAAGCAGGACCTTTACCTGGTTTTACGTGTAGAAATTCAATGATTTTGTAGATATCATGATTGAAGCGAATGCACAATCCTTTTTTAATGTCTGCGGTTGTTGCCATTTATTGTATTTTAAGTTATTTGTTTTTAGTTTTAAGTTCTTAATCTTTTATCAATTCACCGTGATAGCCTTTCATAATACCGTGTTGTGAACGACGAACAAATTGCAAAATTTCATCGCGTTCCACAGTAGCTTCCATTTCGGCTTCTATATATTCCAAAGCGTGAGATGTACTGAGTTTTTTCTGGAAAAGTATGCGGTAGATATCTTGTATCTCACGGATTTTCTCGGTAGAAAATCCGCGACGATGTAAGCCTATAGAGTTTACCCCTACATAAGAGAGAGGGTTTCGAGCAGCCTTCACATAAGGAGGAACATCTTTGCCTACAAGAGAACCGCCAGTTACAAAGGCATAACTCCCGATAGAGCAGAACTGATAGACAGCTGTCATACCAGCCATCACAGCACAATTACCTACAGTTACGTGTCCTGCAAGAGTAGTCCCGTTAGAGAAAATACAATTATCCCCAACAATGCAATCGTGAGCGATATGAGAGTAAGCCATTATCAGGCAGTTATTACCAACTACCGTTCTCATACGATCTACGGTACCTTTGTTGATAGTTACACACTCTCTAATAGTAGTATTATCGCCTATGTGAGTAGTGGTTTCTTCACCTTTATACTTGAGGTCTTGTGGAATGGCTGAAATTACAGCTCCAGGAAAAATTTTACAGTTTTTCCCAATGCGTGCGCCCTCCATAATGGTTACGTTAGGTCCTATCCAAGTGCCTTCACCTATTTCTACGTTTTTACTGATAGTAGTAAAAGGTTCAATTACTACATTCTTAGCAATTTTGGCGTCGGGATGGACATAAGCCAAAGGTTGAATCATATACTTTTATTTTACTTTAACAATTTGAGCCATTAGCTCAGCTTCGGTAGCTAACTTGCCATTTACATAAGCATAGGCTTGCATATGGCAAATACCACGACGAATAGGGGTTAGCAATTCTAATTTAAATATAAGGGTATCCCCAGGAACTACTTGTACCTTAAATTTTACATTATCTATTTTCATAAAGTAAGTGAGGTAATTCTCAGGATCAGGAACAGTACTGAGTATCAATACACCCCCTGTTTGAGCCATCGCTTCTATTTGAAGTACTCCAGGCATTACAGGAGCTCCAGGGAAGTGCCCTACAAAGAAAGGTTCATTCATCGTTACATTCTTTAAACCTACAACATGTTTGTCCGAAAGTTCAAAGATTTTATCTACTAATAAGAATGGTGGACGATGCGGTAACAATCTCATTATGTCAGTAGTATTCAATAATGGTGGTTGGTTGATATCTATCGAAGGAACGTTGTTACGACGTTCGTTTTTGATAATTTTAGAGAGTTTTTTTGCAAATTGCGTATTGGTGAAATGCCCTGGTTTAGTAGCAATCACTTTTCCACGAATACGTGTGCCTACCAATGCTAAGTCTCCTATTACATCTAATAACTTATGCCGAGCAGCTTCGTTAGGGTAATGCAAAGTAAGGTTATCAAGCACTCCATTAGGTTTTACAGAAATATTATCTTTGTTGAAAACCTTCTTCAGCTTTTGCATTGTACTATCTGAAATTTCCTTATCTACATATACTATAGCATTATTCAAATCTCCTCCTTTAATCAAACCGTGATCAAGCAAAGCCTCAAGCTCGTGCAAGAAGCTAAAAGTACGTGCGTCAGCAATCTCATCTTTGAAATCAGAAAGTTTGTTGAGGTAAGCATTTTGAGTACCTAATATTTTTGTACCAAAATCTACCATTGTTGTTACTTGATATTCGTCGGCAGGGATGAGAGTAATTTCACTACCCGTTTCTTCATTTATATAGGTAACTACTTGTTTTACTACATATTCATAGCGTTCAGCATCTTGCGGAACTACACCTGCCTTCTCAATAGCTTCTACAAAATATTTCGAAGAACCATCCATAATAGGCGGTTCAGAGGAGTTGAGCTCAATAATCACATTATCCAAATCCATTCCTACCAAGGCAGCTAAAATATGTTCACAAGTTTGTATTTTAACTCCTTTTTTCTCTAAAACAGTACCACGCTCTGTACTCGATACATAAGTAGCATCTGCTTCTACTATAGGACTACCCTCCAAATCAGTACGTACAAAGGTAAAACCATTGCCTACTGGCGCTGGCTTAAGTACCATTTTTACTTGTTTACCGGTATGTAACCCAATACCTTCTAAGGTGATTTCTTTGGATAAAGTATTTTGCTTTACCATAGTGTATTTATTTTAATTTTTTTTCTAATTCTTCAACTCTTTTCTGTAATGTAGGTAGCTTCCTAAATACTACATATGCTTTGTTGTATTCAGCATGTCCCAACGCAGGCGAACCTTGTATGGCTTCATCATCTTTTAAATTCCTACCTACACCTGTTTGGGCTTGTATCTTTACGCGATTGCCTATGGTTAAGTGCCCTACAATTCCTACTTGCCCCCCTATCATACAATTCTCTCCTACTTTAGTAGAACCTGCAATACCTGTTTGAGCTGCAATCACTGTATTCTTACCTATTTCTACATTGTGGGCAATATGTATTTGATTGTCCAACTTCACCCCTTGGCGTATAATAGTAGAACCTAAAGTCGCTCGGTCTATAGCTGTTCCTGCCCCTATATCTACATTGTCCTCAATCACTACATTACCTATTTGAGGTACCCTGCTAAACTCTCCTTTTTCATTAGGCTGAAAGCCAAAACCGTCAGCACCCAACACTACTCCACTGTGCAACATACAATTCCTCCCTACAACAGTTTCAGAATATATCTTACAACCCGCAAATACAGTAGTGTCAGATCCTATAGATGAGTTATCTCCTATATAAGTGTTAGGATAGATCTTTACATTGTCACCCAGCACCACATTTTCACCAATATAAGCAAAGGCTCCTACATATACATTATTACCTAATTTAGCTGAAGAAGCTATAAATGAAGGTTGTTCTATACCTACTTTATTCATTTTTACTTGATTGTAAAATTCTAAGAGCTTAGTGAAAGCTGCATAAGCATCATCTACTCTCACTAAGGTTGCTGATATTTTATCTTCAGCCTCAAAGTCCTTGTTTACAATCACTATAGATGCCTCAGTGGTATAAATAAAATGTTTGTATTTAGGATTTGCCAAAAAAGATATACTCCCTTCACTTCCCTCTTCAATTTTTGAAAGTTTATAAACTTCAATTTCGGGATTTCCCTCTACTTCACCACCGAGTACATTGGCTATTTGTAATGCTGTAAATTTCATTTAATTAGTTTATAATCAAAACGATATAGTAATATTTGTATGTATTTTAGCTCTATTTTGGCAACAAAAATATAAAAATTATTTTAAACAACAGTCAATTATAACATTTTTTTTCTTTTTTCTTACTTTTAAATGAATGCCTAAATAAAAAAAGTTGCCTCTTGGGCAACCTTTTTTATAGTTGAAAATCTTAATCTTTTTTAAAAGAAATAACGCTTGAATGCTTCTATAGCTTGATAGTCCGCAAGACCTAAATTCCTATAACGTCTCGCTGTCTCACTATTTCTTGCCTCTGCACGTTGCCAGAACTCTCGTAAATCATCTCCTTGAAACATCGCCCCATCTTTTTGCGATTGGTGGAAGAAAATAGCTTGTCGTTTCTTGAGTACTTGTGCAGGACTCATCGGTACAGCCATTTCTATCTCGTGAATATCCCATTCATGCCAAGCTCCACGGTATAACCATACCCAGCAATCCTTCATATAATCTTTGTGTTTCAAATTCTTCAAAGCAGCAAAAATAGCATCAAGACATACTTTGTGTGTGCCGTGTGGGTCTGCAAGATCTCCCGCTGCATAAATTTGATGAGGTTTTACGGCCTCTATCAATTCCATAATGATTTTGATGTCTGCCTCTCCAATAGGATTTTTCTTCACTCCTCCTGTTTCGTAGAAAGGCAAATTTAAAAAATGTACTTGATTGTCAGGAACCCCTTCATAACGAGTAGCAGCCAATGACTCATGTCGACGAATGTTACCTTTAAGCTGGCGTACCAATAAGCTGTCTATCTCATTAGATTTTTTATGAGTTATATTGTTGATAATTTCATCAAGAACCCCTATTTCTCCTTTGTTCTCTTTGATAATATCTTTAAACACTTCCGCAAATTTCAAAGCTTCGTGATCTGAAACTGCAAAATTCCCTGATGTTTGATAAGCAATATGCACTTCATGCCCCTGAGATACCAAACGATCAAATGTGCCTCCCATAGAAATTACATCATCATCTGGGTGCGGACTAAATATGATAATACGTTTCTTGTGTGGTTGTTCGCGTTCAGGACGATTGGTGTCATCTGCATTAGGTTTACCTCCTGGCCAACCTGTAATAGTGTGCTGCAATCTGTTAAACATCGCAATGTTCAAATCATAAGCAGGTCCAGATTCCGCCAAAAGCTTAGACATTCCATACTCATTGTAATCTGAATCTGTAAGTTTAAGTATCGTCTTTCCTAAGTGCTCACATAACCATACAATTGCCTTAGCTTTCAAATCTTCATCCCATTTTACATCGCTTACAAGCCAAGGGGTCTTAATACGTGTAAGATCTGATGATGCTTCAGTGTCCAATACAAATGTCGTATTCTCGTGCATTTGCAAATAGCTTGATGGCACCTCTGAAGTGATCTCTCCCTCTATAGCTTTCGCTACAATAGAAGCTTTGCTATTCCCCCAAGCCAAAAGCACAATTCTACGCGCTTTCATTACTGTGCGAATACCCATAGTAATAGCTTGACGAGGTACATTGTCAATTCCGTGGAATGTCTCAGCCGCATCTGCTCGCGTAATATGATCAAGTGTGATAATACGTGTCCCCGAATTGCGGTTAGAACCCGGCTCGTTAAAACCTATATGCCCCGTACGTCCTATACCCAAAAGTTGGAAGTCTATGCCACCACAATCTTGAATTTTTTTATCGTAATCTCGGCAATAGGCTTCCAACTCTTCGTGTGAAATCGTTCCGTTAGGAATATGAATATTTTCTGTAGGAATATCTATATGATTGAACAAATGTTCGTGCATAAAATACCAATAACTTTGAATGTCCTGCTTTTCCATAGGATAATACTCATCCAAATTAAAGGTAATTACATTTTTAAAACTAAGACCTTCCTCTTTGTGTAAACGTACTAACTCATCATACACTTTCACAGGCGAAGACCCTGTCGCTAAACCCAATACACAAGGTTTACCCTCTGCTTGTTTTTTCTTGATCAAATCGGCAATCTCGTGCGCTACACTAATTGATGCAGTTACAGAATTTGAGAAAATAACATTGTCTATCTTCTCAAAACGAGTTTCCTCAACAGAACCTGCTGGCTGATGAGCAATTGATGAAACTTCTTTCTTGATATGTGTTCTCATTGTTGTTAATGAATGATTATTTGTTATGTTTTAATTCCTTTTCTAAAAAACACTGCAAAGGTATATCTTTTTTATTAACTACACAAATAATTTTAACATATATTTATTCCCTTTTTTATTTTTTTATAGTATAACCTATATAATACCTCAAAAAACATTCACTTCAAATGCTAAACTAATCCCAAAAATTTCTTTAACCTTCGCTTTTACTTTATTTGCTATACCTAATATTTCCTCACCTGTCGCATTGCCATAATTTACCAATACCAATGCTTGATCACTGTGTACTCCTGCATCTCCTTCTCTATAACCCTTTAGACCACAATGCTCTATAAGCCACCCTGCTGGCACTTTTACTTGTGTATCATCTACTGCATAACAAGGTAATGAAGGGTATTTCTTCAATAACTCCTCATAAACTGTTTTCAAAATAATAGGATTCTTGAAAAAACTACCACAATTCCCCAAAATAGCAGGATTGGGCAATTTCTGTTCTCTGATACTTATAACGGCACGAGCTATATCTATAGGGGTCAGCTTCTCAACTTGCATCTTCTTCAATGCCTCTTCTATAGCTCCATACCGAGTGTGCAAAATATGTTCTTTCTTCGTAAGCTTAAACGTTACTGAAGTTATGATGTACTTCCCTTTCTCTGCTCCTTTAAAAATAGACTCCCTATACCCAAAATGGCAGGCCACATTACTGAAAATGTGTTTCTCACAAGTCTCTATAGCTATAGCTTCACAACTCTCCATTACATCTTTTATTTCTACACCATAAGCACCTATATTCTGCACTGGGGTCGCCCCTACATTTCCATAAATAAGCGATAAGTTCTCAAGCCCTCCATACCCTTGCGCCAAAGTATATTGCACAAACTGATGCCAAGGCTCTCCCGCATTAGCTTTTATCCATATATGGCTATCCGTTTCCTCAACAACCTCAATACCTTTTATCAGAATATGAAAAACTGGCTGTGTGATATCTTTAGTGAGTAGCATATTGCTACCTCCCCCTAAAATAAAAGGATCTTTGTATTTCTTCAAAGCTTCTATAAGGGCTTCTTCACTCTCAATAGCTATATAAGTGATGGCTTCTGCCTTTAAACGAAATGTATTTGGGATGATCATATTTTTGCTATCTTTTATAAATGAAAAAAATCCACTATAACACATAGGTTATAATGGACTCCTTTTCGCGGAGAGAGAGGGATTCGAACCCCCGGAGGTGTTACCCTCAACGGTTTTCAAGACCGCCGCATTCAACCGCTCTGCCATCTCTCCAAACTGCATAACCACTACCATTGTCTCAGTTATGCGGGTGCAAAAGTACAACTATTTTTATTATCTCCAAACTTTTTCGCTAAAAATTAATACCATTTTTCGTATTTTATATTTAACTTATTGTTTTTCAAACTTGTCTATCTAACATTTTTTTATACCTAATTGTTCATCGTCGCTAAGAATTCTTCGTTATTACGCGTCTGTTTCATCTGCTTTTCCATAAACTCCATCGCTTCTACAGGGTTCATCTCTGCCAAATATTTGCGCAATATCCAAGTCCTGTTTAGCGTGTTCTCATCTAAAAGCAAATCATCTCTACGCGTAGAAGACGACATCAGATCTATTGCAGGAAATATACGCCTGTTCGATATACGTCTGTCCAACTGCAACTCCATATTCCCCGTTCCTTTAAACTCTTCAAATATCACCTCATCCATCTTAGACCCTGTATCCGTAAGAGCAGTCGCTATAATAGAAAGCGATCCTCCATTCTCTATATTTCTGGCCGCTCCAAAAAATCGCTTAGGCTTGTGTAAGGCATTGGCATCTACCCCTCCTGTCAAAATCTTTCCAGAAGCTGGTTGTACCGTGTTATATGCCCTAGCCAATCGCGTGATAGAATCTAGCAATATCACTACATCGTGTCCACATTCTACAAGTCGCTTCGCCTTCTCCAAAATAATATTAGCTATCCTCACATGGTCTGTCGCCTCCTTGTCAAAAGTCGATGATATGATTTCTCCCCTTACACTGCGTTGCATATCCGTTACTTCCTCTGGTCGCTCATCTATCAAAAGCACCATCAAATACACCTCTGGGTGATTTTTGCTGATAGCATTCGCTATTTCTTTCAAAAGGGTTGTTTTCCCTGTTTTAGGTTGCGCTACTATCATCGCACGCTGCCCTTTCCCTATTGGCGCAAAAAGATCTATAAGACGCGTAGAAATTGTACTCCCTTTATCTGCTAATTTAAACTTCTCATTTGGGAACACTGGTACAAGATGCTCAAAAAGTACCCTGTCTCTCACTACTTGTGGGTCTAAACCATTTATCTTTATTACCTTCAATAAAGGATAATACTTCTCCCCATCTTTCGGAGGGCGCACTTCTCCATGTACAGTGTCTCCTGTCTGTAAACCAAACAAACGTATCTGAGACGCCGATACATATATATCATCAGGAGATGCTAAATAATTATAATCCGATGAACGCAAAAAGCCATACCCATCAGGCGTAATATCCAGCACTCCCTCACAATCTACTATACTGTCAAACTCAAAATCAGGAGCACGATACCTATTCCGCTTTTCCCTGTCAAAATTCTCGTTGTTATAGCTGTTGTTGTTATTATTGTTATAATTATTGTTGTTGCTAAAACCGTTAGAATTATTGTTGTTGTTATTAGAAGAATTATTGCCGTTATTATTAGAAGAACCATTAGCTGTATAAGGCGCCGAAGTAGCTGTATTTTTCTTCATAGGAAGATTTTTAGGCATATTCTCCTGGTGTGAACTCCCTACCTTTTGCGCTACCTCTATCTTCTTCTTCCTCCCTCGTTTTTTTCCTTCTCCAGCACTTTCTTGCATCGGAATGTTCATAACAGGAGTAGGTTTTGGGGTAGGAGAGGAGGTGTTTACCCTCTCTGTCATCTCTTCTTTTTTCTTAGGGGGGATAGTTGTTGTTTGTGTTGTTTTATCGGTAGTCTTCATAATCACCTTTTCAGTAGCTTTCTTAGGTGTTTTATCAGTCGTTTTCTTAGGTGTTTTATCAGTCGCTTTTTCTGTAGTTTTTTCAGGCGCCTTCTTCATTGTTTTAGATTGGTATTCAATAATTTGATCGATAAGCTCTGGCTTGTTCAAATACCTGTATTTAGGTACATTCAGCTCCTTAGCCATTTCCTGCAATTCAGGTAGCTTCTTAGATTTTAAATCTGTAATGATAGACATTTTATAAAATAGTTGTTATTAAAGTAAAAATGATTTCTTTTTAGTAGATAATAGTGCTTTACTCCTCCAATTTTAATAAGATTTTTATGAAAGTATTTCGATAAAGAGGTGCGAAATCGGGCGCAAAGATAATATATTTTTTTAATCTACCAATATTTATATACTTATTTTTTTTCTCACCTCCTTTTTTCTTCTAAAATCTACTTTCTTTACACGGCATTCGCATTTAAGATAATAGGTTTATACTTTATTAATAAACTATAAAAATAGTAGGGAATATTAGGTGTTTTCTCTTTAAAAAGTCTCAAAACCACTTTTGCGTCGCTACACTTTGCCAAAGTTTCAGACTTTGGCAAAGTTGATTACTCTGATTATCAACAGCTTTTATAGTATGTTATGTAGAAGCGTTTTGCAAAACGCCCACATAAATAAAACTTTTCAAACACCCTCAACGAGGGTTAGGCTTTTAAATGCGAACGCCGTGCTTTCTTTATTTGGGGCTTGTAAACATTACTTTACAACAATCTTGGAGTAATCTTGGAGCAATCTTGGAGCAAACCTCAAATCTCTATTAACCAAACTCTTTGGCACATTTTTTGATGCTTATATCTGATTTGCATTTTAACATTTATTAGTAATTTAACACGTATGAAAAAAATTGTCTATTTAGCAATGTTTATGAGTCTTAGTCTTGCCTCTGTGCAATGTACTAAAACAGTAGAAGAACGCATCGTAGAGCGTGAGCGTACTAATACTATTCTCTCAGGCGCTACAGCCCCTACCGCTACTATAGGTAGCGTAGGCGATTATTATATAGATCTTACCTCAGTAAACCTATACGGACCTAAAACTGCCGAAGGTTGGGGAAACCCCATAAGCCTTAGAGGACTACAAGGGCAAAACGGTACTGATGGGCAAAACGGTCAAGATGCTCCTATACCTCACATCGGAGATGATGGCTATTGGTATATAGGCAATACTAAAACTACTGTAAAAGCACAAGGAAATAACGGTTCCAATGGCGAAACTCCTCATATAGGGAATAATGGCAACTGGTTTGTAGGCAACCGCGATACGGGTGTAAAAGCTAAAGGCGAAAAAGGTAATGATGGCGAAATTCCTCGCATAGGCGATAATGGCAACTGGTTTGTAGGCAACCGCGATACAGAGGTAAAAGCACAAGGGAATAACGGTTCTAATGGCGAAACGCCTCATATAGGAAATAATGGTAATTGGTTTGTAGGTAACCGAGATTTGGGGGTAAAAGCCAAAGGCGAAAAAGGTAATGATGGCGAAACTCCTCGCATAGGCGATAACGGCAACTGGTTTGTTGGCAATCGCGATACAGGGGTAAAAGCACAAGGGAATAACGGTTCTAATGGCGAAACGCCTCATATAGGAAATAATGGTAATTGGTTTGTAGGTAACCGAGATTTGGGGGTAAAAGCCAAAGGCGAAAAAGGTAATGATGGCGAAACTCCTCGCATAGGCGATAACGGCAACTGGTTTGTTGGCAACCGCGATTTAGGTATAAAAGCCAAAGGTGAAAAAGGAGAAAAAGGTAATGACGGTCAAAATGGAGCCGATGCTCCTAAACCCAATATCAAAGATGGCTATTGGTATATAGGTAATGTAAACACCAATATCAAAGCGCAAGGCGAAAGAGGACTCCCTGGTAAAGACGGCTCTAAAATATATGCAGGCCAAGGTAATCCTCCTGCCAATACTGGTAGAGAAGGCGATTACTATATCAATACTGAAGACAAGATATTCTACGGACCTAAAACCAATACTGGCTGGCCTTCTACTGGTATATCTCTCTCTGCTCAACAAATAATCACTACCGATTATGAGCTTAGTCCTGACGGCAAAACACTTCTAAAATGGAAAAACCCTAACACCCGTTTTATCGATATGAACGCCGACCCTAAACTAAAAGAAGTAACTAAAATAGGAAATAATGCTTTCTACGGAAGTATCAATCGTGTAGGTGATATGGAACTCGTATCTATTTTTATAGGAGATAATGTAACTGAAATAGGAACTAACGCTTTCAACTCTTGCTATAAACTGAAAAGTGTAGATTTGCCAGACGGAATTACCAAAATAAATGATGGTACTTTTGCTAATTGCGTACGCTTGCAACTAATATACCTCCCCGAAACAGTAACAGCTATTGATAAGAATGCTTTCTCTGCAAACATAAGATTGCACTCTGCATTTATCCTTAACCCTACAGCTTTTGTTATAGATCCTTTAGCTTTTAGAGGTTCAGGACTACGCAATATCTATGTACCCTCAGGGCAAGTAGGTGCTTATAAAACAGCAAATCCTACCTATCAGGATTTGATAAAATAAAACACAAACAAAAAAAGCTACCATTTTGGTAGCTTTTTTATTATTTGTTATTTGTTACTTGAATAAACGCTTCTTCCAAATTATACGCCTCTACCTCTTTAATCAGTCGCTCAGGCGTATCTTCTTTTATCAATTGCCCCTCACTCAATATCCCTATGCGGTCGCAAAAATCCTGCGCCTCCTGCAAATGGTGTGAAGTATATAATACCGATATTCCTCTTGCATTCAACTCTTTTAAATAATCAATGATTATGTTTTTAGATTGTACATCTACCCCCACAGTAGGTTCGTCCAAAAAAAGCACTTCGGGTGTATGTAGTATCCCCGCTACTAAGTTGATACGGCGCTTCATCCCCCCCGAAAAATGAGCAATCTTTTTATCGGCTACAGCTGATAAAGCAACACGCTCAAGAGCTTCATCTGTTTTTGCTTTTAGCTCCTTCCCTTTGAGTCCATATAGGCTACCAAAGTAATGTAAATTCTCTCTTGCGGTAAGTGTGGGGTATAATGCATATTCTTGTGGCACAACGCCTATTTTATATCTTAAAGAGGGGTCTTTATAGGTAAGTCCTGCAATAGTAAAACTCCCCATTGTAGGCTTAATACTTCCAAAAAGTATTGACATTAGGGTCGTTTTCCCTGCCCCATTAGGTCCTAAAATACCGTAAACTTCTCCTTTCCTTACCTCAAATGATACATCATTCAAGGCAAGAACTGTAGCTTCTTTGTATTGTTTGCTGAGGTGTTGTACCTCAATCGCATTTGGGGTTGTATTCATAACATAAAAAACTTAAAAGCGGGGCAAGTTAGCTAAAATTTGTCAATGAGCAAAGTTTTTTCTATTTTTGCCCTCTGTTACCTGCCTTTTGTCACCTGATTACCTAATTGAATATGACCCAAAAAATACAACTCAAAGTAGCAACCCCAGCCGATGCTTCTGCCATTTGGGCAATCTTATCCGCTGCTATCCAGCGTCGCAAAACTGAAGGTAGCAATCAGTGGCAAGACGGTTACCCTAATGAACAAGTAATAGCGAATGATATTGCCAAAGGTTATGGCTATGTACTTGTAGAAGACGACGAAATAGTAGGTTATTGTGCCTTGCTTATCAACGATGAACCCGAATATGCTCATATCAAAGGCAAATGGCTCACCTCTGGCGATTTTGTAGTCTTTCATAGGGTAGCAATTGCACCTAATCATTTAAGGAAAGGCTTAGCAAAAATACTATTGCAACAAATAGAACAATTCACTTGCGATAATGGCATTCACTCTC
This sequence comes from uncultured Capnocytophaga sp., assembly GCA_963521335.1. Lineage (GTDB taxonomy): Bacteria > Bacteroidota > Bacteroidia > Flavobacteriales > Flavobacteriaceae > Capnocytophaga. The sequence continues at coordinate 48,933 of CAUQUO010000013.1, forward strand.
TGCGCGCTGATACCAATTTTGACAATACCCCTATGTTACACCTCTTTGAGAAATTAGGTTATCAGTATTGTGGTGAAGTCTTTTTTAGAGGAAGTCCCCGTAAAGCTTTTGAAAAAATATTATGAACAAAAAACTACTTTCTTACTTAGAACGATTTATTACCGAAGAGCGCAAAGAGCGTTTCTTAGAGATTATAGCACAGCGTACCAATCACTTTACGGTAGCAATGGAAGATGTATTCCAAATGCACAACACTAGTGCCGTTGTGCGTACCTGCGAAGTATTTGGCGTGCAACAAGCGCATAGCATTGAAGGGCGCTTCGGCAAACGCCTTGATGCCAAAATAGCAATGGGGGCTCAAAAATGGGTAGACGTATTTCGTTATAACAATACTCAAAGTTGTATTGATGTGCTTCGTGCGCAAGGTTATCAAATTGTTGCCACCACTCCGCATAAAGACGCCTATTTTCTCAATGATTTTGATATAACTAAAAAAAGTGCTTTTTTCTTTGGCACTGAAAAAGAAGGACTCTCAGCACAAGTACTTTCACAAGCTGATACTTTCTTAAAAATACCAATGGTAGGCTTTACCGAAAGTTTAAACATCTCGGTAGCAGTGGCTATTGTCTTACAACAACTCACTGATAAACTCCGTCGCAGCGAGATAGCTTGGCAACTCAGCGATGAAGAACGACTTAATACGCTTATTCACTGGACAAAACAATCAATTCGCAATGTGAATGATGTCCTCACACGATATGAAGAAATAAAAGATACCTTATGAAAAAAACATTTTTAATTTGCTTTATTTTATTCGCTTTGCTACCTCTGTGGTCACAACATAAGGCAACGCTCATTCACGCCGATGCTAATTTGTACAAAGTGGATAGTTTGCTCTACAGAAGCGAACAATTAGTAGCTGAGGATAAGGCTATTATTAAGAATATTCCTATCAAATCAATTGTAAATCTACGCTATTTCACCCGTTCAGGTGACAAAAAGATTTTCAACGCTTCCGATAATATCAAGCTCATCAATCACCCTTTGCTCACTTGGCGTATCAAAGCCCCTGAAATAGCACAAACACTGAAAATTATACGCGAACACCAAAAACAAGGAGCTGTACTAATTCATTGTTATCACGGTGCCGATCGTACAGGTATAATGGTGGCAATGTATCGTATTATTTATCACAATTGGACGATAGAACAAGCTAAAAAAGAAATGCTCAATGGTCCTTATGGCTACCATAGTGTATGGAAAAACTTAGAAGCACTATTCACTGAAAGCACTGTAAAAGAAGTGCGTAAACATTTAGGAATGCAATGAAAATAACAGATATTATTCAAGAATTAGAAAAACTCGTCCCTCTGCAATATGCTGAAGGGTTTGACAATGTTGGTTTATTAGTAGGTGATGCTAACACCGAAGTACAAGGGATACTCATCACCTTAGACACTCTCGAAGCAGTTGTAGATGAGGCTATTGCCAAAAAATGCAACCTTATTGTGAGTTTTCACCCTATTATCTTTAGCGGACTCAAATCTCTCACAGGAAAAAACTATGTAGAACGTGTGGTGATGAAAGCCATTCAGCATCAAATTGCGATCTATAGTATGCACACGGCTCTCGATAATCAGTTCTTAGGAGTAAATGCATCTATCTGCAATCGTTTAGAATTGCAAAACAGACGTATTCTCATTCCTCAACCTCATACCATTCAAAAACTCATCACCTATGTACCAAAATCCAATGCTGAAAACCTTCGAAAGGCTCTTTTTGCAGCCGGAGCAGGCAAAATAGGCAACTATGCTGAGTGTAGTTTCAATCTTGAAGGTAAAGGCACTTATAAAGGGAATGAGGAATCTCACCCTACCATTGGCGAACCTAATGTGTTCCATACTGAAGATGAAACCCAAATAGGAGTGATTTTCCCTAAACACTTACAACGACAAATATTGCAGGCTCTTCGTCAAAATCACCCTTATGAAGAAGTAGCTTTTGAGGTATATACACTCGAAAATGAACACCAACATATCGGGATGGGAATGATAGGTGAACTTAATAAAGCTATGCCCGAAAAAGATTTTTTAGCTTACCTCAAAGAACGTATGCAAGTGAGTGTAGTGCGTCACTCGGCATTGCTTGGTAAAGATGTAAAAAAAGTAGCAGTTTTAGGTGGAAGTGGTGCTTTTGCTATAGAAAATGCCAAACGTGCAAAAGCTGATGCTTATATAACAGCCGACCTCAAATACCACGAATTTTTCAAGGCTGAAGGGCAAATTCTCCTTGCCGATATAGGTCATTTTGAAAGTGAACAATACATAAAATCACTTTTATTTGACTATCTTTCAAAAATTTTTCCTACCTTTGCCCTCTCAATATCAAATGTGGATACCAATCCTATCAAATATTATTCGTAAATATGGCACAAAAAGTGGATATTACTGTAGAAGAAAAACTAAGAGCTCTGTACGATTTACAGCTAATCGACTCAAAAATTGACGAGTTGCAGTACACTCGTGGCGAACTACCTTTAGAGGTATCTGACCTTGAAGATGAGGTAGAAGGACTCAAAAAACGTCACGCTAAATTCAAAGAAGAATTAGATGCTTTACAAGCGGGTATCGCTGAGAAAAAAGCAACAATTGAAGAGGCTAAAGCCCTCATCAAAAAGTACACCACCCAGCAAAAAAATGTCCGCAACAACCGCGAGTACACTTCTTTGTCTAAAGAAATTGAATTCCAAGAATTGGAAGTACAATTGGCAGAAAAACGCATCAAAGAAGGTAAAGCCCAAGTAGAGCAAAAGAAAGAAGCTATCAAACAAGTAGACGAACGCAAAGCACAACGTGATGCTCATCTTAAACACAAAAAAGCAGAACTCAACTCAGTATTAGCCGAAACTGAAAAAGAAGAAGACTTCTTGAAAGAAAAAGCTGAAGAATATGCAGCTAAAATAGAAGAACGATTACTTAAAGCTTATCAACGTATTCGCAATAGTGTAGTAAACCGATTAGCAGTTGTACCTATTCAACGTGGAGCTTCTGGCGGTTCTTTCTTTACTATTCCTCCACAAGTTCAAGTAGAAATTGCTTCTCGCAAAAAAATTATCACTGATGAACATAGTGGCCGAATCTTAGTAGATGCAGCCTTAGCTGAAGAAGAAAAAGAAAAAATGCAAGCACTTTTTAAGAGCTTTAAACCATAGTTAATTTATAAAGAAAAATATAATAAGCTATCCTAAGTTTAGATACTTTGGATAGCTTATTTTTTTATAGTTACATCTTCATTAGAATAATCCATATAATAACCCATCAATCTTATTGATAATATCCCCTAAATCTTCTGGATTATTTACAAAATCAATCTTATCTACCTCTATAATAAGTAATTTACCTTTATTATAATTCTTTATCCATTGTTCATATCTTTGATTAAGACGATTGAGATAATCAATAGAAATCGTATTTTCATACTCTCTACCTCTCTTTTGAATCTGATTTACCAAGTTTGGTACAGAACTTTTTAAATAAATCAATAAGTCAGGAGGAAGAACCAAGCGCTCCATCAAAGAAAAAAGAGACTTGTAATTGTCAAAATCCCTTCCTGTCATCAACCCCATTTCATGAAGATTAGGAGCAAAAATATGAGCATCTTCATAAATAGTTCTATCTTGAATAATATCATTTCCCTTCTCCCTAAAATCTAATATCTGACGGAAACGACTATTCAAAAAATATATCTGTAAATTGAAACTCCAACGTTCCATTTGGTGATAAAAATCATCCAAATAAGGATTGTCTACAACATCTTCAAAATGAGCTTCCCATTGATAGTGTTTGGCCAAAAGAGCAGTAAGTGTAGTCTTACCAGCCCCTATATTTCCTGCAATAGCTATGTGCATCTCAAAATTATTTTTTTTCAGATTCCTCAGATAAACATTTAATCATCGAAGTATTTTTGATCTCTTGAATTACAAAAGAACTTTGAATATTAGAAATAATCTCCAATTTTGAAATCTTGTGAACTACAAAATTTTGATACTCCTCCATATCATTCAATACCAATTTCAAAAGAAAATCATAAGCCCCTGCCATATATGAAGCTTCAAGTACCTCATCTAAAGTGCTAATATACTTTTCAAATTCCTCAAAAAGCTCCCCATTATGTCGTAATAATTTCACTTGGCAGTAAGCTACCAATTTCTTCCCTAAAGCTTTAGGATCTACCACTGCTACATAATTCTGGATAATACCCAAACTCTCCATTCTCTTAACACGCTCATGAATAGGAGTAATAGAAAGCCCCACTTTTTCCGCCAAATTCTTAACAGGTTGTTTGCTATCCTTTTGTAACTCTTCTAATATTAATAAATCTATACGGTCTAAAGAATACATCTTATATTGAATATTTATTTGGGTGTAAAAGTAGTAAAATTTTTTAAAACGAACATCTAAAATAGAAAAAAATATCCTCCTTATATTTTAAAAATATATATAATTCTGATTTACAATAAACTAATTTCTATTACAGTAAACTTGGAACAACCTTGAAGCAACCTTGGAACAATCTTAAAGCAACCAATTCAATAAAACCCTAATTTGCCGATTTGCTAATTTCCTAATTATCCCATACCTTTGCAAAAATAATACTAAACAAATGAAATCAATCAACGAAATACGCGCCGACTTTCCTATTCTCCAACGCACAATCAATAATAAACCTCTTATATATCTAGATAATGCAGCTACCTCACAGACCCCTTCACAAGTAATAGAGGCTATCGTCCATTATTACACCTATCAAAATGCTAATATACATAGAGGAGTACATACCCTTAGTCAAGAAGCAACTGACTCTTATGAGAAAGCCAGACAAAAACTACAAAAACATTTTAACGCTAAAAAATCATCCGAAATTATTTTTACCGCAGGCACTACTCACGGAATTAATTTAGTAGCTAATGGATATGCTTCCCTAATGAAGGCTGGAGATGAAGTTATTATATCAGCCTCAGAACACCATAGCAATTTAGTACCTTGGCAATTAGCTTGCCAACGAAGTGGTGCCACTTTGAAAGTCATTCCTATGAATGAAAAAGGAATATGGGATATAGCTGCATATAAACAACTCCTAAATAAACATACCAAAATAGTATGTGTGCAACACGTATCTAATGCCTTAGGAAATATTAACCCTATTGAGTATATTATTAAAGAAGCCCATACTGTAGGCGCTGTCGTTTTAGTAGATGGAGCTCAAGCATCACCACACCTTCAACCTGATGTACAAGCCTTAAACGTTGATTTTTATGCCATTTCAGCTCATAAAATGTATGGACCTACAGGGGTCGGAGCTCTTTATGGTAAAGAAGAATTATTATTACAACTACCCCCTTATCAAGGAGGAGGAGAAATGATAAAAGAAGTATGTTTTGAGAAAAGTACTTATGCCGACTTGCCCTATAAATTTGAAGCAGGAACTCCTAATATCTGTGGAGGCATAGCCTTTGCTACAGCTATCGACTATATACATACAATTGGTATAAAAAATATAGCTACCTATGAACACCAACTTTTGGAATACACTATTGAAAAACTCAAAACTATTGAAGGAATAACTCTCTATGGTAATGACAATTTGCAACAACGTACAGCTGTAGTTTCCTTCAACCTAAAAGGTATTCACCCCTATGATGTAGGTACAATATTGGATAAATTTGGAATTGCAGTACGTACAGGACATCATTGTGCACAACCAATAATGGACTTCTATAATATACCAGGTACTATACGTGTCAGTTTTGCTATATATAATACTTTCGAAGAAATAGATACATTTATACAAGCTATAAAAAAAGCTCAGGCAATGCTGAGCTAATGAACATATCTTTTACAAAATAAAATTTTATTGCCCTAATTTCTCTTTCTCTTTCCTTATTTGTATCAAACGATAGTTCTCAGAGGCAATAGCAAAAGCAGAAAGTTGTTGCTTTTCTAAGAAACTTTTAAGTTCTTTTATAATATTTTGAGCAGAATAACCATCTCTAATATTGTGTATTACCCACCAAGTTTCATCGCTATTGTAAAGGTCTTCAGAAAGCATCAGTACCTCTGAAATACTTTTAAGTTTTTCTGTTAAAAACTCTCTTAACTTTGTACGAGTATCAGAAGTAGTTCCTGTAATAACTACTTTCCATTTGCTAGCCTTATCATCAGATATATAAGACTCATTCTCTAAATTTTTGAGCTCTTCTAGTAGATTTTTAGCTTCTTCACTTTCAACTGTAGCAGGATAATTAGTGACAATTTGTTGTAGTTGTTCACGATAAGGGTGTATTCCCATTAAACGAGCCGTAGTTTTAGCCTGCAATAAAGCAATAGTAGGAGCAAGTGCAGTTTCTCGATATTCTCTACCCTCTTCTTGTAATCTGAAAGCCACTTCTTTTATTTCACCGCGTATATATTGAGCAGTAAGAGTGTCTACAAATATTTGAGCAATCTTATTACGCTCTTGTTGAGAGGTTATATTGCCTTGTAGAAGTTTAGCATAATCTGTATTAGCATAGTTAGTAAGTAAACGAGCTTTTATGTCCTCAGCTTTTGGATTATGAGAGTCTGTGTAATTTTTTTGAAGTTCATAAAGAGTTACAACCTCTAAATCAGAAGTAGGATTATTAGCAAGTACACGTTCTAAACGTTGTATAGCCAATTCTTTTTCATTAAATTTTGCACGATAAAGTACTCCCAATTGGAAGAGTGCTTCATTGCGATCTACAGAAAGTTTAGAGAGTTCTGTTTCTGTTTTAGGAAGTTTTGAAATATAGTTTTCAGGAGTATCAACCTCTTTTTGAAGAATAGTTTCAGTCGTAGTAGAAGAGATAAGATTAGCAACATCTTTATAATTTACTGTTGACCAACGCCAGTTATCTTCTAATTTTCTATCACCCCAATATTGTTCAAACTGTTGTTTACCATAAGCCAATGTTATGGGGTTGTAAAAATAGAATTTACCACCTTGTAGTGGAGTAGCATCAAAAGTTATAAAACCTATTCCTGTATTCTTAGCTTTTTTTGTCTCTTCTTTTTGAGAGCGAAGAGCTATTATTTGTTGCATAGAATCAATATATTTTTGATAATAAGAACGACGTTCATTTTCGGGCATATGTACTATTCTTAAAATACTGTCATTTTTCTTTACTATAAATTCTAATTCAGCTATTTTAGCTAAATTATCCCTTTTTCTTCTCACAAAAAGATGTTCAAAAGTATGCTCAGGAATATAAGTAAGAGTACTATCTAAGTGTTGATAAGCTCCAATATAATCTTTTTGTTCAAAAAAAAGTTCTGAAAGGCGTGTATGTGCTTTAGCTTTTAATGAATTATTATTTTTATTATTGAGTAAAGATTGGCGATAGTAGTTTGTAGCAATTTCTTTTTGTTCATCTTTTAACAATTCACCATGAGTGTAATAAAGCACATCAAGATAATCTTTGTGTTCATAACGTTTTTCAAGTTTATATAAATAGGTTAAAAAAGCTGTTTTTTCCTCAGTTGTAAAAGAATTATTACGAGCTTTACCAAATTGAGCTTCTACCCATAATTTACGCGGTATTTTCCAGTTTTGTTTTATTACTTTTTCAAAAGCAACCTCTGCTGAGTCTTTTTGATGTTGTTTTTCGTATAGTTGTGCAGCGATAAAGTAATAGCGCCCTCGTAAAGCTTTGTTACGAGTGTATTTTCCTGCATAATAAAGAGCCTCAGCAGCTTCAGGATACAGTTCTTGGTTGATATATGCTTGTCCTAAAGTAGCATAAGCCTCAGCTTTATCGTTTCTATGTATTTTAGGATTTTCTTTTAAAAAAGCTATTAGTTTTTCAATAACTACTTTATCCTTACCTAAACGTAAATTAGTCTTCTGTGCCCAAATAGTTGCTTCAGGAATACGTTCACTTACACCATAATTAGTAAGTAAATGATTAAAAGCTTCCAATGCAGGAAAAAAACGTTCATTATAATAGCGCGCTTGTCCTAATAGCATATAAGCATCATCAATCTTGTAGTTGCGTTGTATTCCTTTAAAAACCATAGAATGACGTTGAATAGTTTTTATAGCCTTTTCTTCTGCGCGCTCAAAATTAGGATTCCCAATACCATCTAATTGTACTTTACCACTCATACCAATAGGCTCTACAGGTAATATTTCAGCAAAGTTATCTTGATATTTATCTCGTAATTCATTTACTCCTTTAGCATAGGCTTCTTCCCCATTGAAAAGTACGTTATACTTTGTTACAATAGGTTGCATTTGACGGTTATAGTAAGTATTGGCATTTGGAGTACAGGCTATTATTAGTAATATAAATACTACTATAAAAGAACTATATAATAAGATTTTTTTCATTTTATTAACTAAGTAAGAATGGGCGAAGATACTACTTTTTTTGAGAAAATAAAAACTTTAATATTAAATTATATATTTCGCCTATTCCACCATCAAGTGCAATTTTTCAGATTACTTTCTGATAGAATAAA